>NZ_JBHTUD010000033.1:0-39641 GCF_042794235.1 Nocardia sp. NPDC056541
GCGCCCCCCCCCACACACACGCTGCCCACTCCCCCCACCCCCGCTAACCTCTGCCGGTCGCCCATTACCGCCCCACACAACGGCGTGGGCCGGGCCGGTTTCCGGACCCGGCCCGACGCCGTTCGAAACTACTGCCGACTAGTTCGCGGCGGCCTTGTCGCGAGCCTTGCGACGCGACAGGTCGCGGGCCCGCTCGTTGGCGCCGAGGACGACCTTGCGCACGCGAACCACCTCGGGGGTGACCTCCACGCATTCGTCCTCGGTGCAGAACTCCATCGCCAGCTCGAGGTCGAGCTGCAGCGGCTTGGCCATGGTCTCGAAGGTGTCCGCGGTGGCGCTGCGCATGTTGGTCAGCTTCTTCTCGCGGGTCACGTTGATATCGAGATCCTCGGCACGCGGGTTGATGCCCACGACCATGCCCTCGTAGGTGTCGGCGCCCGGCTCGACGAAGAACTGACCACGGTCGGCCAGCTGGATCATCGCGAACGGGGTGACGGTGCCCGCGCGGTCGGAGACCAGCGAACCGGTGTGGCGGGCGCGGATCTCACCGGCCCACGGGGCGTAACCGTGGGCGACGGCGTTGGCGATGCCGGTGCCGCGGGTCTCGGTGAGGAACACGGTGCGGAAGCCGATCAGGCCACGCGAGGGGACGATGAACTCCATGCGCACCCAGCCGGCGGCGTGGTTGCTCATCTGCACCATCTTGCCCTTGCGGGCGGCCAGCAGCTGGGTGATCGCGCCCAGGTACTCGTCGGGGCAGTCGATGGTCAGCTCTTCGAACGGCTCGTGGGTCTTGCCGTCGACCTGCTTGGTGACCACCTGCGGCTTACCGACGGTGAGCTCGAAGCCCTCACGGCGCATCTGCTCGACGAGGATGGCCAGCGCCAGCTCACCACGACCCTGCACCTCCCAGGCGTCGGGACGGCCGATGTCGAGCACGCGCAGCGAGACGTTACCGATGAGCTCGGAATCCAGGCGCGACTTGAGCATGCGGGCGGTGAGCTTGTGGCCCTGCACCCGGCCGACCAGCGGCGAGGTGTTGGTGCCGATGACCACCGAGATGGCGGGCTCGTCGACGGTGATGCGCGGCAGCGCGACCGGGTTCTCCGGATCGGCGAGGGTGTCGCCGATCATGATGTCGGGGATACCGGCGATGGCGACGATGTCGCCGGCCTCGGCGACCTCGCCGGGCTGACGCTCGACACCGATCGTCTGGAGCAGCTCGGTGATCTTGACCGTCTTGGCGCCGTCGGCGTTGATCCAGGTGACGTTCTGACCCTTGCGCAGCTCGCCCGCGTAGATGCGGACCAGGGCCAGGCGGCCGAGGAACGCCGACGCGTCGAGGTTGGTGACGTGGGCCTGCAGCGGCGCGTCCTTGTTGCTCTTCGGCGCCGGGATGTAGTCCATCAGCACCTCGAACAGGGCATCGAGGTTCTCGGCGTCGGGTGCGGAACCGTTTTCCGGCTCGACCTTCGACGCCTTGCCCTCACGGCCCGAGGCGTAGAGAACCGGCAGATCCAGCGCCAGCTCGGCGGCTTCGGCGGCCTCGTCGTCGAGGTCGGAGGCCAAGTCGAGCAGCAAGTCGTGCGACTCGGAGACGACCTCGGCGATGCGGGCGTCCGGGCGGTCGGTCTTGTTGACGACCAGGATCACGGGCAGCTTCGCCGCCAGCGCCTTGCGCAGCACGAAACGGGTCTGGGGCAGCGGGCCCTCGGACGCGTCGACGAGCAGCACGACACCGTCGACCATGGACAGGCCGCGCTCGACCTCGCCACCGAAGTCGGCGTGGCCGGGGGTGTCGATCACGTTGATGACGGTGAGAGAACCGTCGGGGTTATGGCGATGGACGGCGGTGTTCTTTGCGAGAATGGTGATGCCCTTCTCGCGCTCGAGATCACCGGAGTCCATGACTCGGTCGACCAGTTCGGCTCGCTCAGCGAACGCGCCCGACTGACGAAGCATGGCGTCCACCAGCGTCGTCTTGCCGTGGTCGACGTGGGCCACGATGGCGACGTTGCGAAAATCGCGTGAAGACGACACGCCTCAATCCTCCTGCTGTTGATGTATTTGGCGCGCATTCATCTGGCATCGCGGCCTGTTACACCCTACCGGTAGCTTCGCCGCGACCTCGTGTCAGGCTTTGTACTTAGGTTACGCTAACTCCCATGGGCAAGGTGAAGGCGAAGAAGGTCTCGAGCCTGAAGCCGAAGAAAAAGTGCTGCAGGAAGAAGACGCGCTGCTTCAAATGCCCCGTCGTCATCATGCGAATGAAGAAGGCCGAGGCCGCCGGAACATGCGGTAAAGATCTCAAAAAGGCGTTGAAGCTGGCGCGTGCCAAGTAGGCGGAGGGGTACAACCGAAGTATGAGTACTCCGCTGCTCTCCGCCCCCGAACTCACCATCGCGCTGGCCACCCTGCCGGAGTGGTCACGCGAGGGTGACGCGATCACCCGCACGGTGCAGGCACCGAGTTTCCTCGCCGGCATCGAGACGGTACGCAAGGTCGCCACCGCGGCCGAGGCTGCCGATCATCATCCCGATATCGATATTCGTTGGCGCACACTGCGTTTCACGCTGAGTACGCACTCGGCGGGTGGGCTCACCGCGCTCGATACGGCGATGGCGCACACCATCGACGACCTCGTCGGCTGAGCGTCAGCTCGCGGGCACCTCGGCCGTGCGACGGCCGGGGAGTTGAGCGCGCAAGGTCTCGCGACCGCGCCAGATCAGCCAGCCGAGCAGCACGAACACGCCGATCACGTCGACCGCGCCGAGCCAGGCCAGCGGCCACGGGCGCGGGATGGTCCAGATCGTCGGCTGCGCGAACGAGAGCACCCACGGCACACCCACCAACATCGTCAGCACCCAGAACCCGGCGATGATCCGCGCGACCCGCTCGTCGCGCAGCGGCCCGTAGAGCAGCCACAGCGCGGTCGGGATCAGCCAGACCCAGTGGTGCGACCAGGAGATCGGCGAGATCATCAGCCCGAACAGCTGCACCAGCACCAGGGTGCCGAGCCGGTCGTCGGGGCCGAGGGTGCGCCACGCGCAGAACGCCAGCACCGCCGTGACCGCGACCGCGGCCAGCCACCACGGCCCGGACTGCACGTCGTAACCCAGGATGCGGCTCAGCGCGCCGCGCAGCGACTGGTTCCACACCGAGCCCACGGGGCCGATCCGGTCCGCGTCGCCGAGCAGAGTGCCGAAATAGCGCTTCGCCTCGTGGGCATTGATGAGAAAGCTCACAGCGACGGTCAGCCCGAAGGCCCCCGCCGACCACAGCACCGTCGCCCAGCGCCGCCGCGCCACGAAGTACAGACCGGTGATGGCCGGGGTCAGCTTGATGCCGGCGATCACGCCGACGAGGGTGCCCGAGATCCACCACCGCGCACTGCGGACGGCCAGCATCGCGCCGAGCACCAGGAACACATTGACCTGGCCGTAGTCGATCGTTGTTCGCACCGGCTCCAGCCAGACGCCGAGCGCGGTCCAGCCGACGGCCGCGGTGATCCACGGCGTCTGCTTCGCCTTCGCCGCGCCGAGGAGCAGTTCGAAGCTGATCCGGATCACACCGTAGAGCGCGGCCACCGTGGCCAGCATCCAGCCGACCGCCACCAGGGTGAACGGCAGATAGTGCAGCGGGAAGAACACCAGCGCCGCGAACGGTGGATAGGTGAACGGCAGCGGGAAGTCCGGCGTCACCTCGGAGTAGGTGAAGTCGTAGAGCCGATCGGTGAGCAGCGAGGCCGAGCCGTCGACGTACACGTGCAGATCGACGACATTGAGCCCGTTCGGGGCGAAGAGCATCCAGGCCAGCCTGGCGAGCACGGACAGTCCGAGCAGCGCGAGAGCCCATCGGAGGTGTCGGTTCAAGGCCAGGCTTTCGGTCGGATGGGTGGCGTCGCGCGCCATTTCGCGGTGCTCCGCTACTTTAACCAGGCGCCCGCGCGCCACCGGCGGCCACCGGCCACCCCGACACCATGGATAACATTTGCATCAACATCCCCAGGTGTAACACCGGTCAGGGCTAGCGTCGATGAACATGGTTCGGGCCGGTGATCCGCTCAGGGCCCGGCGGCTGTACAACACGGCAGCGTTGTCCTTAGAGTGACCCCCGACATGTTGGGGTCGACAACCCTCGCCCATCGCAAAACCGAGGTAAGGACGGCTAGACAAGTGCTTCGTAGCCGAGGATCGCGGATCGCAACGACCGCTCTCGCCATCGCGGCAGGCGCCATGCTCGCCGCGCCTGCTTCTATCGCCGCGCCCGCGCCAGCCCCACAGGCGGCGCCGATCAGCGTCCCGATGGTGCCGGAAGGCGTCCCTGTCGACGCGCTAGCCGCCTTCGCCCCCGCCGTGGCGGGCCTGGTCGCAGGCCCCGCCGACGTCGCCAGCCCACAGACCGCCCTGCTCGATCAGGCGCGCGTACTGCTGGCCACGCTGAACCTGCCGCCCGCCATCAAGGCCACCCTCGAGCGGATCATCACCTTCCTCGACGGCAGCGGCGGCGGCGGTCCCGAGCTCCCGCAGGACGGCCCGGCCATCGCGCAGTTCCTGTACCCGACGATCGGCAAGGGCTGCATCGGCGACGGCGCCGATTCGGTCGGCACCGCGCTCGCGGTCGCCGGTCCGGCGCAGCTGCCCCCGCCCGGACCCGCCGCCGGACAGGCCGGTTTCGTGTTCACCGCGCTCGGTACCAAGGCCCCGACCGGCGAGCAGAACCCGCCGATGACGGTGCAGTGGCTCAACCTCGATACCCGTCAGTCCGCGATCCAGACGCTGACCGACGAGGCCAAGATCAACCCCGGCGGTCCGGCCACCCTGTCGGCCATCGCCGACACCGGCCACGGCCGCGTGGTCGCGGTGATCTCGGGTTCGCTCACCACCGCCGCCGAGGGCGCCGCACCACGCACCTGCACGTTCATGCCGACCCTCGGCTTCTTCACCGTCTGAGATGCTCTCCCGCCTCCCCGCGACTTCAGGCCGGACCTGAGCCGCGGGGAGGTTTGCGTTCGGCGGCCAGACCATGGTTGTCCTGCTCGCGTTGCTGTGTGCTCGCGCAGGGTTCCCGCCGGCTGAGCGGTGTGGTAAACCGGGATCCATGGCGACCACGCACGGTTCTTCCCGGAATGTTCGGTCGATTCGGAGCAGCCGCTCGATTCTGTCCTATCGATCCGAGGGGTCGATCCTGTCGATCGGATCGGCCTATTCGGTGTTGTCGATCGGCAGTGTCGGATCGGTGCTGTCCATCGGCTCGATCGGGTCGTTCGGGTCCGCGATCTCCTCGCTGTCGTTCGCCAGCGTCGGGTCGGCGCTGTCGGGTCTGTCGCGGTGGTCACTGATGTCGTGGCGCGGGGTGCTCGCCGAGCCCGAGGTGCGATCAGCGTTGCGCGTGATGCCCGACGACGAGCCCGATATCCGGTGCGGAGCGACCTGCCACTGCCAGACCTAACTCACCACTGGCCGTAGTCCTCGGCCAGCACCCGGTTCAGGTCGACGCCGATGCCGTCGATCGAGCGTTTGTCGATCTCGAATTGGTGCAGATGCGCGGAGTCGTGCACGAATCCGCGCTCGGTGCCCCAGTTGTGTTGCCAGAACCAGGAACCCAGGCCCGCGTCGAGTGCGCGGTCGATGGTCGGCGCGTTGGCGTAGATGCCGACGAGGTCGGGTCCGAGCACCGACTGCCAGCCCTCGATATAGGGCGCGATCATCTCCTCGAAGTCCTCGTCCGAGGGGTTGTCGTCGATGGAGGCGTAGATCGGCGCGGTGTCGGGTCCGCCCGCGGCGGTGTGGATGGCCCAACCGCGTTCGGCGTGTTCCTTGCCCGCTTCGAGGCCACCGCGCCAGTCGGCCGTCGGGCCCTTGCCGAACTGGTAGTTCGACACGATCGACAGGCCGTGCGTCCACAGGTCCTCGACCTCGGCGGCGAGCAGCGGTTTACCTTCCATCCACTCCGCGCCGGGCCTGCGCTCGGAGACGTAGCGGATGACGCCGATATGTCCTTCGGCCGCGATCGACGCGGCGGAGGGGACCCCCGCGGCGTAGTCGACCATGGTGCCGAAGGATTGGGCCCGGGCGGGTGCGGCGGCGAGGCCGGCACCGATCGTGGCCGCGGCGGCGGCCAAGCCGAAGAACTTCCGCCGGGTCACCGGAACAGAACGCATCGCAGGACTCCTTCGCGCAACCCGACCCTCAACCGGTAAGCGAACCCGGCGCGCCTTCCCCGAATCTCGCGCGCCGGGAGTCTAGAACGTGCGACTCATTGCACCACAACCCCAGGGGAACCGCCAGAACCAATGGCAACATTCGCCCCACGAGTCACAGGAGTCAGGCCGCGCCGTCGATCGCCGCGCCCACATCGATGGTGCGTCCGGTCGGATCGGCCAGTTCGGTGCTGACCACCGCGACGACCTGTGCCATCACCTGCTTCTTGATCCCGGCCAATCGGCCGAGGGTGGCCGCCCGCAGGCCCTTCGCGGTGAACTCCATCGAGATGTCCTCGAGCGCGGGCGGCGGCACCTCGATCACGATCTGGAGCGGCTCGGCGGCCCGTGCCGTGAGAACGAGCGGGATCTCCAGGTCGGCACGGTAGTGGTTGGCCTTGAGCACGTCGACGGTGATATCGAGCCCCACCGGCAGCGTCATATCGAAGATCCGCAGGTCACCTGGCTCACCGAGGCCACGGTCGATCACCCGTGGCTGCTCGATCGCCCCGCGCACGGTCACCGTGGCCGCGCCGCGCGGGCCCTCGGACAACGGTCCCACCTCGATCGCGCTGCCCGCCAGCTGACCGACCACGCCGTGCACACGATCCCTGGTGACGATGGTGGTGAAGAAGCGCAGCCCGAACTCGCGGTAGTCGATCCAGTCGAAAACGGTGTCGTTGCGATGCGGTGAGCGGTAGCCGTCCAGGATCGCCTCGATGTCGAAGACGCGCTCCGAACGGACCTTCGGATCGCCCACGATGGTGTTGACCCGGTTGGCGACCTCGCGCTGCACCAGGCCCGCGATCGGGTCGAGCAGCATTTCCCACGCACCGTCGATGGCCTCGGCGCGCAAGGTGAAGCTGACATCCTTGGCCGTCACCGGGGCGACATCGATCACGACCAGCAGCGGAGCGGCGGTGCGGGCGTGCAGCGTGAGCCCGATCTCCACCACGGCTGCCAGGCGCAGTTTGCGTCCGCCCAGAACCAGGTTCACGGCCAGGGTCAGCGGGATCCGCACACCGAAGCTCAGCGCGTCACCGGGTGTGCGGGTGACCACGGGGGTGCCCAGCGTGCCCTCGGCGACGAAACCGGCCAATCCCGCGGGCCCGAGCGAGAACGGCCCGATCTTCACGCCACGCCCGGTCATCCCCGACACGGCGGCGGCGATGCGCTCCTCGGTCACCGCGTAGGTGACGAACCGTTCGCCGAAATCGGCGTACTCGATCCACATCGGGTCACGACGTGGCTCTTCGTCCACCTTCACACGCACATCGAACACGGTACGTGACGTCGGCGAACCCGCTGCTGGTGGCACAACTCCCCCGTCCTGCCGATGAGGGGGAAGCAGGACGGAGGAGCCGGCGACGGCGCTGCCGGGCGCCGCGAGTTCCATGGTACGGGTATCAGCGTGGTACCGCCGTCCAGGATCCTCGCAGTTGTCTTGAGCGCCAATCGATTTCAGAATCGCCCGTAACCGACCAGATCTGCGGTTTCGGCCGGGGTGATGGTGCGCACCCGAACCCCGCCCAGCTCGTTGCCGCCGATGGTGGTGATCGTGTCCCCCTCCGCCTTCAGCACGATGTTGGTGTGCTGACCGAGCGGACTGTCGGGACCGTAGAGCACCACGTCGCCGGTGCGTGGCCGGTAGCCGACGTCGGGGCGGGTGAATCGGCCGACCTGCTGGTAGTACTCCTGCAGCGTGTACACGCCGGGGATGCGCCAGGAACCGGAGTTCGGGTTCGCCAGCGGCCTGCCCGCCTCGCGCATCGTCCAGCTCACGAAGTCGGCGCACCAGGCCTCCTGGACGCCCTCGGCGTACTTCGGGCCGTCGCCGGGCTGCTCGTATTCGCGGCGCAACACATCCACGAGCACGATCTGCTGCTCGTCGAGACGTTCGCTGTCGAGCGCGGGGAACTGATCACCCCAATCGTGCTGCCACCACACCAGTCCGACAGCGACGACCGTCGCCGCCGCCAGCATCCCGGAGATGCCGGCGATCCAGGACGTGCGCCGTCCAGGTCGTTCGGCTCGAATCTGCGTCATCGCCCCCCGCTCTCGTTCATCCTTCTGACCTATTGGACGAATCACGAGCGCTTTCGGTTCCCGCTCACGCGTGTTTTCCGAAGCGGACGGGCGACCACCGGATGGACCCCTGCGCCACCCGGGTATCAGCCCGGCAATCGCTCTCGGCGCGCACGAGGCGAGCGCGCGCGCCGTCCCCTCCGGCGACAATCGTCCGCGCAGGGGTGGTGTCGAACACTTCCGCTCCGGAACACACTGGCCCGACCAGCACAAAGGCCGAAAATCGTCCTGGGCGCGGCGACCGGGCAGCCAGGCGGTCTCCCGCTCGGCTGACATGAGTGTCAGCGAAACCTTTACCCTCGGTCAAGCTAGACGACTGTCCCAATTTGTACCGGCGACCGAAACAGGAGTGCATTGTGGAAGACCCGAACGCGTCGATATCGCGGTACCTGCGCGAACGCCGCGAATCGTCGGGCCTGACCAGGTCGGCGCTCGGCGAGGCGGCTGGCATCTCGCCCGCTCTCATCCAGAAGATCGAACAGGGTACTCGCACACCGACATTGGAGGCGCTCACCGCGCTGTTCGACGCGCTCGACGTACCCGAAGTGTTCCGCGACCACCTGGTCTCGCTGTCGGTGGCCCCTCGCTACGACTCGCCACCGTCGCTGGTCCGCCCGGCCGACCAGGTGCTGATCGACGGGATCACCCATCCGGCCAGCCTGCAACTACATCCGGTCTTCGAGGTCCTGGCCACCAATGCCGCGTGGCGGCTCGTCTTCCCCGGCCTGGAAACGGGCGAGTCGATGCTCGAGTGGATGCTCCTCGATCCGCGCGCCAAGGCGGCCCTGGTCGACTGGGAGCAGCAAGTGCACATGTGCGTCTACGGGTTTCGCGTGATGGGGCCGGGATTGGCGGCGCGGGCACGGATCGCCGAGATCGTCGGCACATGCGCGCAGGCTCCCGAGTGGGAGAAGTTCTGGACCACCGAGCCCCCGGCCGCGCACGGACCCGACGGCCCGGTGGTGCAGCTGCGCGATCCGCACACCGGCGCGGCGGTGCCGATGGCGGTGCACTCCCTCGGCGCCGCCCTGGTGCCGCGCCGGGACTGGTCGCTGGTGGTGTACTCGCCGATCGCGGACTGACTCAGCCGGCTTTCTTCTTGCCCATCGGGATGCACATGGTCAAAGCGATCGCCGCGACCGCACCCGCCATCGCGATGAAGAACGCGGTGTGGAACGCCGACCGGGTCGGCACCATGTGCGGGCCCAGCTGCATGGTCATATGGGCGAGCACGACACCCATCACCGCCGCCGAGGTCGAGGTGCCGATGGAACGCATCAGCGAGTTGAGGCCGTTGGCGGCGCCGGTCTCGCTCAGCGGCACCGCACCCATGATCAGCGCGGGCATGGCCGCGTACGCCAGGCCGACGCCGCCCGCGACGATGACCGCCGACAGGATGATCTGCCACACGGTGTCCATCATCACGACCGCGCACAGGTAGCCGACAGCGATCACGGCCGAGCCGAGCGCCAGCGTGAACTTCGGGCCCTTCTTCGCCGTCAGGCGCGCCGACACCGGCGAGAGCAGCATCATCACCAGACCGGTCGGCGCCATCACCAGGCCCGCGACCACCATCGACAGCCCGAAACCGTAACCGGTCTGCTCGGGCGCCATGAGCAGCTGCGGGAACGTCAGTGACATGCCGTAGAGCGAGAAGCCCACCGCGATCGAGGCCATATTGGTGAACAGCACCCGTGGGCGGGCCGAGACCCGCAGGTCGACGAGCGGCGCGGTGCGGCGCAGTTCATAGGCGCCCCAGCCGAGGAAACTCACCAGCGACAGACCGAACAGCGCGAGGATCGAGCCGCTGGCCCAGCCCCAGTCGGCGCCCTTGGTGATGCCGATCAGCAACGTGAGCAGGGCGATCGAGAGGCCGATCGCACCGGCGAAGTCGAAGCGTGAGGGCGTGCGCACCGGCGATTCCGGCACGAACACCACAACCAGCACCGCGCACACCACACCGAGTCCGGCCGCGGTCCAGAACAGCATGTGCCAGTTCGCGTTCTGCGCGATCAGCGCCGAGAACGGCAGGCCGACGGCACCGCCGACACCTAGGGTCGCGCTCATCACCGCCATCGCGCCGCCGACCTTCTCGGGCGGGAGTTCGTCGCGCATGATGCTGATCCCCAGCGGGATCGCGCCCACCGCGATGCCCTGCAGCGACCGGCCGATCACCTCGGGCAGCAGCGAGCTCGCGGTCGCGCAGACCACCGAGCCGACGATCATGAACCCGAGATTGGTGACGAGAATGCGGCGCTTACCGAACATGTCGCCGAGTCGTCCGGCGATCGGCGTCGACACCGCGCCGGCCAGCAGGGTGGCGGTGACCACCCAGGAGGCATTGGACGCCGACGTGTTCAGCAGGGTCGGCAGCGACGGGATGATCGGAATGACCAGCGTCTGCATGAGCGAGACGACGATGCCGACCGTACTGAGCACCGCGATCAGCACGGCCGGGGCCGGACGTCGGGTTTCGGGGATGGCCGGTGCGGCCTCGGCAGTTACAGACACGAATTTGCACAGTACACAGCATGTGCATAGTACACAATTTGGTGCCGGGGTGACCCACACGACATAGTTGGCACATGCCCGATTCCGGCCCCGCCGACGACACCCCCTTCACCCGCCTGGTGTTCGAGCTGAACCTGATCTCGCGGCACTTCCCCACCACCACCCGCAGACGCCCCGGTTTCCTGCTCGACCGATCGGCGTTCCTCATCCTGACCCGGCTCGATCTCGGCGAACCGCTGAGCCTGCGCGAGTTGTCGGAGTCCTTCCAGCTCGACATCTCCACCATCAACCGCCAGGTCGGCGCGATGTTGAAGCAGGAACTGGTGCAACGAGTTCCCGATCCCGACGGCGGTGTCGCCCGCAAGATCAAGATGACCGCCGACGGGAAGGCCGCGCTCGAAGCCGATCGACGGCACCGCAGCAGCGATATCGGCAAGGTCGTCGCCGACTGGGACGCCGACGATGTCACCGAGCTCAGCAGGCTGATGCGCAAGTTCAACCGGTCGGTCGAACAGCTGGAGGAAAACCCGTGGCCCAGACCGCCGCACAGCGACAGCTGAGCGCGCTAGGCTGCCCGGCGTGGTCACTCACCGGTCTACCCGCCCGAGCTGGCTTTCCTGGGACAACTACTTCGTCGGCGTCGGCGGACTGGTCCTCGGCCTGTGCTTCGGCGTCTGCGCCGCGCTGATCGCCGGGCCAGGACACAATCTCGCGGCGATCGTCCTCGTCGCGCTCGCCGTGCTCTGCGTCCTGCCCGCGCTGCTGCGCGCCCTCGGCGAACTCAGTGTGTGGGTACGCCTGGCGATCCTGCTGATCGGCTTCGCGCTGCTGCTACCCGCGATTCTGCTCAGCGGCGAGGTGCGCGACTGGGCAGCGGAGCGCTGGGAAAAAGCCTGGAACTAACTGTTGCGCAGCGGGACCGAGAGCAGCATGCGCAGGGTGTTGTGGATGAACTGCGTCGACTGCCAGGTGAGGTAGGAAGCGACCGCCGGATCGACCGCACCCGACCCGGAAGCCGAACCCGAGGCCAGGTTCGCGGAACCACTGGCCGAACCGGACGCCGAGCCCGAACCCGGAAGTGCCGCAGCGGTTCCCGCCGAACCGAGCAGTCCGATCAGCACCGTCGCTCCCACCACTGCGACTCGAACGGCATACGGCTTGGACGTTTCACGACCGGACAACATCAGATGAATCCCACTCTGTCGAAAAGCATTGCGAATGCCCAGTATTCACACCAGAACTCACCGCCAAACCTAATTCGCCGGATTGCCCCGATGTCAGGTTCGCGCGGTGAGTTCGTCGGTATGCCCGACCCCGGATTTATGGTGCGCCACAGCAGGTGGGAACGCCAGACCACGATTATCGGGGCATAACGAACAGACCGGCCGGGTTCACCTCGTCATCGTGGCCCGGCCCGGCCTCTGGGATTCGAGTGCTATCGCCTCGACCACCGGCGCGCGGGAGCTGCGATCTCCTCACGCTCCCGTGCGGCGGTGGCCAATTCCGAACCGCGTTCGCGAGCCGTATCCACCAGATACGTGCCTCGTTCGCGCGCGGCTTCGGCCAGCTCGGGACCCTTCTCCTTGGCGACGTCGGCGATCTGGGCACCACGGGTGCGCGCCGCCTCGGCCACCTCGGGACCTCGATCCTTGGCCACCTCGACCAGGTGCGCGCCACGGCTGCGCACGGCTTCGGCCACCTCGGGGCCACGATCCTTGGCCACCTCGACCAGATGGGCGCTGCGGCTGCGCACCGCGTCGGCCAGCTGCGGCCCACGTTCCCGGGCGATCTCGGCCAGCGCGGTGCCTCGCTCGTTCGCGACCTCCGCCAGATGCGCGCCCTGCTCGTGGACGACATCGGCGAGGTGCGCGCCCCGAACCTTGGCCGCGGCGGCGATGGCAGCGCCCTCGGCCGCGATGCGGGGCTCCTCACGCGAGAACGCTCGCCGGGCTCGCCAGCCCAGCGACGGCTTGCCCTCGGTGTCGGCCGCCGCGATCATCAGCCCGCCGAGCAACCCGAGGTCCTTCAAGAACCCCACCCGCTTGGCTGCCCTGCGGTCGGGGTCGTTCTCGGCCCAGAAGTCCTGCTCGGTGACGGTTCCCGGCACCACGGTCGCGGCGAGCACCAGGGCCGCGGGCCGCGGCGCGCGTCCGCTGGCCAGCAACAACCCACCGACCACCTGCGCCGCGGAGTTCACGCGGACGAATTGACTCGGATCGTCGGGCACCCGTGCCGCGAGTGCGTCGGGCAGGCCGGTCCTGCCCTTGTCGGCCAGCGCGTTGGCGGCGGCGGCGCGGGGCTTCTGATTCATCAACCCGTTCACTCCGGCGGCCACGAATGTGGTCCCCAGCAGTGCGCGAGCAATGCGTCGAACAGGCTTGATCGGCATCGTCGATCCCTTCGTGTCTACGACTGGGAAAACGGCTCCCTACATTCGACTACCCGGGTCTTCCCATCACAAACGATGGACGAAACCGGGCATGCCCTGTTCAGTGACTAGCGTCGACCGGGTGCCCGACAACACCGTCCAAGCCGCCTACACCGCCATCCACACCCTCTACATCGATCTGTTCGGCTCCCCTTCCGACCTCCCCCCCGACGACGCGGCCTTCGCCCTCACCCACCTGGCCCCGGGCCCCGTCCTCGACCTCGGCTGCGGCCCCGGCCACTTCACGAAGTTCCTCACCGACGCCGGCGTCCCCGCCACCGGCATAGACCTGGTCCCCGAATTCATCGCCTACGCGCGGGCGGCCTACCCGGACATCGCGTTCGAACTCGGCTCGATCCGTTCCCTCGATGCGCCCACCGCGTCCGTCCCCGGCATCCTCGCCTGGTTCTCGCTCATCCACATGCCCCCTGCGGAACTCCCCACCGTGCTGGCGGAATTCCACCGGGTGCTCACCCCGAACGGCCGCCTGGTGATCGGCTTCTTCGAGTCCACCGACACCGTCGAACCCTTCCCCCACAAAGTCACCACCGCCTACCGTTACCCCACCGACCAGCTCGCCGAAGTCCTGCGCGCGGCCGGATTCACCGAGGTCGACCGCCTCCACCACCCCGCAGTGGGAGACGTCCGGCCCCACTCCGCGCTGGCGGTCGTCAAGTCGTGAAACCACGACGCCGTCACTTGGCTGACACGGATCGCCATTCTTGACTAAATTTTCAGTCAGGATGTACGGTTCTCGACAGCGGAAAGGAGAACCCGATGCGACGACGTACGTTCGTCCAGGCCACGATGGCCGCGTTCAGCGTGCTGGTGGCGGGCTGCGACGACAGTGCAGACAGCGACGACAGGACCTGGCTCATGCCCGAGGAGGGGCAGCCGCACCAGCGCACCTGGATGGCGTTCGTGGCCGACGAGCAGATCTGGGGCGCGAAGCTGGTGCCGGAGGTCCAGCGCAACCTGGCCACCATCGCCACCACGATCGCCCGCTTCGAACCGGTCTCGATGCTGGTGCGCCCCGGCGATCTGGCACGGGCGCAGAGCCTGATCGGTAACGCGAACGTGGAGCTGATCACCACCGACCTCGACGACCTGTGGATGCGCGACACCGGCCCGGTGTTCGTGCGGAGCGGCAATGCCAGGGCCGGTGTGGATTTCAACTTCAACGGCTGGGGTGAGAAGCAGGATTACCGCGCCGATAGCAAGGTGGCGCAGTTCGTCACCGGCCGCGCGGGCGTCGAGACTCTGCACACCGATCTGGTACTCGAAGGCGGCGCGCTCGAGGTCGACGGAGAGGGCACGGCGATCATCACCGAGAGCTGCGTACTCAACAACAATCGCAACCCCGGCTGGAAGAAGGCCGATGTCGAAGAGGAACTCGACTACCTGCTCGGTATCGAGAAGGTGATCTGGCTGCCCGGCATCGCGGGCGCGGACATCACCGACGGGCACACAGATTTCTACGCCCGCTTCGCCGGTCCCGGCGTGGTCGTCGCCGGGCTCGACAACGACCCGGATTCCTTCGACTACGACGTCACCCGTCGCCACCTCGACATCCTGCGCTCGGCGACCGACGCGCACGGTCGCGCGCTGCGAGTCGAGGTGCTCGAGGGTCCGGCCACGGTGCGCGAGCAGTTCGCGGACGACGATTTCGCCGCGGGCTACATCAACTTCTACGTCTGCAACGGTGCCGTCGTCGGCCCCGAATTCGGTGATCCGGCGACCGATGCCGCCACCAAATCCACCCTGGAGCGGCTGTTTCCCGGCCGGGAGGTGGTGCAGATCAACATCGATGGCATCGCCGCTGGTGGCGGCGGTATCCACTGCACCACCCAGCAGGAACCCGCCGGCTGAGCCCGGCAGCGGCACCACCGCCGCGATCACGTGCGCCTACTGTGAGGAATCGTGTCGGACCGTCGTACCCAGATCATGGAAGCCGCCGTCCGCGTCATCGCCGAGGACGGCGTACGCGGCCTGCGCGTCGAGAAGCTCGCCGCGGCGGCCGAAGTGTCCACCGCGTTGATCTACTACCACTTCAAGGATCGCGCGGGCATCCTGCGCGCCGCTCTCGAACACATCAACCACCGCGCCCGGACCTACACGGACGCCGCCGATGCGACCGATCCGCGCGCGCAGGTCGAGCACATGCTGCTGCTCGAACTCCAAGACACCGACCGAGTCCGCGAAACCAGCGTCGCCTGGGGCGAACTGCGCGCCAGCGCGGTTTTCCACCCCGACCTGCGCGCGCCCCTGTGCGCCACCACCGAAGCCTGGAACGCCGACGTGGAAACCCTCATCCGCCGAGCCCAGCAATCCGGCACTGTCGCGCCCACCGTCGACGCCGGCATCACCGCGGAACGCCTCACCACGCTGGTGGAAGGCCTCAGCGAACGCTGGCACAGCGGCTCGCTGCCCCTCCCCCGAGCTCGCCAGCTCCTCACCAGCGCAATAGAACTCGAACTCGACAGGGCTTAGCCGACTGCTCGATCAGTCTTCGCTCGACCGGCCCGTCAGTTGTTCACGGCGTCCGCGATCCGCTGGGCAGCCTCACCAGGGGTGAGAAGCGTGGTGTCCACGACCTCGGCCTCACTGTGCAGCCACGTACGGGCCGCCTCCGCGTAGGGCTCGAGATACGCGAGACGGAATGCCGACGGACCCAGAACCGTGTCGCCCTCGATACGCCCGCGCAGGGTCTGCTGGTCCGCGTGCAGGACGAAGTGCCGTACCGGGATCGCGTGCCGCGCGAGCCCGGTACTGATCTCGCGCCAGTACTGCTCGACCAGCACGGTCATCGGCATCACCAGCGTGCCACCGGTGTAGTCGAGAATGTGCCGGGCGGTCTCGACCACCAGGGGGCGCCACGGTGGCCAATGCTGGAAGTTGTTCGTCGCGGGCAGCCCCGGCGTGACGTCCATGAGCGTCTCACCGACCTTCTCGGCATCGAACACCCGCGAATCCGGAATCAGCTGTTGCACGAGCCCACTGGTCGTCGTCTTGCCTGCGCCATGGGTCCCGTTGAGCCAAACGATCACAGAATCGGACCGTAGCAGCTACTTCGCCGACGTCACCGGCCGATCCGTCCGGCGTCCCAGCTCGACGAGAGCTGATCCTGTGCCGGTGGCTGACTCAGGCGGCGAGGGCCAGCTGGGCGCGTGCGGGTCGACCGGCTCGGTCCGCGCGAGCGACCAGCCGGGCGATGGCCTGGGCGACCTGGGCGGGCTGTTCGAGGATGACCGAATGACCCGCGCCGTCGATCTGAACGAAGTCGGCGTAGTCGACGGCGGCGGCCATGGCGACCGAATGCGACGGCGGCGTCATCAGGTCGGCGGAACCGCACAGGATCATGGTGGGAACGGTCGAGAGGGTGCCCAGGGCGGCGGTGCGGTCGAAGGTCTTGAAGGCGCTCAGGAAGGTGGCCATGGTCACGATCGACGTCGCGTTGTGCATCGCCTCGGCCAGTGCCAGCACGCGCCGGCTGACCTTGCGATCACCGAACTCGGCAGCGCGCACGACCGGGGCGAAGACCTTGCAGGCCAGCACTTTCGCGTGCTGCATCAGCCGCGGTGCGCACCGCACCGCGGCCTGGAAGACAGGGACGATCGGGTTGTGCAGCAGCCGGCCGAAACCCGCGTCGGCGAGCCCGCTCGCGGCGGTGGCGACGAGCCCGACACCGACGATGCGCGTCCCGACCTCGTGCCGGTACTGGTCGACGTAGGTCAGCACGGTCATGCCACCCATCGAATGCCCGACCAGCACGACCGGGCCGGTCGGCGCGACAGCGTCGAGCACGTCGTGCAGATCATGACCGAGCTGTTCGATGTTGTAGGTCTTCCTCGACGCGATAGCGGAGTCGCCGTGCCCGCGATGGTCGTAGCAGACGACCTTGGCACCGGAGTGCTCGCGCAGCAGCGCGTCCCGCACATCCGTCCACGATTCGGTCCGCAGGCAATGCCCGTGAATGAGAACAACCGTCATGTCCGCGTTCCGCGCCCCGTACTCACGAACCGCGAGCTCCACCCCGTCACCGGTCGACACCGAGACACGACGCTCCGCCGAGTGGGCGATTGTGCTGATGATCGACATCGGAGCCTCCGGTTTCGCGTGTGGTGACAGGTTCAACTCTCCACCGAAACGGGTTTCACCAGCAGGTCCCCGAGTGCTTGGACCGCTCCTCCGAGGGTGCGCAGAACACCACCTAGGTGTCGCTCGTCGAGCTCACCCGGTGGCGGGGCGTGCTGAGCGGGTCAGCCGATGGGGACCTGGCTGCGGACGCGTGGACCGGTGTGCGCGGGTAGGTGCTGATAACCGTGCAGGGTGAACAGCGGCCGGCGGGTGGGCGGATGGGTCAATCGCAGATCCGGATACGTCTCGAACAGCGCGCGCAGGGCATGCGCCGCTTCCATCCGGGCCAGACCGGCGCCGAGGCACACATGACTACCGCTGCTGAAGGACAGATGATTCTTGGCGTTGCCCCTGGTTACGTCGAAGCGGGCCGGGTCGGTGAACACGGCGGGGTCGCGGTTCGCGCCGGCCAGCGACAGCACCACCGTCGACCCCTCGCGCAACCGGACACCACCGATCTCCAGCGCTGTCCTGGTGGTGCGCGCGGTGGACTGCACCGGCGGATCGATCCGGAGGATCTCCTCCACCGCGTTGGTCCAGAGTTCCGGCTCGGCACGCAACCGGTCCAGCTGTTCGGGGTGCTGGAGCAGCCAGACGATGCCCTTGCCGATCAGGTTGACCGTGGTCTCGAAGCCCGCGGCCATCAGCAGGGTCGCCGACGCGCACAGTTCGTAGGTGGACAGGTCCCCCGAGGTGACCAGGCTGCTGAGGATGTCGTCGCCGGGCTCGGCGCGCAGTCGCTCGAGGTGCTCGACGAGATACTGGTGCAGTCGCTCCGAGGATTCCATCGCCCGCTGGTGCGTCTGCCACGAGATCCCGAGGTCGAGCAACGGACTGATGTCGTCACCCCAGTGCAGGAACATCTCGCGGTCGGCGTCCGGGAAGCCGAGCATCTCGGAGATGATGGCGATGGGGACCTGCGCCGCGTACCGCGCGACCAGGTCGGTGGGCCCGTCGTCGGGGAGCGCCCAGAGCAGTTCCCCGGTGACCGTCTCGATCCGGTCGCGCAGCCGGGCGATGGCACGCGGGGTGAACGCCGCGGAGACCGGTTTGCGCATCCGGTTGTGCTCGGGATCGTCGACCACCAGCATCGACGGCGGATCCATCAGATTCGGCGGGAGGGGCCGCCGCTCCAGCGCGCGCATCACCGGCCCGGGAATCCCGAACACCGTCGGTATACCGACACCGAAACGGTTGTCGCGCAGGATTTCCCGGACCATATCGTGATCGAAGGTGATCCATACCGGAAGGGCACGGATCAACCCGCCCTCCCCGCGCATCTCCTCGATCAGCGCGTACGGATTCTCGATACCCTCCGCGCCGCCGATCAACCGGGCGAACGGATTGCCACGCCGAATCAGCATCTTCTTGAACAGCAGAACCAACCCGTGATTGTTGACCCACCGATACATGTAATGCGGTTTCATCCAGCCCTCCGTCGTTCGAACCGGCGCATCCTGTGGTTGCAACGAATAGCACACGGCTATAACGAACATCACAGGGCGCGCGGGACCCGCCGGAAGGGGATCTCGAGAGCATGGGCAGGCAGCGCGGCGGTCCGTCGAGCGCCCGAGGTCAGCAGCACAGGACAGAACTGGTCAAGACCTCCCCCAGGCGCAAGGGTTTACACGTTGAAGCGGAAGTCGCAGACGTCGCCGTCGTGCATGACGTATTCCTTGCCCTCCATGCGGACCTTGCCCGCGGCCTTGGCGGCGGCCATCGATCCCGCTTCGACCAGGTCGTCGAAGGCGACGAGTTCGACCTTGATGAAGCCGCGTTCGAAGTCGGTGTGGATGACGCCGGCGGCCTTGGGGGCGGTGTCGCCCTGATGGATGGTCCAGGCTCGGGATTCCTTCGGGCCTGCGGTGAGGTAGGTCTGCAGACCGAGGGTGTGGAAACCGGCGCGGGCGAGGGCGTGCAGGCCGGGTTCGGACTGGCCGATGGATTCCAGGAGTTCGAGGGCGGATTCGTCGTCGAGTTCGAGAAGTTCGGCTTCGACCTTGGCGTCGAGGAAGACAGCGTCGGCGGGGGCGACGGAAGCCTTCAACTCGGCGACCTTGGCCTCGTCGGTGAGGACGGACTCGTCGGCGTTGAAGACGTAGAGGAACGGCTTGATGGTGAGTAGGGAGAGCTCACGCAGCAGGTCGGCGTCGATCTTCTTGCCCGCGGCGAACAGCGTGGTGCCCTCGTTGAGGAAACCCTCGGCGACCTTGGCGGCGTCGAGCAGGGGCTTGCGGTCCTTCTTGACCCTGGCTTCCTTCTCGAGGCGCGGGATGGCCTTCTCGAGGGTCTGCAGGTCGGCGAGGATGAGCTCGGTTTCGATGACCTCGATGTCGGCGGCGGCGTCGACCCGGCCGTCGACGTGGATCACGTCGTCGTCGGCGAACACGCGCACGACCTGGCAGATCGCGTCGGCCTCACGGATGTTGGCGAGGAACTTGTTGCCGAGGCCGGCGCCTTCGGAGGCGCCCTTCACGATGCCGGCGATGTCGACGAACGACACCACGGCGGGAACGATCTTCTCGGAACCGAAGATCTCGGCGAGCTTGTTCAGGCGCGGGTCGGGCAGCGGGACCACGCCGACGTTGGGCTCGATGGTCGCGAACGGGTAGTTCGCGGCCAGCACGTCGTTCTTGGTCAGCGCGTTGAACAGCGTCGACTTTCCGACATTGGGCAGGCCGACGATTCCGAGGGTGAGGCTCACTGTGATTATCTTGCCGCACCTGCGGCGCGGCGGGTTCGCGGCCCCCTTGTGGCCCGCTGGTCAGGCACCTGACCAGCGAGCCGGACCGCGCACGGCCCCTCCCGACGGATCGGTCAGGGAACGAGGACGACCTTGCCCAGGTTGGCGCGCTGCTCGATGACCGCGTGGGCGGCAGCGGCGTCGTCGAGGGCGAACTCGGCGTGCACCACCGGATGCAGCAGGCCGGAGGCGTAGTACTGCCACACCTCCTGTCGCAGGTCCTCGTAGCGAGCCGGGTCGCGCTGGGCGAGACGGCCGATCCGGAAACCGGTGAGGGATTTGCCGCCCGCGAGGAGGTCTTCGGTGTCGACGAGGCCGCCGCCGGTGCCGTAGGTGACCGCGCGACCGCCTTCGGCGAGACCGGCAAGGGTGCCGCCGAGGCCGGTGCCACCGACACCGTCGAGGGCGTAGTCGGCCTGCTTGCCGCAGTGCAGCTGGTCGTAGGTGAACACCTCGTCGGCGCCGAGTTCACGCACGAAGTCGACCTTCGACTCGTGGGAGACCGCGCCGACCACCCAGCTCGCGCCACGCACGCGGGCCAGCTGCACCGCGAGGTGGCCGACACCACCCGCGGCGGCGGTGACCAGCGCCGTTTCGCCGTCGCGCGGTACGGCGGTGTCGAGAGCACCGAGGGCGACGAGACCGCTGCGCATCAGGGCGACGGCGTCGACGGCAGAAGCGCCGTCCGGGATCGCCGAGACCTGGTCGATCGCCAGCACGACGTACTCGGCGTAGGCGTCAGCGGTACACAGGCCGACGACGCGGTAGCCGGCGCTGTAGCCGTCGACCCCGTCACCGACCGCGACGACCTCACCGGCCACCTCGGCACGCACCTGCTCCGCGTCGCCACTGATCCGCCGAATCGCCGACAGGGTGACCCCGATCGCCTCGACCCGCACCAGCAGCTCACCGGCACCAGGCACCGGCACCTCGGCCGCGACGACTTCGAGCGCCTCCGAACCACTGCCGCGCTCGTATTGAACCCGCCGCATGACACCTCCTGCGTAAATTGAGCGAAGGCGCAAGATTAACCGGCTGACCTCGCGTTTCCACAGGCCATGAGCCCGTGAGTGCGAAATCTCACCGCCTCCGCCGCACCGCGGAGAGCACCCTCACGGTCCGGTTACCCCGCGGCGATGCTCGAGACGCGTGGGTAATCCCACACACCCGGCGTAGCGTGGCCCGTATGGAGGCGACCACGGAGGTGGTGACCGCGGCCCCCGCGCCGGTGCTGGCAGCGTTCATCGACCGGTACGTGGGCTATCGACTCGCGGGTTTCGAGCCGGGCCTGCATCGCGGCCTTCCCTCACGGCACATGACGTTCATCGTCGCCGTCGGCCCGACCATCGATGTCGTCGAGCAGACCGACCCGCACCAGGCCCCCGGCAGCTACCGCTGTGTCTTGAGCGGCCTACAGGCGAGCCCGGCGTTGATCGCGCACACCGGTTTTCAGGAAGGCGTCGCGATCGAGCTGACCCCGCTGGGTTGCCGAGTGCTGTTCGGCATGCCCGCGAGCGAACTGTGGGACATGTCGATCGAATGCTCCCAAGCGCAGAGAACTCTGGGCGATCAACTCGCCGATGCCGTGCAGTCGCACCAGGATTGGCCGAGCCGGTTCGCCGCGTGCGATCGAGCCTTGACCGCCGCGGCACGCACCGACACGCTGGCCGGGCCCGAATTGACGTGGGCCTGGCACGCTCTCGTGAAAACCGGCGGCACCTGCTCGATCAACCCGCTCGCGGATCGGATCGGCTGGACCCGTCAGCACCTGACCCGCAAGTTCACCGCCGAATTCGGCGCGAGCCCCAAGCTGGCCGCACGGATCATCCGATTCGAGCGAGCCAAGCGCATGCTGGCGGGCACCCCGTCCTATGTCTCCATCGCCCAGATCGCGACCACCTGCGGCTACTACGACCAGGCGCACCTGAACCGCGACTTCGCCGAGCTGGCGGGCGTGGCCCCCACCGCCTGGCTCGCCGAGGAGATTCCATCCGTCCAAGACCCGAACGCGGCGGAAGCGCGAGGCTGAACGCATGGACACTTCAACCAACACCACCACCATCTGGCCCTGCCTCGCCTTCGACGACGCCCGAGCCATGATCGAGTTCCTCACCACCGCCTTCGGTTTCGAAGCGACCGCGGTCTACGCCAGGGAAAACGACGACTCGGTCGTCGAACACGGTGAACTGCGCCTGCCGGGCGGCGGCGGCATCATGTTCGGCTCCACGGGCCGCGACGACACCCCCTTCGGCACCCGGCCACCGGGCGTCGCCAACCTCTACCTGGTCACCGACAACCCCGACGCGCTCTACGACAGGGCGAAGGCCGCGGGCGCGAGGATCATCCGCGAGCTACGCGACGAGGACTACGGCTCCCGCGGCTTCAGCGCCGCCGACCCGGAAGGCAACCTCTGGAGCTTCGGCACGTACCGAGGCGAATGACCTGCTGAACAAAATTTCATTCTGCGCACGATCGTGTGCGAACCTCTCCGTCGCAGTTCGGCGATCGGCTACGTTGTCGATTGCTTCACCCGAGGCTCTGCGCGTTATACAGGAGAGTTGAGTCAATGGCGACCATCGAACATCTGCGGACCGACCCGGACTTGCCTCCGGTCGGTGTCGTCGATCGCACGCCGATCACGCCCGCCAAGAAGGCCGTGTTCGCGGGGATCGCCGTTCTCGGCGCTATCGCGTGGGCGATCATCGCGTTCGTGCGCGGCGAGTCCGTGAACGCGGTGTGGATCGTGATCGCGGCGGTCTGTACCTACATCATCGCCTACCGCTTCTACGCGCGGTTCATCGAGTGGAAGATCACCAAGCCGCGCGACGACGTGGCCACGCCCGCCGAAATCTATGACAACGGCAAAGATTTCATGCCGATGGACCGGCGGGTGCTCTACGGGCACCACTTCGCCGCCATCGCGGGCGCCGGTCCGCTGGTCGGTCCGGTGCTGGCCGCGCAGATGGGCTATCTGCCCGGCACCATCTGGATCATCGTCGGCGTGGTCTTCGCCGGCGCGGTGCAGGACTACCTGGTGCTGTGGGCCTCCACCCGTCGGCGCGGCCGCAGCCTCGGTCAGATGGCGCGCGACGAGCTCGGCCTCGTCGGTGGCGTCGCGGCGATCGTGGCGATTCTGGTGATCATGACGATCCTGCTCGCGGTGCTGGCACTGGTCGTGGTGAACGCGCTCGGCGAGAGCCCGTGGGGCGTGTTCTCCATCGCGATGACCGTCCCGATCGCGCTGTTCATGGGCGTGTACCTGCGGTATCTGCGGCCGGGTGCGGTCGGCGAGGTGTCCGCGATCGGCATCGTGTTGTTGCTGGCCGCGATCATCGGCGGCGGCTGGGTATCCGAAACCGAGTGGGGCGCGGACTGGTTCACCCTCTCGCGCACCACCATCGCGTGGTGCCTGATCGCCTACGGCTTCATCGCCTCGGTCTTGCCGGTGTGGCTGCTGCTCGCCCCGCGTGACTACCTGTCGACGTTCATGAAGGTCGGCACGATCGTGCTGCTCGCGGTCGGCATCCTGATCACGATGCCGGTGCTGAAGGCGCCCGCCGTCTCCGAATTCGCGCATACCGGTGCGGGTCCCGCGTTCGCGGGCAGTCTGTTCCCGTTCCTGTTCATCACCATCGCCTGCGGTGCGCTCTCGGGTTTCCACGCGCTGGTCTCCTCCGGCACGACACCGAAACTGCTGGCCAAGGAATCCAATGCCAAGATGATCGGCTACGGCGGCATGCTGATGGAGTCGTTCGTCGCGGTCATGGCGATCATCACCGCCTCGATCATCGACCAGCACCTGTACTTCGGCATGAACGCCTCGGCCGGACTCACCGGTGGCACGGCCGAAGGTGCTGCCAAGTTCACGAATTCGCTCGGCCTGTCCGGGCCGCCCGCGACACCGGAGCTGTTCACCGACGCGGCCGCCGATGTGGGCGAGAAGTCGATCGTCTCGCGCACCGGTGGCGCCCCGACCCTGGCGGTCGGCATCTCCGAGGTCTTCTCCCAATTCCTCGGCGGCTCGACGATGAAGGCCTTCTGGTACCACTTCGCGATCATGTTCGAGGCGCTGTTCATCCTCACCACCATCGACGCGGGCACTCGTGTGGCGCGCTTCCTGGTCTCGGACGCGCTGGGCAACTTCGGCGGCGGGTTCAAGAAGTTCCGCGATCCGTCGTGGCGGATCGGCGCCTGGCTGTGCTCGCTGATCGTGGTCGCGGGCTGGGGCGGGGTGCTGCTGATGGGCGTGAACGATCCGTTCGGTGGCATCAACGCGCTGTATCCGCTGTTCGGCATCGCCAACCAGCTGCTCGCGGCGATCGCGCTGATCGTGGTGCTCACGATCATCGTCAAGCGCGGGCAGTGGAAGTGGGCGTGGATTCCCGGTGTTCCGCTGGCGTGGGATCTGCTGGTCACGATGACCGCGTCGTGGCAGAAGATCTTCTCCGACGATCCCAAGCTCGGTTACTGGAAACAGCACAGCCTGTGCCAGGCCGCCAAGGACGCGGGCAAGGCCTGCCTGACCGCCAAGACGCCCGAGCAGGTCGACATCGCGATCCGCAACACCTTCATCCAGGGCACGCTGTCGATCGTGTTCGCGGTGCTGGTACTGATCGTCACCGCAGTCGGAGTGCTGGTGTGCGCGAAGGCGATTCGCACGGGCACGGTGACCAGCACCGAGTCCGAGGAACAGCCGTCGAAGATCTTCGCCCCGAGCGGTTTCGTCGCCACCTCCGCCGAGAAGGACGTGCAGAAGGAGTGGGACGTGCTGATCGCCGAGGGCAAGGTGAGAGCGCCCGGATCGGCGCACGTCTCTTGAGTGTGATCAGGGATGCGGACGGCCGGTTCAGTGGATCGGCCGTCCGCGCCCCGGCCGTGACGACCGACCGCACCGGGCTGGTCGACAGGACAGCGTCGATCGCTACCGCGAGCTCGGATGCGACCGTGGGGGCACGCCTGCGGGCGGTTCTCGGCCGAGCGTGGGCGGCGATGCGCGCAGTCGCCCGCTGGTACAGCGCGATCAACGGCGGCGAGGATTACCAGCGGTATGTCGACCACTTGCGTCGCACGCATCCGGGGGCCCCGGTGCCGTCCGTGCGCGACTACTGGCGCGAACGCTATGCCGAAGCCGAGCGCAATCCCACCAATCGCTGCTGCTGATCGCGGTCCCAGACCCGCGGGATCGGTGGCCGATTTCCGCTAGCACCCCGCTCGCGCGGGTGCCATTGTGGAACTCGTGACCATCACTGCTTTGGACTTCGAGGGCTGCTACCGGGCGGTCTCCACCCGCGACTCCCGCTTCGACGGGCAGTTCTTCACCGCGGTACGCACGACCGGCATCTACTGCAGGCCCTCGTGCCCGGCGATCACACCCAAGCGGGCCAATGTGTCGTTCCTGCCCACCGCGGCGGCGGCGCAGCAGGCCGGTTATCGCGCCTGCCGCCGGTGCCTGCCCGACGCCGCGCCCGGGTCACCCCTGTGGAATGTGCGAGCCGACCTGGCCGCTCGCGCCATGCGGCTGATCGGCGACGGGGTGATCGAGCGTGGCGGGGTACCCGGACTGGCCGCCACCCTCGGCTATTCGCAGCGCCAGCTCACCCGCGTGCTCACCACCGAACTCGGGGCAGGCCCGCTCGCGCTGGCCAGGGCGCACCGTGCGCACACCGCGCGGCTGCTCATCCAGACCACCGAGATGCCGATGTCGGATATCGCGTTCGCGGCGGGGTTCGCCAGCATTCGGCAGTTCAACGACACCGTGCGCGAGGTCTTCGCGGTGAGTCCGACAACGATGCGGACCGAACTACGCCGGTCGCCGCGCGCCGATGTCGTCGCACCCGGCACCCCCGGATTGCTGACCTTGCGGCTGCCGTACCGCGAGCCGCTCGATACCGGGTGGCTGACCTGGTTCCTCTCGGCGCACGCGGTGGCCGGGACGGAACAGTGGGAGGACGGGGTCTACACGCGCAGCCTGCGTACTCCGCACGGGCACGCGACTGTTCGGCTGTCTTTCCAGCCCGGTCATGTGCGGGCGGAGTTGGCATTGCGGGATATGCGTGATCTCGCTCCGACTGTCGCCCGGGTGCGGCGTCTGCTCGATCTGGACGCGGATCCGCTGGGGATCGACGCGGCACTCGGCATCGACGCGACGACCGGAGCCGACGGCCGTGGTGGTCACGGCGGCGGCCGCGTGTTCGGCAGTGACGACCGATCCGGTGATAGCGCAACCGATTCGGGTACCGCAGGGATTGCGCACGGAATCGCGGGACACGGATTCACGCCGGGGATTCGCGTGCCCGGGTGCCTCGATGGATCAGAGTTGTTGCTGTGCACGATGATCGGGCAACAGATTTCGGTGCGGGCAGCGGGGACGCATGTCGCGCGGCTGGTGGACGCACTCGGCGAGCCGATCGAAGGACCGGTGCCGCGACTGTTCCCGACGGCCGAGGCGGTCGCCGAACACGGTGCCGAGGTGTTGACCGGGCCCGCGCGCAGGGTGGCCGCGATCGTGGCCGCGGCGCGGGCGCTCGCCGACGGCGAACTGGTCCTGCATTCCGGCCGTACCGCCGATGATCTGCGGAGCGACCTGCTCGCACTCGATGGAGTCGGGCCGTGGACGGCCGACTACGTCACCATGCGATCGCTGGCCGATCCCGACATCCTGCTCGACACCGACCTCGTCGTGCGCCAAGGAGCCGCGCTGGCCGGGATCGACCTCGGCGACACCACCCGCTGGGCGCCGTGGCGCTCGTATCTGTCCATGCACTTGTGGAAGACCGCGCTCGAACATCGTGGCGCGCTTGTCCGTGAACCCTCTCCTCAGGAAGCGAAAACCCATGACTGACACTGCTCTTCGCCTCGCCGACGTCGCGACCGTCAGCACGCCGATCGGCCCGTTCACCACCATCGCCGATTCCGACGGCGCCGTGCTCGCCTCGGGCTGGACCGGCGACCCGACCACGCTGACCGGCCTGATCCACGCGACCTTGCGCCCGGCCGAACTGCGGCAACGGGATTCGCTCGGCGCGGTGACCAAGGCCGTCATCGACTATCACGCAGGTGATCTCACCGCGATCGACACGATCGCGGTGCGTCAACAGTCCGGTGAGTTCCTCGTCCATGCCTGGGAAGTCCTGCGCAAGGTACCGGCCGGTGAACCGGTCACCTACACGGAGTTCGCCGGACTCTCCGGGCGTCCGGCAGCCACGCGGGCCGCGGCCAACGCCTGCGCGCGCAACTCTGCCGCGCTGTTCGTGCCGTGCCATCGTGTGCTGCGGATCGGCGGAGCGCTCGGCGGGTTCCGGTGGGGGCTGCAAGCCAAGGCCTGGTTGCTCGCGCACGAAAGCTGAGCAGCGGCACACGATCAGGCCAGTGATCGCCGATTGGCTCTTTTTTCCAGGTCCAGTAGGCCGGATTCTGTTACCTATGCTCACTCGTCGGTTGGTCGCGCTGTACGTCGGTTTGTGGTTGTACGGCACCTCGATGGCAGTGATGATCCGAGCAGGGCTCGGGCTCGACCCGTGGGACGTGTTCCACCAAGGGGTCGCCGCGCATGTGCCGCTGAGTTTCGGTGTGGTGACCGCGCTGACCGGGATCGCTGTGCTGCTCGCCTGGATTCCGTTGCGGCAGCGGCCGGGGCTGGGGACCGTCAGCAACGTGGTGGTGATCGCGATCGCGGTCGACGCCGGGTTGTGGGCGATCCCCGCCGTGGACGGCGTGTGGCTGCGGGTGCTGGCCATGGTCGCCGCGGTGGTGGTGAACGCGGCGGCGACAGTGCTCTACATCGGTGCGGGAATGGGTCCAGGTCCGCGCGATGGACTGATGACTGGACTGGTCGCGCGGACCGGTTGGCCGGTGTGGTCGGTTCGCACCGGGATCGAGGTCTCGGTGCTGACCACCGGGTGGTTCCTCGGCGGCAGCGTGGGAATCGGCACGCTGGTCTACGCCTTCGGAATCGGCCCGCTGGTCCAGCTGATGATCCCGTTCGTCGACGGCAAGCTCCCCGGATTCACGCCGCTCGCCCGCCACGAAGCGGCGCCATCCGTGGAGCGTCCGCAGGCTCCCGCCGCGCCGTGCTGACATGGTGACGGCCTCACCGGGCGAACTCAGGCGACGGTGGCTTCCAGCCGCGATCCTGCCCGGCCGCGCACCACGTGGAGGCGGCTGGGGATGCGCTGGCGCATTTCGTCTACGTGGCTGACGACGCCGACCACGCGCCCGTTCGCCCGCAGTTCGTCGAGGACACCCATCACGGCGTCGAGAGTGTCGGCGTCGAGGCTGCCGAAGCCTTCGTCGATGAACAGGGTGTCCAGGACCAGCCCACCGGTTTCGGCGGCGACCACATCGGCCAGACCGAGTGCCAATGCCAGCGAGGCCATGAAGGTTTCGCCGCCGGAGAGCGTTTTCGCCGAGCGGATCGCGCCGGTGTAGTCGTCGCGGACGTCGAGCCCGAGGCCCCCGCGTCTGCCCCGTGGGCCCGCCTTGTCCGAGTGGACGAATTCGTAACGGCCACCGGACATCCGGCGCAGACGCAGTGATCCCGCGACCGCGACCTCTTCGAGCCGTGCCGCGAGAACATAGGAGCGCAACGACATTCGCCGGTTGTTCTCGCCCCTGCCCGCGACCACTTCCGCCAGGGCCGCCAGCTCGTCGAAGACACGCTGCTCGGGCGCGATCCGCTCGACCTCACCCCACAGCTGCGTCCCCAGCTGCTCGAGCTGGGCGACCCGCTCGGTGGCCGCCGACCGGGCCGCCACCGCCGCGGTGAGCGCACTCTGCGCTTCGGTGAAGCGCTGCTCGAGCGCGTTCAGATCGCCCGGCGTCTGCTCGGCGATCGCCTGGATCCGGGGCTCGGCGAGCACCGTCTCGGCATGTGCGCGGGCCCGGTCCGCGGCGGTGAGTTCGGCTTCGATCGCGGCCTGCTGCTGCGCGGTCCGCGCGGCGGCGGTGACGACCTGGGCGTAGGCGGTCAGCAGGGCGATGTCGTCGCGAGGCGGTGCTGGTTCGCCCGGCTCTTCGCCGACCGGCTCCTCGTCGACCGACTCGTCATCGAGCGGCTCGTCATCGAAAAGATCGAACAGGCTGGGAACGCCCGTATCGGCATCGGCGACCGCAGTTCGCCCGGCGGTACGAGTCGTCGATTCGTATGCCTCGAGCTGCGCACTCGCCTCGTATCCCGCCGGAACGAGACCTGCTGTACGGGCGAGGTTTTCCACACGGGTGGCGATGGTGCGGACGGCGTCGCGGGCGGTGCCCTCCTCGGTACGGGCGGTGCGGAGGGTGGTGGCGGCGGTGATGAGGGATTCGAGGCGGGTCGTGCGGGCGTCGACGGTGGCGTCGGCGCCCGCGGCGGCACGCAGGCGGGTGGTGAGTTCTTCGAGGCGGGTGCGGGTGGCCGCGATGTTGGCCGTGCTGGTGCCGAGGCGGGCGTCCGAGTCGCGGGACTGCTCGTGCAGGGCGGCTTCCTCGGTGCGCAGGGCCTCCAGGCGGCTGGTCAGGGCGGGGGCGCGTTCAGCGGCTTCGGCCGTGTCGTCGAAGCGGTGGGTGGCGGTGCGGACCGCGGCGGCGAGGGCGACGGGGTCGGCGTCGCCGCCACGCGCGGTCAGCGCCTCGATCTCGCGTTCGATGGCGCTGATGCGTTCGGCGAGGCGATCCCGCGCGGCCTCCGCGACGTGTTCGGCCGCCTGTGCGGCGTCCTCGGCGTCCTTGGACACCGCGTCGTCGGTGGGCTGCGCGGGCTCCGGGTGATCGGCGGACCCGCAGACCGTGCACGGCGCACCCTCGGTGAGCGCGCCCGCGAGTTCGGCGGCCATGCCGGCAAGGCGGCGGGTGCGCAGGTCGAGGACACGCTCCCTGGCGTCGAGGTGGGCGCGCCAGGCCGTGTCGTGTTCACCGCGCGCCGCGTCCAAAGCCGGTCGGCGACGGGCGATCTCGACAGCGGCCGCCGCCGCGTCCTGCCACTTGGCCAGCTCGTTGCGAACCCCGGGCAGCGCGGCGGCCGCGTCGGTGGCCTCGCGGAGCTGTTCCTGAGCAGAACCGATCAGTGCCGGCAGTTCGACCCGCCGCTGCGCCAGCTCCGCCGCACGCCGCGTGAGCTGGGCGGATTCGCTCTCGTGAACGGCGAGATCGTCGGCGAGCCTGCGTGCGATCACCGCATCCGCGCGCACCTCACCGAGCACACCGAGCAGCGCGTTCCACTGGCTGATCGCCGCATCGAGATCACCCTGGACGTCCACGCCGCCATCGCCGTTCGGCTCGGCCGGTACGACGGTCAGCAGACCCACACCCGCGATATCGGCCGCCGCCGGTGCACTCAGACGATCGGCCAGATCAGCTGCGGCGCCGCGGGTGGCGGCTTCCGAGCGACGCAGGCCACGGACCGCGGAGCGAGCCTCGTCGATGGCATGGACGACGGGCTCAGCCAGGCGAGCTCGGTCGAGTTCGCGTTCGAGTTCGGCGCGGCGAGCAGCGGAGGCGGTGTAGGCGTCCAGTTCGGAGCGGGCCGCGGCCATGCGGGTGCGCAGCTCGGTGACGCGGCGTTGCTCTTCGGCTTCGGCGCGGGCGTCGACCGATTCTTTGTGGCGCAGTTCGGCATTCGTGGTCGCCTCGGCGAGGGCGGTACGCGCGGTGGCCAGCAGTTCCTGAGACCACGTCACCGAGTCCTTGATGCCGATCGATTCCGCGCCGCCGTATCCCGCCGCCATGCCGACCTTGGTGATCAGGCGGTCGATGCCCTGCTGGCGCGTGGTGAGTTCGCTTTCGGCCGCGCGTCGCCGATCCGACAACCATTTCTCGGCGGTACCGAAACGTTGGGTATCGAAGAGCTTTTCGAGCAGTTTCTCGCGGTCCTCGTTCTCGGCTCGCAGGAATTTGGCGAAGTCGCCCTGCGGGAGCAGCACCACCTGGAAGAACTGGTCGGCGCTCATGCCGAGCAGACGCAGCACCTCGTCGCCGATATCGGTGATGCGCGAGAGGTTCTCACCGCTGCCGTCGAGCCAGGTGAGCGTGGCCTGGGGTTGCAGCAGCCGGGTTCCGGTGCCGTTCTTCTTCGGGCGCTCGAATTCGGGCGAGCGGGTCAGGCGCAGCAGGCGGCCGCCGAGCGTGGCCTCGAGCACGACACTCGGTGGTGTCTGCGAATCGGCGTGGTCGGAGTGCAGGCGCTTGCTCTCGCCGCGCGCCCCGGGCACCTTGCCGTAGAGGGCGAAGGCGATGGCGTCGAGGATGGTCGTCTTGCCCGCACCCGTATGCCCGTGGAGCAGGAACAGCCCGTCGGCGCCGAGTGCGTCGAAATCGACGACGGTGGTCTCGGCGAACGGTCCGAACGCGGTGAGTTCGAGCCGGTGCAGCCTCACGCGATGGCCCCGGCGACGAGCGCCGCCGTGAACCCGGCGCGCGAGCTCACGCAGTCAGCTCCGATGCCACCGGCTCCTCGGCGGATTCGCCTCGGCCCGAGTCGGTTTCGCGAACCGCCGCGGCCAGCGCCCGCTCCACCCATGCCATCTCCCCCTTGCTCGGTGTGCCACGCACGTCGGTCAGGAAGCTCGCCGCGACCTCCGTGTCGCGACGACCGTGCACCCGCTCGCGGTAGTGCAACTCCGGATTGCCTTCCGGCCGTGCCCATTCCACGTGCACCGCGTGCGGAAACCGCTCGCGCAGCTTACGCATCGGATCCACCGGACGGGTGATGTCGGTGATCGTGGCGGACACGTAGTGCTCTTCGGCCGCGGCGAATTCGGCGCCGGTGAGCAGGGAATCGATGGTGCCGGTGAGTCTGCTGAGCCCGCGCACCTGCGGCAGCTCGCGGCGGTGCACCGCCGCCAGACCTTTCGCGTCGAGGTCGACGATCCAGACCGCCTTGCGATGGGAGCTCTCCCCGAACGAATACGGCAGCGGGGATCCGCTGTAGCGCACCGACTCCGAGAGCGTCTGCGGCGAATGCAGGTGCCCCAGCGCCACATAGTCGATGCCGTCGAAGGCCGACATCGACACCGTCTCCACACCACCCACCGAGATGGACCGTTCCGAACCCGTCGCCTCGCCGCCGATCACGAACGCGTGCGCCAGCACCACCGTGCGCGTGCCGGACCTGGCGGCGATGTCGGCACGAATCCGGCTCATCGCGGCATCGAGGATCTCCGCGTGCGAGTGCGCCTGTGGCACACCGAGTTCGGTCCGGGTGATCTCCGGTTCCAGATACGGGATGCCGTAGAAGGCCACGTCGCCGTCGTCATCGGACAGCACGATGGGCCGGTGCGCGTCGGCGACCCGCGTACACAGGTGCAGGCCACCGGCTGCGGCGAAGCTCGCGCCCGCACCGAGCCTGGCGGGCGAGTCGTGATTGCCCGAGGTGGCGACGATCGTCGCGCCCGCCGCCCGGATCGCCTCGAATCCACGATTGCAGACCCCGATGGCATCGGCATTGGGGATGGAGCGGTCGTAGATGTCGCCGGGCACCACCACCACGTCGACCGATTCGGCCGCGACCAGCTCCGCGACGGCCGACAGCACCCGCGCCTGATCGGCCAGCAGGTCGACACCGTGAAAGGTGCGCCCGATGTGCCAGTCGGAGGTGTGCAGGATCCGCATGTCGCGAACCGTAGGGCACACCCCCGACAGAATTCAATCGACGCACCACACGCGTGTAATTCACCGGCGTGGCGCACGAGGCCGCGCACAGATGTCCGGCGGGAATGCCGCCGCCATGCCCGGTTTGCCCGGGAATTGCGAACTTGTCGGTGGCCTCGGGCAGTATCGCCTCCCATGACCGCTTCGATGCTCGTCGCGCTCGTCTTCGTCTTCGCCGCAGGCTTCGGTCTCGGCTGGCTGGGGCATTCCGCCCGGGGTGGCCAACGCGCCGCCACCGCGGAAGCCCGGCTCGCCGCGGCCGGCGACAACCAACGGTTGCTGCAGCAGTCGCTGCACTCGGCCAACGAGGATGCGGCGCGCAGGCATTCGGCCGCGATCGGCGCGATGGTCGATCCGCTGCGCGACGCGGTCGGCGCGTTGGAACAGCAGATCCGGCAGGTCGAACACCATCGGATCGACGCGTACTCGGGATTGCGCGAGCAGGTCGCGGGCATGCAACGCACCTCGCATCGGCTCTCCGATCAGACCGGCCAGCTGGTCGCCGCGCTGCGGGCGCCGCAGGTGCGCGGCCGGTGGGGTGAGATCCAGCTGGAACGCGTGGTCGAACTCGCCGGCATGACCCGGCACTGCGACTTCGATACCCAGGTATCCCGGCCCGGCGGCGACGATCGGGGTGCGGTCCGGCCCGACATGGTGGTGCGGCTGGCCGGCGGCAGGCACATCGTCGTCGACGCGAAGGTGCCGTTCTCGGCGTATCTGGACGCGGCGACCACCGACGACCCCGGCGCACGCACCCCATTGCTGGCCCGCCACGCCAAACACCTGCGCGCCCACGTCGACCAATTGGCCGACAAGGCGTACTGGGCGGCCTTCGATCCGGCACCGGAGTTCGTCGTACTGTTCGTGCCCGGCGACCCGTTCCTCGACGCCGCGCTCACCACCGATGCCGACCTCTTGGAGTACGCGTTCGGCCGGAACGTGATCCTGGCAACCCCCACTACATTGATCGCGCTGCTGCGGACGGTGGCGTTCAGCTGGCGGCAGGAAGCGCTCTCGCGCGATATGGCAACGGTGCAGCAACTGGGCAAGGAGCTCTACACCCGGTTGGGCAAGGTCGCCGAGCATCTGGACAATCTGGGCGTGAATCTCGGTAAGGCCGTAGCGGCTTTCAACGCGACCGTGGGTTCGGTGGAGTCGCGGGTCATGGTCACCGCGCGCCGGATGCACGATCTCGGCATCGCCGATCAGGAGCTCCCGGCAATCCGGCTCACCGAGACCCGACCACGCGTCGTCGTGTTCGCCGACGTCGAGGATCGCGTCTGAGATCCCCGTGCCGTGGCGCCCACAGGGCCGATGTGCAGTTAGTGTCATAGTGTGGCTGCTTCCCAACGTGCGCGACCCCGGGTGCCCGCGCCGCAACGTTCGATCGTGCCCTCGGTACCCGGCATCCCCGCCTGGGCCGCGATTCTGCTCGCCGCGGGTGCGACAGGTCTCGGGTTCCTGATCGACGGATTCGGCGGCGAGACCTATCCGACCGGCACGTTCTCGGCGCTGTATGTGCTCGGCTGCGTGCTCGCTGTCTGCGCGGTGCGCTTCCGCGGCCTGTTCTCCACCATGGTGATGCCGCCGCTGCTGCTGTTCGTCGCGGTGCCCCTGGCCTGCCAGATGCTGGGTGGCCGCGCCACCACGTCGATCAAAGACGTGTTGATGAACCTGATCATCCCGCTGGTGGAGCGCTTCCCGACGATGGCGCTGGCCACCGTGCTGGTGCTGGCGATCGGCGGAGCCAGGATCGCGATCGCCAAGCGCGCACCCCAGACCGCTCGCCCCGCCCCGGAGCGCCGGACCGAACGCAAGCCGGTCAAGCGCCGTCGCCCCGAGCCGGCCCCCGACCTCGCCACCGCCGCCCGCAAGCGGCCGCGCCGCGGCACCGCGGTACTGGACGAAGCCGATACCGAGGTCGACATGGCGAGCCCGGCTCGCCGACCCGCCCGGCCCACCGAACCGAAACGGGCGCCCGCCGCGGCCCGGCCCCGCGAGCCTCGCGCCGCCCGCGGTGAACCCCGCGCCGCCCGCGCGGCCGCCGCACCGCGCGAACCCGAACCGGCCAGGGTCCCCCGCCGCCGTGGCGACGCACCCCCGCATCCGCAGCCGAACGTGCGCTATCGAGACCGCGCCGACTCCGCCCGCACGGAACGACGTCGCCCCGACAACGTCTGAGAACGAAGAATCCCCGCCGAGATCGATCGGCGGGGATTTTCTGTGTTCAGGCCAGGCGGGTCAGCTCTGCGAAGGCGCGTCCCGGCGGGCGGGGCGGAGCTCACGAGGCAGGGAGAACACCAGTGTCTCGTTGGCCGTGGTCACCGGCTGGACCTCACCGAAGCCGTGTTCGGCCAGCAGGTCGAGGACCCCGGTCACCAGGATCTCCGGCACCGACGCGCCGGAGGTGATGCCGATGGTCCGCACCCCGTCGAGCCAGGCCAGATCGACCTCGCGCGCGTAGTCGACCAGATACGCCGCCTTCGCGCCCGCGCCGAGCGCCACCTCGACCAGTCGCACCGAGTTCGACGAGTTGCGCGAACCGACCACGATCACCAGATCGCATTCGGGCGCCATCGCCTTGACCGCGGTCTGCCGGTTGGACGTGGCGTAGCAGATGTCGTCGCTGGGCGGGTCCTGCAGCGTCGGGAAACGTTCGCGCAGCCGCTCGACGGTCTCCATGGTCTCGTCGACCGAGAGCGTGGTCTGCGACAGCCAGATCACCTTCGACGGGTCGCGCACGGTCACCTTGTCCACCGAGTCGGGCCCGTCGACCAGCTGCACGTGCTCGGGCGCCTCACCGGCGGTGCCCTCGACTTCCTCGTGGCCTTCGTGGCCGATCAGCAGGATGTCGAAGTCGTCGCGGGCGAACCGCTTGGCTTCCTGGTGCACCTTGGTGACCAGCGGACAGGTGGCGTCGATGGTGCGCAGGTTCCGTTCGGCGGCGGTCTCGTGCACGATCGGCGCGACACCGTGCGCGGAGAACACGACCAGCGCGCCCTCGGGCACCTCGTCGGTCTCGTCGACGAAGATCACGCCCTGCTCACGTAGTGTTTCCACGACGTGGCGGTTGTGCACGATCTCCTTGCGCACATAGATCGGGGCGCCGTGTTTCTCGAGAGCCTTCTCAACGGTCTCGACGGCGCGGTCGACGCCTGCGCAGTAGCCGCGCGGCTCGGCCAGCAGCACGCGCTTGCCACCGGCAGCATTCGCGCCCGCGGAGCGCGTGATACCGACGTTCAAGGGGATTGCCGAGGTCATATCCCACAGCTTACGTGCGCGCGAGAGGCCCGATCAGGTCGGATCAAGGGGCGAAAGTCACACAACAGGGGTGTGGACCTTTGCATCACACCCGGTTTGCGGCAGGCTGGAGTCATGTTTCGACCTCCGTTCCTGGCCAGGGTGGCCGCCGGCGCCGCCGTATACGCCTTAGAAGAGACCCGGCGACTGCCCGTCGCCGCGGTCAATTTCCCGATCACCGCGCTCAGTCGCGTGCTGCAGACCACGATGCATCTGCAGCAGTTCGTCACCAGCCTCGCGCTCAAGGGTGACGGTGTGTTCGAGCGGCTGGGTTCGGCTCCGGCCGAGCAGCCCGCCTGGGCCACCTTCGACGAGGACCTGGAGCCCGCGCCCGCCACCAACGGCCACACCAGCCGCTTCGACCTGTTCGAAGCGCCGGAGGCCCCGCAGACCAACGGCAAGGCCGTGCCCGCGTCGCTGCTGCTGCTCGAGACCGAGGAAGAGGTCATCGAGCCCGCCGACGAGCCCACCGAGGAGGAGGTCGTAGCCCCCGAGGTCGCTATCCGCTACGACTACCCCGCGATGACGCTGGCCCAGCTGCGCGCCCGGCTGCGGATGCTGACCGTCGAGGAGCTGGCCCAGCTGCTGGCCTTCGAACAGCAGACCCGCGCCCGCGCCCCCTTCGTCACGATGCTCACCAACCGCATCGCCACCGTCCAGGCGCAGTGACAGACTGTCCGTCGAAGCGGCCGCCATCCGACACCTCGGATGGCGGCCGCTTTTTGGTTGTGTCGGTGGCCGCGCGTAGAACTGACCTATGACTCAGGACGGCGTCGCGCAGGCCGGCGCTCCGGCGAATTCGGCGGAGCAGCCGTATCCGGTGCGCTCGGTCGCGGTGAAGGTCGCCCAGTGGATCGAACGGCTCGGCAGCATCTGGGTGGAGGGGCAGGTCACCCAGATCAATCTGCGCCCCGGCACCCGCACCGCGTTCCTGGTGCTGCGCGATGCCTCGGTGGACATGTCGCTGTCGCTGACCTGCGACCCCGACCTGTTGCGCAGGCTGCCGGTGCCGCTCACCGAGGGCAGCCGCGTGGTCGTCTACGGCAAGCTGCACTTCTTCACCGGCCGGGGCACGGTGTCGTTGCGGGTCACCGAGATTCGCGCGGTCGGCATCGGTGAGCTACTGGCCCGGATCGAGCGGTTGAAAGCCCTCTTGACGGCCGAGGGCCTGTTCGATGCCAGGCTCAAGCGGCCGCTACCGTTCCTGCCCGCGACGATCGGGCTGATCACCGGACGGGCGAGCGCGGCCGAACGCGATGTCCTGTCCGTGGCCCAGAACCGTTGGCCCGCAGTCCGATTCGTCATCCGCAATACCGCGGTGCAGGGTCCGGCCGCGGTACCGCAGATGCTCGAAGCGCTGACCGAACTCGATCGCGACCCCGAGGTCGAGGTGATCGTGCTGGCGCGCGGCGGTGGCAGCGTCGAAGATCTGCTGGCCTTCTCCGACGAAGCACTGTGCCGGGCGGTCGCCGCCGCGCGCACCCCGATCGTCAGCGCCATCGGCCACGAGCCCGACAATCCCCTGCTCGACCTGGTCGCCGACCTGCGCGCGGCCACCCCCACCGACGCCGCCAAACGCATCGTCCCCGATGCCGCCGCCGAACTGGCCGGGGTGCGTGAGATGCGGGCGCGCTCGGCGGCCGCGTTGCGCGGCTGGGTCCAGCGCGAGGAACACACCATCACGCAGTTGCGATCGCGCCCGGTCCTCGCCGATCCCCTGCGCGAGCTGAACCACCGTCACGACGAGCTGGAACGCTTGCGCACGGCCGCGAGACGCACTGTCGACCAGCTGCTGCGCAGCGAGTCGACGACCACCCTGCACCTGCGCGAGAAGCTGACCGCGGTGGGTCCGGCCGCCACCCTGGCCCGTGGTTACGCTGTCGTGCAGCGCGTCGCCGGTCCCGAACGGCATGTCGTGCGTTCGATCGATGACTCCCCCGCGGGCAGCCAGCTCCGCATCAGGGTCGCCGACGGAGCCGTCACCGCCGCGGCACTGGGCACCCAGCGACTGACGCCAGAGACCACCGACGAGAAGAGGACGTGACCGTGGCCGACGCCGGTTCCGAGAACACCGCTGCCGACACCCTGGCCGAGATCGCGGCCTTCGGCTACGAACGCGCCCGCGACGAGCTCATCAACGTGGTGAAGATGCTCGAACAGGGCGGCCTCGACCTGGACGACTCGCTGGTGCTGTGGGAGCGCGGCGAAGCCCTGGCCACCCGCTGCGAACAGCATCTCGCCGGTGCGCGCCGCCGCGTGGAAGACGCCCTGTCCCGCGCCGACCTCGACACCGCCGACTGAGCACGCGCACCGACATCGCACCTTTACCGCCGCGAAACACCGGCCGGGCACGCTGATGCCGGGTCGGTCCGCCGAGGGATCGCCCTCCGGGCGACGCGCGGAGAGTTCGAACGACGGAGTACGGCCGATGGCACCCACCGATTCGCTGACGAGCCTGCGCGACGACCTGGGTCCCATCACCTTCTCCACCGACACACGCAAGCTGCGCACCAAGAGCCGCGACCGGTTCGCGCAGAGTCCGGTCCTGCGAGACCTGTTGCGCGGGCGCAATGCCGAGATCTTCATCGCGCCGCGCGGCAAGGACGAGTTGCGCACCGCGGTGGCCGCCTGCGCGCGTCATCGCATCCCGATCACCGTGCGCGGGGCCGGTTCCGGCCAGTTCGGTCAGGGTGTGCCGCTGCGCGGTGGCGCGGTGATCGATGTCACCGCGCTCGCCGGCGTCATCGGCTGGCACGGCGGACCCGGCAGACGCCCGCCGACCACGGTGCGCGCGCTCGCGGGCACCGTCGTGGCCGATATCGACGCCGCGATCCGCCCGTCCGGTTGGGAGCTGCGGATGCATCCGTCGACGGCGCACCAGGCCACCATCGGCGGCTACATCGCGGGCGGACACGCGGGAATCGGCAGCTGTCGCTGGGGCATCCTGCGCGACACCGGCAACATCACCGCGCTGGAAGTGATGACGGTGGAGGAACACCCCCGGCTGATCGAGTTGCGCGGGCGCGATGTGAACACCGTGCACCACGCGTACGGCGCCAACGGCATCATCACCGAGGTCGAACTGCCGCTCGCCCCGGCCTGGGAGTGGCACGAACTGGTCGTCTCGTTCCCCGATTTCGCGCAGGCGGCCCGCTTCTCGGTGGACATCTGCCGCAGCGACGGTGTGCTCACGAAAGTGGTTTCGCCCCATGCGCATCCGCTCCCGCAGTACTTTCCCGAACTCGCCGGATTGATTCCCGACGGCGAGTCGATGGTGCTGCTGATGGCCGCCGTTCAGTCGGTGCCGAATGTGGAGGATCTGGTGCAGGACAACGGCGGCCGGATCCGGTACCGGTGCCTCGAGGGCAAGGGCAGCTACGGTTCGCCCCTCTACGAGTTCACCTGGGGCCATTCGATGTTGCGCTACCAGCGGCACAACGACGAGCTCACCGGGCTGATGGCCCTGTTCCCGCAGCGGGATCTGTACGAGTCGATCGTCGGCATCCACCGTGAATTCGCGGAGTTGGGGCCGCTGCACGTGGAGATGAAGCGAATCGACGGCGGTCTGTCGTGTCAGGGCTCACCGGTCTTCGCCTTCGAGAGCCAGGAGCACC
>NZ_JBHTUD010000034.1:0-34484 GCF_042794235.1 Nocardia sp. NPDC056541
TCTCAAAGAACACACGCACACACTTCTACCCACAACTTCTCGGAGGGGTTTCGGTGAGGCAAGGGTTCAAACTTAGCTCAGACAACCGGCCGGAAACAAATCCGTACCGAGTCCCTCTGAACACGCAGTCAGTCAGGCGCTCATCGTCCTACCTCGTGTCTCGGCCGCTGGGCGGCTGAGTCGGTGTCCGTGTCGCTCTGACTGGAATAAAGTTACGTGCCGACAAACGCGAAGTCAAATCGCCTGGAAGATTCAGCATTTCCCCAGCTCACGCCCACCGCGGTGCTGCGGGTTCAAGCCACGCGCTGGTCGGCGAACATCGCACTCGCCGAGGGTGGATGCCCGGCGATCGGATGGCAACTGATCATTCGTCCAGGCCGTGGATGATCTATAACACACGTTCCACCTGGCCTCATGACGCGACAAGCATAGACAGAACCCGCCCTCCGATATACAGTTTGCCCTCGTTCAGCAATTTCATAGCTAACACTTGGGTGGAAGGTAGGCCGAGGTGATAGAGGATTTCGACTCGGTCGAGCGTCGCGCCTGGAGCGCGGTGATCACCCTCTCGATGCGCGTACCGAGCGCACTCGATTCACGACTACAACGAGAGTTCGGCGTGACCCATTTCGAGTACCGGGTCATGGCCCTGCTCCACGACGCGCCGCGACGCCGGATGCGGTTGAGCATGCTCGCGGCCCGGGGGCACGGGTCCATTTCGCGGCTCTCCCACGTGGTGTCGAAGCTGGAGCGGGTGGGCTGGGCGCGGCGGGAAGCGACGGAATCAGGGCGCGGTATCGACGCGGTACTCACCGCAAGCGGGCAAGCCAAGGTGGTGGAGGCGACACCGGACTACCTGGTCGCGGTGCGCAAGCTGGTGCTCGACGGGCTCGACGATCCGCAGAAGGCCGAGCTCGCGGTCCTGGGCGAACGGCTCTCATCGCATCTGATCCACACGCTCGGCGACGCCGAGTCGGGGCAAACGGCACTCGACTACTGAGACGACCGACGCCGCCTCGAAGATCCGGGGCGGCGTCGGTCGGATGGATCAGGACAGCTCAGGCGTTGTTCGGTCGCCAGGTGGCCACCGCCCAGATCACCACGATGTCGATGGCGATGATCAGGATCGACCACCACGGGTAGTAGGGCAGCCACAGGAAATTGGCGATGATCGACAGGGCGGCGATCACCATCGCCGATACCCGGCCCCACGTCTGACCGGCCAGCAGTCCGATCGCGACGATGACCGCGATCGCGCCGAGAACGATGTGCCACCAGCCCCAGCTGGTGAGGTCGAACTGGAAGGTGTACTCCGGTCCGACAACGATGAGATCGTCGTTGGCGACCGCGGAGATTCCCTGGAAAATCTGCAGGACACCGACAACCGCCAGCAGGATGCCAGCGCCGATGGAGGTTCCTGCCGCGATTCCGTCGCGCACCCGGTGCTGATTCGTGTCTGTCATCGCTGGGCCTTTCCGTCAGGTCAATGCCACGTGCCACCACGGCACACGACAACGGTAGAAACCCGACGGACCCCGCGCCTCACCCGTTGCGGGTGAACTCCGCTACCCGGCGCGGCACCGGTCGCAGGGTTTTGCCGAGGTCGGTGCGCAGGGTGATCAGCGCGTCGAGCAGGTAGTTCTGCCTGACCCGCCACGGATGACGGTCGCCCTGACGGGGGAACGCCGCGATCGAGCGCAAGACGTAGCCGGCGTTCAGGTCGAGCAGTGGGCGTTCGGCGAGCGCGCCCTTGGGCTCGGGGACGACCGCGGCGCTGCCGGTGCGGTCGAGGTGGGTGAGGACTTTGCAGACCAAACGGGAGGTGAGGTCGGCGCGCAAGGTCCAGGACGCGTTGGTGTAGCCGACGCAGATGGCGAAGTTGGGCAGGCCGGTGAGCATGGCGCCCTGCCAGACGAACTGGTCGGCCAGGGGCACGGGGGTGCCGTCGACCGAGGGTGCGATGCCGCCGAAGGCCAACAGGCGCAGGCCGGTGGCGGTGACCACGATGTCGGCGGGCAGCGTCTCCCCCGACACCAGCCGGATCCCCTCCGGCACGAAGGCGTCGATCCGGTCGGTGACCACCGAGGCCTTGCCCTTTTTCATCGCCTTGAAGAAGTCGGCGTCCGGGGCAGCGCACAGGCGCTGGTCCCAGGGGTCGTAATCGGGTGTGAAATGTTCGGCGACGAGTTTGTCGTCCTTGAGGATGCGGGTGGCGAGGTCGGTGAGCAGCTTGCGCGCGGCGGCGGGACGACGGCGGCAGAACTGGTAGAAACCGACGCTGAACAGGATGTTCTTGGTCCGGATCAGCCGGTGGGCCAGACCGGCGGGGAGCAGCGCGCGGAGCCTGTCGGCCTGCTTGTCGCGGCCGGGGACGGCGCTGATCCAGGTGGGGCTGCGCTGCAACATGGTGACGTGGGCGGCGTCGGCCGCGAGGTTGGGCACCAGGGTGACGGCGGTGGCGCCGCTGCCGATGACGACGATCCGCTTGTCGCGGGTGTCGAGGTCGGCAGGCCAGAACTGCGGGTGCACGACGGTGCCCGCGAAGGTGTCGCGACCGGCGAACTCGGGGGCGTGTGGCTGCTGGTAGTCGTAGTAGCCGGCGCACGCATAGAGGAAACCGCAGGTCAGAGTGCTCAGCTCGGGGCCGTCGGGGCCCTCGTGGGCGATGGTGAGCCGCCAGTGGGCCTGCGCCGATGACCAATCCGCGCCGATCACCCGCGCACCGAAGCGAATGTGCCGGTCGATGCCGTTCTCCTGCGCGGTCTCGCGGATGTAGTCCAGGATCGCGGCGCCGTCGGCGATGGAGCGGGCCGCGCGCCACGGCTTGAACGGGTAGCCGAGGGTGAACATGTCCGAATCCGAGCGGATGCCCGGGTAGCGGAAGAGGTCCCAGGTGCCGCCGAGGTCGGCGCGCGCCTCCAGGACGGCGTAGCTGCGATGCGGGTGCTCGGTCTGCAGCCGGTAAGCGGCCCCGATGCCGGACAACCCGGCGCCGACGATGACGACGTCGAGGTGTTCGGGGGCAACGGCGGTATCGGTCATGGGCTCCAGTGTGCCTGGTGGAGGACCGCGGCAGAAGAGCGTGTGGTCCGCCTCGATCGCGGGCCCGGCGGCCATCGTGGAGATTTCGGTATCGTCGGTGCCGTGTCGATCTTTCGGCGTGCGGGATGGTTGCTCGTCGGCGCACTGGTCACCGTGCTGGCTGCCGCATTCGCCGGCTGGCCGGTCTTCGTGCATCCCCAGATCGACCCGCTGCGGCCCGCCGATGTGATCGTGGTGCTCGGCGGCACCCCGTACGAGCGGTTCGACCTCGGCATCGAACTCGCCGAGCGCGGACTCGCCCCCGAGGTGCTGATCTCGCAGTCCACCGGCGCCGATGACCCGATGATGGACAAGTACTGCGGCGGCCGATTCGCCTTCCGTGTCTCGTGTTTCGTGCCCGACCCGTGGACCACCGATGGTGAGGCGCGCGAAATCGTCCGGCGCGCAAAGATCTACGGGTGGAACCACATCATCGTGGTCACCTTCACGCCGCACGTGTCGCGCGCCAGGTACATCGTGGAGAAGTGCTACGACGGCGAGATCACCATGGTCGCCAGCCCGTCGGAATCGGGGCTGGGGTTCTGGTCGTATATGTATGTGCGCCAATCCGCCGGGTACATCAGGGCTTTTGTCAATCAGCATTGCGAGACCGACTGACACACGATGGCGCTGCTCTTACAGTGAGAACAGCGGTGCGGGGGCACCGCCGGTGAGAGGACCGCCGATGCTTGTCGAGGATCTGCGCACCGTCGGTGACGACGCGTTGCGCACCCAGATCTGCGTCATCGGGTCGGGCCCTGCGGGCCTGACGGTGGCCACCGAACTCGCCGCCGCCGGACTGCGGGTCCTGGTGCTGGAGAGCGGCGGACACGAGATCACCGCGGACGACAGAGCATTCGCCGCGATCGAGAACATCGGCGCACCCCGCGCGCAACCGCACCGGATCGCGGGAAACCGGGTGCTCGGCGGCAGCTCACACACCTGGGCAGGGCGCTGTGGCGTGCTCGACGACCTCGACTTCGCCACTCGGCCCTGGGTCACCCGCTCCGGCTGGCCGATCGACGCGGGCGCACTGCGCCCCTTCGCCGACCGTGCCGCCGCGCACGCCGGGCTCGGGCACGGCACCGGCTTCACCGAGCACGAATTCTGGCCGCTGGCCGGGCGGCAAGCACCCGCCGACGCGCTCGACACCGCCGCGCTGCGCTCCTGCTTCTGGCAGTTCAGCCGCGACCCGGCCAACCGGTTCGACTGCAAACGGTGGGGGCCGCGGGTGCGTGACATCGTCGCGCCGACCGCGCGGGTACTGGTGAACGCGACGGTCACCCATATCGATACCGATACCACCGGCGCGCATGTGAATTCGGTCGAGGTGACCGGAGCGGGTGGCCGTGTACGCACTGTCGAGGCGCGGGTGTTCGTGCTGGCCGCGGGTGGAATCGCGACACCACGGCTGCTGCTGGCGTCGCGGCGCACCGTCGTGGGCGGGATCGGGAATCGGTACGACCAGGTGGGGCGATGCCTGATGGATCATCGCAGCGGCGTGGTCGCGACGCTGCGCCCCGCGCAAGCCCGGGCAGCGCTCGATCGGTTCGGCAAGTACGTGGTGAAGAGCGCGCGGGGCAAGCACACCTTTCTGCACGGAATGGCGTTGTCGCCCGCGGTGCAGCGGCGCGAGTCACTGGTGAACTGTGCGCTGTGGTTGCAGGAGATCACCGCCGACGACGATCCGTGGGACTCGGCGAAGCGGTTGTTGCGTGGCCGGGTTCGGTGGCAGGACCTGCGAATCATGCTGTCCGACACCGGACTTGTGGCCGGCGGTGCGCGGCGCAGATCGGCCGACGGTGCCGGGTTGCCACACCGGCTGGTCCATGTCGAGGTGCGGGCGGTAGTGGAGCAGACACCGGACGCCGACAGCCGGGTACGACTCTCGACGCGCACCGACCCGCTGGGAATGCCGCTGCCGCAGGTGGATTGGCGGATCAGCGATCAGGAGGATCGAACGGTGCGCCGGGCGACAGCATTGCTCGTGGGCGAGTTCGCCCGGCTCGGGTTGCCCGCGCCGCAAGTAGTTCCCACGGCGTTGCCCGACAGCGCCGATCCCCTACCGCTCACCGACTGCGCGCATCCCAGTGGCACCACCCGGATGTCGGCCGACCCCCGGCACGGGGTCGTGGACCAGCACTGCCGGGTGCACGGGGTGGACAACCTCTACATCGCGGGCAGTTCGGTCTTTCCGACGAACGGGCACGTCAACCCGACGTTGACCGTGATCGCGCTCGCGGTGCGTCTGGCCGACACGCTGCGCGCGGCCCTGGCGGCCACTGCTGATTCCCCGATTGCCCGACGGAACTGAGCGGTGGCCGACTTGTCTGCGGCGAGCCGATGATCTGCTGGTTGTGCCCACTAGGCTGAGCGGGTGCCGGACTCGCCCGCAGAGAACAGTCGTCCGCGGAAGGCCGGGGGTTCGCCCCGGTCAGATCATCCGCATGAGCCGCATACCGAAGGTCTTGCGACCCGGTTGAACTGGTTGCGTGCCGGAGTGCTCGGCGCGAACGACGGCATCGTTTCCACAGCTGGGTTGGTCGTCGGTGTCGCCGCGACCACGAACAACGCCCAGACGATCCTCACCGCGGGCATCGCGGGACTGGTGGCGGGCGCGATCTCGATGGCCGCGGGCGAATACGTGTCGGTGAGCACGCAGCGGGATTCGGAGAAGGCGCTGCTCGCCAAGGAACGCCGAGAACTGGCGGATGAACCCGATTTCGAACTGGCCGAGCTGGCCGGGATCTACGAGAAGAAGGGCCTCAGCCCGGCCACCGCGCGCACCGTGGCCGCCGAGCTCACCGCCCACGACGCGTTCACCGCGCACGCAGAGGCCGAACTCGGCATCGACCCGCGCTCGCTGACCAACCCGTGGGCGGCCGCGATCTCCTCGGCGATCGCGTTCACCTGCGGTGCGCTGCTGCCGTTGCTGGCGATCGTGTTGCCGCCCACCGCATGGCGGGTACCGGTGACGTTCGCCGCGGTGCTGATCGCCCTCGCGATCACCGGGTCGGTGAGTGCGCGGCTCGGCGGTAGCAATCTCGGACGCGCGGTGCTGCGAGTGGTGCTCGGCGGTGCGCTGGCCATGGCGATCACCTACGGAATCGGTGCCGCCACCGATTCGCTGGGAATCGGCTGAGCCCCGGGCAGGTCGGCGCGCGACCGTGCCGGAAACGGTGCGCGCTCAATGCATCGGGCCGAGGTCGAGCCGGCGGGTGACGCGGTCGACGACATCCGGGGGCATGCCGGGTTCGCGACGAGCGGCTTGGGCTTCCCGACGGCCCGCCTCGGTGACGGCAGCACGGACCGCACGCATCTGGGAGGCGAGTTTGCGTTCCTTGTCCAGCGTGGCTTTCGCATCGGCATCGGCCGCCTCGGGATCGGCTTTGGCGGACAGCCGGCGCAGGAGCGCCTTGAGGTCCTCGTAGACGTCCTCCGGAAGGTTGTCGCGGGCGGCGATCGCTTTGAGTTCGGTGAGTTCGGCATTGACGACCCTGGTCCAGAGCGCCTGTTCGACGGCGCGTTCCTGGCGGGTGTCGGCGTGCACCCCGGTGAGGCGGACCACCAGTGGGAGGGTCGGGCCTTGCACGAGCAGGGTGAACAGCACGACCGCGAACGCGATGAACAGGATTTCCGAGCGGGCGGGGAAGTCGGCGCCGGTGTCGAGGGTGAACGGCACGGCCAGTGCCAGCGCCACCGTCGCGACCCCACGCATGCCCGCCCACCAGGTGACGATCACCTCGCGCCAGGTGAACGGTTCGTCGGTGTTGGGTAGTTTGCTGCTGATCGCCCAGGTGGCCATCAGCCAAGCCAGGCGCAATCCGACGACGACCACGATCACCGCGGCGGTGACCCCGGCCAGTCCGGGCCAGTTGTGTCCGGTGGTGTCGATGACCACCCGAAGTTCCAGGCCGATCAGGGCGAAGGCGAAACCGGTGATGAGCATTTCGGTGATGTCCCAGAACGAGTCGGCGACCAGCCGATAGTCGCGGTCGCCGATCTCGGTCACGGCATCGGTGAGGTACAGCGCGCAGACCAGCACCGCGAGGACCGCCGAGCCCTCCCAGTGCTCGGCGATGCCGTAGGCGGCGAAGGGCAGCAGCAGGCTCACCGCGACCTGACCGGTGGCCGTGTCCAGATACTTGGTGAGCTTGCTGCCGAGCCAGCCGAGCAGCAGGCCGACGGCGACGCCGACCACCGCGGCGATCGCGAAGTCACCGAGCGCGTGCCACGGCGAGAACAGGCCGGTGACCACGGCCTGGATTCCGACCGTGTAGATGACGATCGCGGTGACGTCGTTGAACAGCCCTTCGCCGCCGAGGGTCACGATCAATCGGCGTGGCAGGCCGAGGCTGCCCGCCATGGACGTGGCCGCGACGGGGTCGGGCGGTGCGACCAGGGCGCCGAGCACCAGGCCGGCGGCGACCGCGGTGGCGGGATTCCACGCGTGGAAGACCGCGGTGACCGCGATCGCGGTGACGATCACGAGCCCCACCGCGCGCAACGCGATGATCTGCCAGTTCTCCGCGAACTGCCGCCATGACGTGCGGCGCGCGGCAGCGTAGAGCAGCGGCGGCAGGACCAGGGGCAGGATCAGCTCGGGCGGGATGTGCAGGCTGGGCACGGCCGGAATCAGCGCGAGCAGGCAGCCGAACACTGTCATCAGGATCGACGGCGCGAGACCGAGGCGCGCGCCGAGTGGTTCGGCGAGCACAGCCGCGAGCAGGATCACCAGAGTCAGCACCAACTGGTCCATAGCTGACCAGTCTCACCGACATCGGCGGCACACGGGGATCGACCCGCCGCCGGTCAGGGCCGGACGGCCGCCGCGGGTGGGAGCAAAATCGGCGGGAGGGGGAACGGGAGTTGCAGGACAGGGGGCGGCGGCGGGGGCGGGGGCGGCGCCGGGGCGGGTTCGGGTTCGAAGACCGGGGGCGGCGGCTCGGGCGGAGGCGGCGGCTCGTAGGCGGGCGGCTCGTTGGCAGGCGGCGGAGGCGGCGGCTCGAACGCAGGCGGCGGAGGTGCCTCGACAGGCACGGGCCCGGGGGCGGGTTCGGTTCCGGGCGGCGGGGGCGGAGGTGGCGGCGGCGCGGGGGCCGCTGCCGGGGGCAGGGCGTCGGGAGTGGTCACCGTGCACTGCCAACTGCCGTCGTCGTGGACGCGCCAATGCGCGACGATGCCACCGGCCGAGCAGTTCCCGCCGACCCGCCTGGCCGGCCACGGGGGCGCGAATTCCTGGTCCTGATCGGTCCCGGCGATCGGGAGACCGTTGGCGTCGGAGCCCATCGGATTCACCGAAGGGTTGTCGTCACCACCCTGGTCGGCGCGCATCACCAGGCCGAGCGCGACCACCAGCGCGAGGATCGCGGCGAGTACCGCCGCGATCGCGATCATCCGAGTACTGCTGCCGGTCCGTGTTTGTGGACCCTCGCTGCTCTCTGCCATCGCACCGCCTTTGCCGCGGACCAGGTCTCCCCTCGTTCGGTCACGCTACCGTACGGTTGCTCGCAGATCGCTCCGGTCGACGGAACAACCACTGGCCAGGGCAGATACCTATATCCGATGGTTGCCGGATGTTTACTTGATCGCGACCCGCACCTTCACCGCGTCGGCGTCGGTGTTGTGCAGAGCCTGCGCGATCAGTGCGCTCAGATCGAGCTGCGGAGCGGCCGCGGTCACCGATTCGGTGAGCGGGCGCAGTCCGGGCAGCAGGGCGGAGAGCTCGGGGCCGAGCTCGTTCAGCTTGGCGCTGAGCTGCTCGAGCAACGGCACCAGACCACCCTCGCGCAGGTGCATCTGCGGATCGCCTTCGGTGGCCCGGCCGACCGATTCGACGAACTGGTCGATCACCTGGCTCAACCGGATGAAGGCGGGCGCGGCGGCCGAGGTAGCCGGCCCGGCCCAGCCGATGTCGCCGGAAACGTACTCGAAGTTGTTCTGCAACTCGCCGATCGCCGGTGCGCGGCTCATGAGGGCCGCGGCGAGCAGGTCGCCCGCCCTTGCCAGCTCGGGGACGACATTCTCGGTGCCGACCATCGCCGTGCCGAGGGTGTCGACCAGGGATCCGACGACCGCGGGATCGAGCTGCTCGACGGTCTTGGTGACCAGCCGCGCGACCTCGGGGATCGACATCGGAGTGCGCACGTTCTCCCCGGACAGTCGCTGCCCGTCGGTGAGATAGGGACCGTTCGCGTCACGCGGCACGAACTGCACGTACGGCTCACCGAGGGAGGACAGGTGCTCGATGGTGACGACGCTGCTCATCGGCACCTTGTGGTCGGCGCCGAACCGGAAGCCGACCTGCACCCGACCGCTCGCCGAGGTGTCGACGCCGGTGACCTCACCGATCTCGATACCGGTCAGCAGGATCGGCGAACCGACACTGAGGCCACCGGAATTCGCGATCTCGATCGAGGCCGCGGTGTAGTCGGCGAACGGGTCGACGCGCACCACCCCGAAGGTCAGGTAACTCGCGCCGAGCACGGTGATGGCGGCGATGCCGCCGAGGGAGGCCAGTGCACCGATCTTCATCGCACCATTCCGATCATCCGCAGCGCGGTGACGATCTGCGCCACCTGGTCTTCCTCGGACACCTGGACGCCGGTGACGTTCACCTTCGGGCCGTTCTCGACGAAGGGAATGATCTTGTCGCGCAACAGCGCGGTGAGCAGCGCCATGTTGGTCGAGGAGCGCAGGTCGGCCGAACCGCCGGTGGCCAGCGGCAGGAACGCGGTCGCGGCGGCGTCACCGGAGCTCGCGATCGGGGCCAGCCAGGTGAGCGAGGAACCCACCGGGCCGAGCGCGTCGAAGATCTTCATCGTCTTGGCGATCGAATCCTGGGTGCCCGTCAGCGAGGCGACGGCCTCGGGCGTGAGGATGCTGGTCAGCGCTTCCTCGGTGTCGTCGTGCAGGATCGCCGCATTGCGGCTCAGCCCGTTGACCAGCAGGTCGACCTGGTCGAGATGGGCTGCCAGGTCGGCGGCGTCGGCGCCCATCACCGCCGAGATGCGCGCGGTTTCCTTGGGATCGGGTGGCATCACCGAGTTGATCCGGCCGAGCATCTCCTGCAGCTGACCGATCGCACCGCCCTGCACGAACAGAGCCATGGTGGCCATCGTGTCTTCCAGTTGCACAGGCGGTTTCGTGCGCTCGATCGGGATGGTGCCGCCGTCGCGCAGCAGGTCGCCGAAGCCGTCCTTCGGAGTGGTGAGCGAGAGATGGATGTCGCCGAGGATGGTGTCCTGGCGCAGTTCGGCGATGGACTTCGCCGGCAGCTGCACGGTGTCGAGGATGTCGGCCTCGACGATGACGTAACCGCCACGGCCCGCGGGCGCGTCGGCGGGCTGGACCACCCGCACACCGTCGACGATGCCGATCTCGGCGCCGTTGGCGATCACCTTCGACTTCGCGGGCAGGTTCAGCGCGCTGCTGAACTCGATCTGCACACGGTAGGTCGAACCGCTGACGGTCGAGCCGGGGACGGGCACTTCGGCGGGGTCGAAACCACAGCCACCCACCGCGAGTCCGGCCGCGACGACGAGTGCGACCACACTGCGGCGCAACATCTTTCGGGTGTTCATCGAGCACCTGCCATTCCCAGCACAACCTGCACGAGATTCACATCGGCCAGTCCCTGCGCCGGGTCGGGGCACTGCCCCGGAATCAGCTCGTTCACCGCGCCGCACACCTGGTCTGCGTCACCGACGGGCAAGGCGACCTTCGGCGGCGCGTAGGTGATCGCGGTGCCGCCCGCGGGATCGGTGGCGCTGCGGAAGGCGGAGGCGAGCGCGGGCATCTTCGCCACGATCTCGCTGAGCGATCCGACGTTGGCGCGCAACAACTTCACCAGCGGGACCACGTCGTCGAGCGCGCCGATCAACGGATCACCGAGAATGACGGCGACATCGTTGAGTATCGGCAACAGCTCGCCGAGACCGTCGAACAGCGAGGTGGCCGGGCCGAGCAGGTCGTCGGAGGCCATGTTGAGCAGCGGGGCCAGCCGGACCAGCATCGTCTGCAGGTCGCCCCAGTTCGCGGAGACCCGGTTCGAGACCGAGGCGAACGCGTCGAAAAGACTGGCGAGATGGCCGATGTCGGCGTCGGGCTTGTTCATCGCCGAACCGAGCTTGTGGATGAGTTCGTTGACCGTCGGGCCGGTGCCCTCGGTGGCGCGGTTGAGCGAGGACAGGCCGTCCGACAGCGCACTCGGCGCACCCGCGGCACCGCCGGAGAGTTCGTCGGACAGGCTGGCCAGCGCCGTGAGCGTTTCGGTGATGCTCTTGGGTGTCAGCGTTTTGGTGATGCAGCCGCCCGCGAGCGGCGGCGCGGTCTTGCCGGTGGTGAGCACCGCCAGATTGCGGTCCGCCGCCACCGAATACGCGACGGTGGTGGCGGAAGCGTCGGAGTTGACATCGAATTCGGCGTCGACCTCGAACTCGACACGGACCTTGGCGCCCTCGTTGCGCACCGCGGTCACCTCGCCGACATCCATGCCGCGCATGGTGACATGGTTACCCGGGTAGAGGCCGATCGCGTCGGGCATGAGCGCGCAATAGGATTCGGTCTTCTTCAGCGGATCGAAGGCGACGAAGTAGCCGCCCGCGACCAGCGCCACGAGCACCGTGACGCCGGCGATCGACATGAACGCCTGGGATCCGAGTAGTCGTTTCAGCATCAGCACGCCTTCCCGGGCAGCGGTACGCACACGCGGGCGCTCGACTGGTCGACGACCACACCGGCCTCGGGGGTCGTCAGCTGCGACAACTTGGTCTGCAGCGCACCGACTGTGCCGATGACGGGCTCGAGCTGACTGCTGAGTTCCCCGAGCCGCGGCAACGCGTCGGCCAGCGCCTGCACCTGCGGCTTCAGGGTGGAATCCCAGGTCGGGGCCAGTCCCGCGAGGCGATTCACCACCGAGGTGAGCAACCGAACCGCTTCGGCCATTTCGGCCCGCTTGCTCAGCAGCACGTCTTCGAGCATGTTGACGTTGTCCATCAGCCTGCCCAGATCCGCCTTGGCGCCGTCGTACATGGTGATGTACTCGTCGACGACGGCGATCGACTTCGACACCTGACTGCGCTGGCGGTCGAGCATGTCGACGTACTTGCCGACGGTGTCGAGCGTGGTGCGCAACGCTTCCGGCGAGGTCGCGATCGCGGAGTTCGCGGCGGCCAGGTTGTTGCGCACGGTGTCGCCGTCGACGGCGGCCAGCGGCGCGGTCGCGTCCTGGAAGGTCTCGATCAGGCTGTAGGGCAGGCGGATTCGATCAGTGGGAATCGCCTTGTCCCCCAGAGGCTTCGAGCCTGCGGGGTAGAGCGCCACGTAGTGACCGCCGACCACGGTGAGCATGCGAACATCCAGGGACGTCTGATCACCCACGAAGACATCGTTTTTCACGGTGAACCGCATGAGCACCTTGTCGGGCTTCAGTTCCAGCGAGGTGACGCTGCCCACCGAGATGCCGGCCAGGCGCACGTCGTCGCCCTCGCGCACCGACTGCGCTTCGCTGAGTTCGGCGGTGTATGTGTGCTTGCCCAGCGGCACCACGTACACCACGCCCGCGGCGATGATGAACAGCACGACCAGGCTCAGGCCGATGATCCCCATCCGCAGTTCCCGTGCGAGTTTGCCCGCTTCATCGGGGATCGGGCGATCGCCGCCGAACAGCGCGGCGAGCTTCTTCAGCGGTTGCATACGGTGACCTTCTGTCCGGCGATCAGCACCTGCAGCGGCGCGGGCACCTCGGCGGCGCCGTTGCTGCAGTGCGGCGTGAAGTCGGCGAAACCGCGCGCGAGCGAGGCGTCGACCGTGGCCAGCAGACCGGGGAGCTTGCCGAACACCTCGACGGCTTCCTGTGGATTCGGGAACAGCGCGCGGATCATCGCGTCGACATCGGCGCCGCCGCCCTCGACCAGGCCCAGCGAGGCGAGCAAGCGGTCCACCGGCGCCAGCACCGAAGGCGCAGTCATCGCGAACTGCGCGACACCGCCGATATTGCGCTGCATCGCCTCGAAGATGTCGGTGAGCCGGGCCAGCAGCGGCACCAGGTGCCCGACCTTGCCGCCGTGACGCTCGGACAGCTCCGACAGGTTGTGGATCAGGGTGCTGATCACCTGCTGACGGTCATCGGCATAGCTCGCGAGCTGATCGATCGCGGTGAGCGCGGGTCCGAGGCCGGTGCCGTCGCCCTCGATCACGGCGAGCATGCTCGCGGTGAACTGGTTGATCGCTTCGGGCGACAGCGTGGCGAGCACCGGCTTGAGGCCGCTGAACAGACTCGTCACATCGAACGACGGGACGGTCATGTTGGCGCCGATCCGTGCCCCTGCCGCGATGGTCTTGCCCGGGTTCGGCGCCTGCTGCAGGTCGATATAGCGCTGGCCGGTGAGGTTCTGGTAGCGGATCGCCAGCTTGGAGTTGTCGTAGATCGGAGTGTCGGTCTTGACCGTGATCGCGACCTTGGCCTTGTCGCCTTCGAGGCTGATCTTCTCGATCTTGCCCACCTGCACGCCGAACATCCGCACGTCGTTGCCGACCTTGAGGCCGTTGGCGTCGGTGAACAGTGCGTCATGGGCGTTGGTGTCGCCGTCGACCGGGCGCTTGATCAGGGTGAACACCATGCCGAGGATGGCGATCATCACCAGGCTGAAGACGCCGAGGCGCAGTGCGGTTCCGCGAATCTTCATCGCCCACCGGCCTTTCCGAACAGCGGCACCGCGATGCCGGGGACACCGCTGAGCTCGACGTCGAGATTCAGGACAGGGCCGTTCGGGCCGTCGGGCATCGCGCCGCGCAGGTTCTGCAGCAGCGCGGTGAGATCGGCACCGGTCCGGCGCGGGTTCGGCGACATCTGCGCCAGCGCGAGCAGCATCGGCGCGAGCATGTCCGTGGTCTCGGCGAAGTGCCCGCCCGCGGTGCTCAGGGTGGTGCTCAGCGCGGGCAGGATGCCGCCGCCGATCACCCCGACGCCGATGTCGTAGCGCTCCTTGTCGACCTGGGTCACTCGGATATCGCTGAGCTGGTCGATCACCTTCATAGTGGCGCCCGCGAACTCACCGCCGCCGTCGAAGGCGGGACCGAGCTTGCCGAACAGCTCCGAGGGCATCACGTCCTGGTTGTCGGCGAGGGTCTTGGAGACCGTGATCAGCGCCTGGACCAGCGGAGTGAAGGCCTTGAAGTCGGCGGCCAGCTGGGAGATAACGGTGGCCATCTGGGGGCTGGTCACGGTCATGCCGACCTGCGAGAGGCTGCGCAGGATGGCGCTCATCGTCGCGTCGTAGACCCGGTCGTTGTTCGTGCCGGTGAGGTCGAGGACCGCGCCCTCGCGCAGCGGCGAACCGCCCGCGCCACGGCGCAATTCGATCTCGGCGATGCCGAACAGGTTGGTCGGGGCGTAGTCGATCGCGAGGCTGTCGTCGATGCCGACCAGTCGCTCGGTGTCGAGCAGCAGCGCGATCTGCTGGGTGCCGCGCGCGCCGGGGGTCACCTCGGCGACCTCGCCGACCGTCACGCCGTCGACGCGGACCTGGCTGCCCGCGCTGATGCCGTCACCGAGGTGTTCGGTGTGCAACGCGATGCGCAGACCGTCTTCGGTCCGCAGATTCGAGTAGGTGACATAGGCCAGTGCGATCGCCGCGATCACCGACAGGATGATCACGCCGGTCAGCCGCGACGTGCGCCGATCGGCCGCGACGCCGGGCATTCCATAGTTAGGCATCTAGTTCACCCCGTAAAACTGATCGCCGAGTTGAAGCCCCAGAGCATGATCGTGAGGACCATGTCGATGGCGATGATGGCCACCGAGCTGGCGCGCACCGCGCGACCGGAGGCGATGCCGACCCCCTCGGGGCCGCCGGTGGCGAAGAACCCGAAGTAGGCGTGCACCAGGATCACCACCGTGCCGAACACGGCCACCTTGATCACCGCGGCGATCATGTCGAAGCCGGAGATGAACTGGAAGAAGTAGTGGTCGTACACACCGGCCGACTGCCCGTAGACCATCGTGAGCAGTCCGCGGCAGGCGCCATACGCCAGGATCAGCGCGATCAGGAAGGTCGGCACGATGGCGATGGCGCCGGCGATCACCCGGGTGGTGACGACGTAGGGCACCGAACGCAGACCGAGCGCCTCGATCGCGTCGATCTCCTCGGAGATGCGCATCGCGCCGATCTCGGCGGTGATCCGGCAACCGGCCTGGGCGGCAAAGCCGATGGCCGCCGCGATCGGGGCCAGCTCACGGGTGGTCGCGTAGGCCGAGATCACGCCGGTGACCGGGCCCATGCCGAGCATGTCGAGTGAGGCGAACGATTCGACGCCCACCGAGGCGCCCATCACCAGGCCGAGCACGATCATCATCGGAACGGTGCCGCCGCCGACGATGATCGACCCGCGTCCCCAGGTCATATCGGTGACCGCGCGCAGCGTTTCGTCCCGGTAGCGGCGCAGCGTCAGCGGCACCGACGACAGCACCTGCCAGACGAACACCGCGACGAAGCCGAGCGATTCACCGGCGGTGACGATCCGCTTGCCGATGCGGGCGGGCTTGCGCAGCCAGTGCAGCGAGGTGGGGATGTACGACGAGGCAGCCATCACGCCAACTTCGTCGGCAGGAACATGGCACTGATCTGGCTTGCGAGGAGGTTCACGATCGCGATCGAGACCACCGAGAGCACCACCGCCGCGTTCACCGCGTCGGCCACACCGCGCGGTCCGCCCTTGGCCTCCAGTCCGCGCTGGCAGGAGATGATCACGACCAGGAAGCCGAAGATCAGCGCCTTGAGCAGCGAGACCCACACGTCACCGGCGGTCGCGAACGAACCGAACGTCGACCAGTAGCTACCCGGGGTCACGCCCTGCCCGCCGACGGCGACCGCGTACCCGGCCAGCACGCCGACGAAGATGATCAGCACATTGAGCATCGGGGCGACGAGCAGCATGGCCGCCAGGCGCGGGATGACGAGCCGGTGCACCGGGTTGATGCCCATGGTGTTGAGCGCGTCGATCTCCTCGCGGATGGTGCGCGCGCCGAGGTCGGCCGCGATCGCCGCCGCGCCCGCGCCACCGAGCAGGAAGCCGGTGGCGATGGGCGCGCCCTGCTTGATCACGCCGAGGCCGCCGGTGGCGCCGAGCATGGAGTCGGCGCCGAGGCTGTGGATCAGGTTGCCGACCTGGACCGAGACGATCACGCCGAACGGGATCGCCATCAGGATCGCGGGAATGGCGGTGACCGTGATCAGGCGCCAGGCCTGCACGAGGGTCTCCCGCCACTGGAACTGCCTGCGGGCGATGTCGGAGAACGAGCCGCCGACCGATTGCTGTGCGAGATCTACCGCCCGCCCGAAGGTCCGCAGCGACGACACGACAGTGTCGGTGAAGTTCTTGCGGACGATCTGGGTAGCGGAATCCGGCTTCGCGGAGTGCAGATCGGTAGACATCAGAGATGCCTCCGGGCCGCTCGTGAAGCACGGGGCTTGGTGATTTTCATACCGCACTCTCTGGCTTCGGCGTCGGTGCCAACTCCAGCAAGCTAACCGGTACTCTGCGTCACAACAAAATTTCCAGTGGGTGACCCTCGTCGCTTTTCCGCGGTTTCCATGACAGGTCGACCTGCCCTGTGATCCGCAACACCCCAGCTACGGACTTGCGGCCAGGAACACAAACGCCGCGAACAACCCCAGGTGAACACCACTGTGCAGCAGGGTCGCGCGGCCGGGAACGATCGTCAGCGTGCTCACCACGACGGTCAGTGCGAGCAGCACCATCTGCGTGGCGCCCAGACCCAGCACCAGCGGCCCGCTCAACCAGATGGTCGCGATCGCGATCACCGGGATGGTCAGACCGATACTGGCCATCGCCGAGCCGAGTGCCAGGTTCAAACCGATCTGCACCTGATTGCGGCGCGCGGAGTTCACCGCGGCGATCGTCTCGGGCAACAGCACCAGCATCGCGATCACCACACCCACCGCCGACTGCGGCAATCCGGCCGAGGCCACCGCCGATTCGAGCGCGGGCGAGACCACCTTGGCCAAGCCGACCACGCACACCAGGGCGAGTACCAGCATCCCGAGACTGATCAACGCGATCTTGTTGGACGGCGCGTGGCTGTGGGTGTCGCTGTCGTCGACCGCGCCGCCGTCCTCCACCGGCAGGAAGTCGTCGGGGTGACGCACCGTCTGCACCATCACGAACAGCCCGTAGAGCGCCAGCGAGGCGACCGCGGCGAAGGCGAGCTGCGCGGGCGAGAACTCCGGGCCCGGCGCGCTGGTGGTGAAGGTCGGCAACACCAGACTCAACGTGGCCAGGGTCGCGACGGTGGCCAGGGCGGCACCGGTACCTTCCGCGTTGAACACCGCCACCCGTCTGCGCAGCGCGCCGACCAGCAGCACCAGGCCGAAGATGCCGTTGCAGGTGATCATCACCGCGGCGAACACGGTGTCGCGAGCGAGCGAGGCCGCCTTGTCGCCGCCGGAGATCATCATCGTGACGATCAGCGCCACCTCGATCACGGTCACCGCCACCGCGAGGACCAGCGAGCCATAGGGTTCGCCCACCCGGTGGGCGACGATCTCCGCGTGATAGACCGCCGAGAGCACCGCGCCGACCAGCGCGACACTCACCAGCGCGACGATCAATCCCGGTACGGAACGCCCCCAGCTGAGTACGAGCACGAGCGCGGCGAGGATGGGCACGTACAGGGTCCATTTAGTCGTCAACGCGGCAATCATGACCCCCATCCTTCCAGCTACGGCCGGGCACACCCGGAATCGTCACCGCACGGATCTCGGCGATGGATTCACTCACACCCCCTCGATGGGGAACAATTCAGCGCGTGCGGACCCAGTTCACCCTCGAGCTCGTCGCTTTGGCCAACGACCTCACCCTGATGTCGCGCGTCGCCCATGACGCGACCGAGCGGGTTACCCAGGCGCTGGCCGGCGCCGACCTCGCGGCCACCTACGAGGTGTTCGCGCTCGACGAGCAGCTACAGCTGATGTTCGCCGCCTGCGAATCCCGCACCATGGCGCTGCTCGCGCTGCAGGCGCCGGTGGCGCGCGATCTGCGTCATGTGGTGACCGCGATTCAGGTGGCCGGTGAGCTGTCGCGGATCGGGCGGCGCACCGAAACCGCTGGGCAGTACGTCTATCGGGCCCATCCGGCCGCGGTCGCGCCCGCACCGGTGATCGCCGAACTCGTGTCGATGGGCACGCTCGCGGCCGGGTGTGTGGCGCGGGTGAGCGCGTCGGTGGCGAGCGGGCGGTTCGCCGCCGGGGGCAGCGCCGATGTCGAGGCGATGGAGACGCTGTGCAAGCAATTGCGCACCGCCCTCACCGAAGCCGACGTGAGCACCGAAGCCGCGATCGATATGGCGTTGCTCGGCAGCCAATTCCAGCGCTGCGTCGACCATGCCGCGCGCATCGCACGCCTGATCCGGTTCCTGGACACCGGCATTCCGCCCGAAACGGGATCACTGCCCGACTGATCGATTGTGATCTCCATCACTATGGGTTTGCACTTCGGCGCCGCCGGTCACCTCCGTCGATAGATGAACGCTATTGAGCCGCAATCAGTTCGCGCTGTGCTGTGCGGAACCTCATAGCGGACAATCACTGACGACACCCGGCGCGGCCGTTAGGTTGTGCCGGTTCATTTTTCGACGGAGCATCTGGGTGGTACGGGCATGAAGTGGTCTTCGATCAGCGGTTCTCCCCTGGGTCGAGCCCTGCTCGCCCTAGCCGCGGCGGCGGTTATCGCCGTGGTGGTCACCCTCGCGAACACGTTCCTGGACAAGGTGAGTCCGACCGCGCCCGGCCCGGGTTCCGCGGGCGCGGCGACGGTGTCGGGCAAGGAAGTCGGCGATCTGGTCGCCACTCTCGTCGTCGCGAAGGAAGGCCCGATGACGGGCTACACGCGCGAGAAGTTCCCGCACTGGGATACCAACAAGCCCGAGCACGGTTTCACCGGCGACCTGGCGCAGTACACGAAATGCACCAGCCGCGAAGTGATGATGCTGCGCGACGCCAACGGCAAGGTCACCCTCGACGCCAAGACCTGCGACCTGAAGGTGGCGGCCGGTGGCGGCTGGCAGGACCACTACGGCTTCATCGACAAGAAGACCGGTGAACTCGGGCCGTACAAGTTCATCACCGATCCGTCCAAGGTCGACGCCGAACACATTGTGGCCCTTGCCGAAGCATGGCGATCGGGCGCGGCCGACCGCGACGAGGACACCCGTCGCCGCATCGCCAACGACTCGATGAACCTGGTCGCCGCCGACCCGTCGGCGAATCGTTCCAAGGGCGATCAGGACCCCGCGAACTACTTGCCGCCCGGCAACTTCCGGTGTGCCTATGTCGAGCACTACGTCAAGGTGAAGGTAAAATACGCCTTGACCGTTGATACCGCCGAGCACACCGCGTTGCGCACCGCAGTCGATGACTGCCTCCGCCGAGGAGAGTTCAAATAAGCGAGCCCATCGAGATCACCGCCGAGAGCGCCGTCATGACCGAAGAGGAAGGGACGGTGTCCGGCGAGCTCGATGTCATGCTCGACGACGCGGGCAAGGGCCTCGTCCGCTATCGCGGCACCGATACCTGGTACACGATCGGCAATATCGAGTGCGAGCCGCCGCGCACCTGGGACTGCGTCGCCGACCTGGTGAAGGCGATCAAGAAGGACGCGGGCACCCGCGACGTCGCGGGAAACACGGTGGTCTTCGAAGCCTGAGGCGCGAGCTGGCAATCTGGTAGCTATGCCGACTGCCTATCGACAACCACCGCCCACCGAGGTCGCCTGGTCCGCGCTGTGCCGCCGGACGCCGCGCGTGGTCGCGCTCATCGCGACCGCGGCGGTGCTGATCACCGCCCTCACCTGGGAGGTCACCAGCGGCATCAGCCGGATGGACACCGCGGTGCTCGACTGGATGATCGCGCACCGCGGCGAGCCGCTCACCAGCATCGCCACGGTGATCACCGACCTCGGCGACACGCTGTCGATGACGATTCTGGCGTCGCTCACCGTCGGGATCTTCCTCCTGCGGCGCAACCTGCCGGTCGCCGCCCTGGTCGCCGTCACCTCGCTGGGTGCGGGCGTGCTGGTGTGGGTGATCAAACGGCTGGTCGGCCGCCAGCGGCCGCCCGAGGCGTCGCGGCTGGTCTTCGAGCCCAGCCTGTCCTATCCGTCGGGGCACACGCTCGGCTCCACGGTGGTCGTCGGCATCGTGGCGCTCGTGGTGATCCCGCGGCTGCGCAGGCACTGGGTTCGGGTGATCGCCACGGTGTTCGCTGTCGCCTTTCCCGCCGCCGTCGGGTTGTCGCGCATCTATCTGGGCGTCCACTGGACCACCGATGTGCTCGCGGGCTGGATCATCGGATTGCTGTGGCTGGTCCTGTGCGTCACCGCGTTCACCCGCGTGCGGCGCGCTCAACCCACCGCGATCACCACCTTGCCGAACGAGGCGCCCGAGCGCAGGTAGTCGTAGGCCTCGGCGGCGGCGTCGAAATCGAATTCGCGGTCGATCACCGGGCGCAGACGATGCTTCGTGATCGCGCGGTTCATCGCTTCGAAACCGGTTCGGCTGCCGACGGCGATGCGCCGGATGGCCAGGTAGGAGGAGCCGAACGGATTGTCCGGCAGCGTTGTTCCCGGCGTGGGCGCCATCGCGCCGATCATCGTCACCGTCGAGTTGTACGCGCCCGCACGCACCGATTGTTCGAGCGTGGGCAGGCCGACCGCGTCGACGATGTGCTCGGCACCGGTCCCGGTCATCTCCATCACCGCGTCACCCCAGTTCCCGGTCACGGTGCGGTCGATCACCGTGTCGGCGCCCAGCGCGCGCAACCGGTCTGCCTTCGCCCGGCTGGAGGTGATCGAGATGACCTCGGCGCCGAGGATTTTCGCGAACTGGATGGCGTACAGCGCCACCGCGCCGCTACCGACGGTGAGCACGCGCGCACCGGGTGCGGGCAGACCCGGTGTGGTGAGCGCCGACCAGGCGACCAGGCCCGCGCAACTCAGGGTCGCCGCCTCCGCGTCGGTGAGATGGGCGGGCACGTGCACGATCGAATCCTCTTCGACGAGCGCGTAGGTGGCGAGAAATCCGTCGTAGTTCGCGCCGTACTGTTCGGCGGCGGTGGCGAGGGTTTGCGGACCGTCGACCCAATGGACGAAGTAACTCGCGGTGATCCGGTCGCCGATTCCCGCGCGGGTCACTCCGGGGCCGAGCGCGATCACCTCGCCGACACCATCGGAGAGCGGGATGATGCCCGCGGTAGCGGGCAGCGGGTAGGTGCCGTCCATCAGCATCAGATCGCGGCGGTTCACCGACGCGGCGCGGACCCGGATCAGGACCTGGTGCGGGCCCGGTTCCGGCCGCTGCTGCGCGGACCGGGTGAGACCACCGCCGAGGTGGTAGGCGACGGCGTGATCAGGGTGGATGTCGTTGTCAGGCATGGGACAACTCTGTCGGTGATGGCGTCACCGCGCGATTCCCCGGAGGGTATGGGCAGGTGCCGGTCGGGATCGGTGCCGCCTCGACCGATCGGTTCTGCGAGGTGGCGCCGGAGGATGATTCCCGGCGGGAATGGTTGCGGCCGTCGACGCGGTTCACTCCATTCATGACCGCCGCCCCGCCATCGACCGGATTCGGCCCCCAACTGCGTCACTGGCGCACCCGGCGCCGGGTCAGCCAGCTCGACCTGGCGATCCGGGCCGAGACCAGCCAGCGCTATCTGAGCTTCCTCGAGCAGGGCAGATCGCAACCGGGGCGCACGATGGTGGTGCGGCTGGCCGAATCGCTCGAGCTGTCCCTGCGCGACCGCAACACCTTGCTACTGGCCGCGGGGTTCGCACCCGTCTTCCCCGAAAGTGATCTGGCGGCTCCGGAATTGGCGCCCGTTCGTGCGGCGATCACCGCCGTGCTGGACGGGCATCTGCCGTATCCGGCGCTGGTCGCTCGCCCGCGCGGCGAACTCGTCACGGCCAATGCCGCCTTCGACCTGTTCACCGAGGACGTGTCCCCGGAACTGCTGGTCGCGCCGATCAACATCCTGCGGTTGGCCCTGCACCCCGACGGCGTCGCCCCGCGCGTACGCAACCTGCCGGACTGGGGCAGGCACATCATGGATTCGTTGCGAAACCGCGCCGCCCACACGCCCGATCCAGCCCTCGACCAGCTCATCGCCGAACTGGCGGGCTACCTCCCCGCGCCGTGCCCAGGGCCCGACCACGTCGGCTTCGCCGTCCCCCTGCACCTGCGTACCCCAGACGGCGACCTCCGTCTGATCACCACTCTCACCTCGTTCGCGACGGCCACCGATGTCACCCTCGCCGAACTTCACCTCGAGGCGTTCCTGCCCGCCGACACGGAGACCGCGCGCATTCTCGCGCTGCGTGCGACCCGTCGCTGATCGCGCCTCGGGCGAGTACCCGGTGCGCCCTCGATCGCCGCAGTGCGACAACCGAGGGCGGCCGGATCAGCCTGCGGCAGTGGCGAGTTCATCCCGGACCGGCGCGTCCCAGTCGATGCGGTATCGACGTTCGGTACCCATCGTCTTCTCCGGGTTCATCACCGTTTTGACCATGAGCGGCATCACCGCGTTCATCACCTTGCGGGCGATCGGGCCCGGCGTCTTGCTGTGGTTGATCTTCGCCGCGCGCGCCGCGATCCCCTCCACCCTGGCCCGGCGCAGCTGCTCGTAGACAGCGAAAGCCTCGGTGGGCGAGGCGATATCGCGCAGGCACCGCGCCAGCTGCACGCCGCTCTCGATCGCCAGTGACGCGCCCTGTCCGGAGCTGTTCGACGGAGCGTGCACCGAGTCGCCCACCAGCACCATGCGATCGCGATACCAGTGCGGCACCGGCGGCATGATGTGCAGGGCACCGGTGACCTCGAGGTTCTGCGCCGTGGTGCGGCGCGCGAATTCGGCACCGGGCGAGTCGGCTGCGTAGGTCTCGCGTAGCACCTCGAGCCAGTGTTCGGGAGCGACAGCGCGGGCTTCGGTGAGCGAAAGGTACTGCTTGCTGGGAAGATTCGCGCCCCAGGTCACGCGGCCGTCGGCATGCTTCCAGTACAGGTAGTAGGCCCTGGCGCCGAAGGCGAACACCATGGTGTCGTCGGGCAGGTCGAGGTCGCAGTCGACCATGGCGCCGAAGCCGAGCATGCCGGTGTAGTCGGGTCCCGGTGCGGCCGGATCGATCAGACCCCGCACGGTGGACCGGATTCCGTCCGCGCCGACGAGCACATCGGCGGTGGCGGTGGATCCGTCGGTGAAGTGCGCGGTGACGCCGTCGGGGTGTTCGTCGACGTGGGTCAATCGCTTGTCGTAGCTGAACGGCACGCCCGCGGCGACCGCGTGATCGTGCAGGGTGCGGTGCAATTCGCCGCGGTCGACGGCCTGCAGCGGGGGCTGGTCGGCCAGCACCGGCATGACGTGTTCGCGGCCGCTCACGCGCAGTCGCATCTGCGCGACCGGCAGGGCGATCTCGCGCACCGCGTCACCGGCGCCGATGATGTCGAGTGCCGCGACACCGTTGGGCGCCAGCGCGAGCCCGGAGCCGATGCCCTCGGAGGGACCGGAGTAGGCCTCGTACACGTGGGCCTGGATGCCTGCCTTGTGCAGGGCGGTGGCGGCGACGGGTCCGGCGATGCCGCCGCCGATGACCAATGCGGAACGGGTGGTGGACATGGGTGATCTCCAGATCTGATGTCGGCGTCACCCAGCTATCCTGTGGTTGCCTCACCTCGTGGCCGGGTGCGCCTGGTTGCGGGACGGTATCTCGGGCTCGGTGGGGTGTTGCCGCACGCCACCGGGTCCGGGGTCTTCGGGGTCGAGCTAGTTGTTCCCCCTCTCACCGAGTTCGGGGATCTGTTCGGTGGGCATGCCGTCGACATGCCACTGCCGCCAGAGTTCGAGGCCTTCGAAGGTGCCCGCGGCCAGCTCGTCACGCAGGGAACGCGCCCAGTTCGCCTCGGCTTCCAGCATCGCCAGGCCGAATTCGGATTCGACGAGGAACAACCGGGGCAGCGTCAGCTCGCCGAGTTCGGCCCTGGTGGTCTCGATGATTCGCTCCAGCGTCGCGATGCGCGTACCGAGCAGGACGATCACCTCATCCGGCGGCAGCACCGCCAGAATCGACAGACCCGCGGTGAAGCGGTGGTGTTCGGGCTCGGGTGCGGCGAGCAGTTCGCGGGTCCAGTCCGCCATCTCGGCGCGACCGGCGTCGGTGATCCGATAGATCACCCGCTCGGGGCGCGCGCCGTCGCGTTCGCTGCCGATGACCTCGAGGAATCCGGCCTTCTCCATGTTCTGCACGACGGTGTAGAGCGAGCCCCATTTGATGTCCATGTCGCGGTCTTTGCCGTGGGCGCGCAGGGTGGCGGCGATCTCGTAGCGGTGCATCGGACGCTGCACGATCACCGAGAGCACGGCGAGCGCCAGCAGATTGTTCACTTTGCGCTTGGTCGCCATGACTGCCTCCTTACTCGTCTACGAATATACGTCTACGAGTATTCGGCGGCAAGGTTCGTTCAGTGGAGTGGACAACCGACATCAGACCTTCGATACCTCGCTGCTATCAGCACCCTGGTCGAGCAGCTTGGCCGCGATCTTCGACAGCGCCGCGTCGAGCAGCGCGCGGTCGACCGGATCCTCGGAATTCCAGTCGTCGAGGCGGTCGCCGAGCCAGCGGCGCCAGCCGGCGCGCAGCTTGTCGACCTCGGCGTCGCCGTCGGCGGTCAGCGACAGGGTGCCCCCGTCGTCGTGCAGCAGACCCGCGTCGACGGCCTGGCGAAAAACCGGCGACAGCACCTCCACCGGCAGCCGGTGCCGGTAGGCGATGGCATACACCGTGGCGGGCACCTCGTCCTTGGAGTACAGGTACACCTGCCCCAGCGCCCACGCCGAGTCCGGGCTCAGCGTGCTGCCCGAAGCGGCGATGAGCTCGGGGATGAGCGGTTTCTCCGCCCTGGCCTTGCGCACCGTCGTGGCGACCGAGCGCTCCAGCTGCACCACCCGGTCGTGCGAATCGGGTACCGAGAAGCCCTCCCCGACATCGCCCGCACCGTGGCGAGAACTGTCGCGCAAGCGCACCTGCGGCAGGAACCATGCGACGACGAAGCCGACCAGCGCCACCGGAACGACCCAGCGGAACACGTAGTCGATCGAACTCGCGTACGCGTCGATGATCGGCTCCGATTGCGCGAGCGGTAACTCGCGCAACAGTTTCGGATTCGCCGCCACCTCCGGTGAGATACCGGGGGCCTGCTGCAATGCCTGCGCCAGCGCGGACTCGATCTTGCTGTTGTACAGCGTGCCGAAGACCGCCGTGCCGAACGCGCTGCCCAGGGTGCGGAAGAAGGTGACGCCCGAGGTGGCGGTGCCCAGATCGGCGTAGGGCACGGTGTTCTGCACGACGATGGTGAGTACCTGCATCGACAGGCCGAGCCCGGCACCCAGAATCAGCATGTACAGCGATTCCAGCCACACGCTGGTGCCGCGGCCCATCGTCGACATCAGGGCGAGGCCGACCGCCATCACCGCCATGCCGACGACCGGGAAGTACCGGTACTGCCCGGTCTTGCCGACGACCTGACCGGAGAAAACCGAGGTGACGAACAGGCCGACCACCAGCGGCAGGGTGCGGACGCCGGAGATCGTCGCCGTCGCCCCGTCGACATATTGCAGATAGGCGGGCAGATAGGTCATCGAACCGAGCATCGCGAAACCGACGATGAAACTGAGCACCGACGACACGGTGAATACGCGGCTGCTGAACAACCGCATCGGCAGCATCGGCTCCTTCGCGCGGTTCTCCACCAGCACGAACCCGGTGATCAGCACGGCGGCGAGCACGAACAAACCGATGATCTGCCAAGAGCCCCACGGATATTCGCTACCACCGAACTCGAGCCCGAGGATCAGCGACGACACACCGAGCGCGATCAGGCCGATGCCGAGGTAGTCGATCACCGGCCGGGTGACCGCGCGCAGATGCGGCAGCGTGCGCGCCGCCATCACCACCATGATGATCGCGATCGGCACATTCACGTAGAAACACCAGCGCCAGCTCGCGTGGTCGGTGAACAACCCGCCCAGAGTTGGCCCGACGACGGTGGTCACGCCGAACACCGCGCCGAGGGCGCCCTGATACTTGCCGCGTTCGCGCAGCGGAATCGTGTCGGCGATCAAGGCCATCGAGGTGACCATCAGCCCGCCCGCGCCGACGCCCTGGATTCCGCGCGCCACGATCAGCACACCCATGCCGCCCGCGACGCCGGCCAGCGCCGAGCCTGCGATGAAGATGATGCCGCTGATCTGGAACAGCAGTTTGCGGCCGAACAGGTCGCCGAGCTTGCCCGCGAGCGCGGTCGCGACGGCCTCGGCGAGCAGATACGCGGTCACCACCCAGGCCATGTGCCCGGCGCTGCCGAGGTCGGCGACGATCGAGGGCAGCGCCGCCGACACGATGGTCTGGTCGAGGGCGGCCATGAGCATGCCGAGCACCACCGTCGCGAAGACAATGTTGATCTTCGCCTTACTCATCGGCTCGACGGGCTTGTCCACAGCAACACCATCCGGCATGCCTCAGTATGGGCTTTCAGGTCCCGCACGGGAGCTCAGTGACACGGCAGCAATCGCCACCGATCGCTCAGCGGACGGCGTAGTTTCCCAGGCCGGGTTCGAGCGTGTCGAACGCGATCTCGGCATCACGGGTCAGCGCGGCGGCGATCTCGGCGTTGGATTCGCCTTCGAGGGTGCGGCGCATGATCTCGTTGAACAGCACCCGTTGCACGCCGGCGATCTGGGCCGCGGCGACGCGCGGGGTGATGTCCTCGGGCGCGGCACCTGTCTCGGCGGCGAGTACGTCGGCCAGTGCCAGTTGACGGGCGTCGTGCAAATCGCGCCCGCGCGCAGTCAGCGCGGGACTGTCGGCGATCATCCTGGCGAACGGCTCGCCGCTGAAGCCGATGAGCTGGTCTTGCGCCGCGATGGCCGCCAGGCAAGCGTGACGCAGCGCGGCCAGTGCCGACTGGCCGGGCGCGCGTTCCCGAACGATCGACGCGAGTTGATCGATGTAGATCTCGCCGAGGTCGAGTGCCAGGTCTTCCTTGCGGGGGAAGTAGTTGGTGACCGTCATCTTCGAGACATCGGCGGCCGCGGCCACCTCGGCGATGGTCACCTGGTCGAATCCGCGAGCCAGGAACAGCTCGGTCGCCCGGTCCGAGATCTGCTCCCTGGTCTGCTGCTTCTTCCTGGCCCTGAGGCCCTGCTGCGTCGTCATGCCACCAGCATATCTGAACTCGTCCTAAATTTGTTCTTGACATATTTTTAGGTTCGTTCTAAGTTTATGCCCGTCGCCGCAAGCGACACGATCGAAGGAGACAGCGCATGCCGCACGGACCCGATATCGCCGCCGAGCCCCTCGACACCCGTTCCACCACCGAAGGAGCAGCCGATATGGCCCGATTCACGACGATGCGAAGTTCACTCGACGACGCGGTCCGCGAGATCACGACCGCGCCGCAACCCCTCCCCCTGCCCGGCCGGCCCCGGGCGGCACGCCGCGCCGACGCGCATTTCCCGACCCCACGGCGACGTGGAACCGGCTCGGCCATTCGCGGCGCGCAGACCCGGTCGACGGCCGTGCGCCGCCCGATCCGGATTCCCGGCAAGTAGTCACTGCGTTCCCCGCGTAACCCGACCGGTGGGGCTGCCTCACCCCACCGGTCACCAGCCCCACATCGAACGGGAGTTCTCTTGACCACCACCGTCACCGCCGATCCCATTCGCGACTACCTGACCGCCATCGGACGCACTCCCCTGCTGACCGCCGAACAGGAATACGCCCTCGGTGCGCGGATCGCCGCGGGCGCGACCGCGCGGGCCGAGATCGATGCGGCCGGTGCCGAACTCACCGCCGCACAACGAGAACTGTTGCGCCGCACCGAACTCGACGGACTGCGCGCGAAAGATCACATGGTGCGGGCGAATCTGCGCCTGGTCGTCTCCATCGCGCGCCGGTTCCCGACCAACACCGGGATGTCGCTGCTCGATCTGATCCAGGAGGGCACGCTGGGGCTGATGCGCGCGGTGGAGAAATTCGACCACGAGCGCGGCCTCAAGCTCTCCACCTACGCGACGTTCTGGATCCGGCAGTCGATCGGGCGCGCGCTCACCGATCAGGGGCGCACGATCCGGCTGCCCTCGAATGTGGCCGATGTCCTGCATCGGGTGATCCGGGTGCGGCGCGAGCTGGCGCATCAACTGGGGCGCGCGGCCACCACCGAGGAACTGGCCGCGGGCGCCGACCTCACCGTCGCGCAGGTAGCGGCGGTGCTGCGGCACGAAGCCGAGCCCGTGTCGCTGCACGCGCCCGTCGGCGAGGACACCGATCTGGGCTCGCTGTTGCCCGACACCACGCCCATGCCGGCGGAGGTGGTCGCGGCTCGGATGCTCGGGGGCTATGTGGAGGCGGCCCTGGCGGGGCTCACCGAGCGCGAATCCGCCGTCATCCGACTGCGTTTCGGCCTCGACCGCGGCGAGGGCCGCACGCTGGAGGAGGTGGGTTCGGCGCTCGGCTTCTCCCGCGAACGGGCGCGTCAAATCGAGGCGAAAGCCATGATCAAGCTGCGCAAACCCGCCTGCACCCGTACGCTGACCGGATTGCTGGGCTGACCTTCCCTCCTATCTTACTCCAGAGTAAGATAGGCGCATGGCATGGAAACCAACTGACATCGCGGACCAGTCCGGGCGCACGTTCGTGATCACCGGGGCCAACGGCGGCCTCGGTGCCGAGACCACCAAGGTGCTCGCAGACAAGGGCGCCACGGTGATCATGGCCTGCCGCAACGCGAGCAAAGCGCAACCGATCGCCGACGCCATCCCCGGTGACGTGCGGGTGGCCGCGCTCGACCTGGCAGATCTGGCCTCTGTGCGCGAATTCGCCGCGCAGCAGGGCGAATTCGATGTGCTGATCAACAACGCGGGCCTGATGAACATCCCGTTCTCGCGCACCGCCGACGGGTTCGAGACGCAGTTCGGCGTCAACCACCTGGGCCACTTCGCCCTCACCGGACTGCTGCTCGACCGCGTGCGCGACCGGGTGATCTCGCTCGCCAGCATCGCCCACAAGCAGACCCCGAAGCTGTGGATCGACGACCTCAACTACGAGAACCGCCGCTACCAGCGCAATCTCGCCTACGCCCAGGCCAAGCTCGCCAACCTGATGTTCGGTCGTGAACTGCAGCGCAGGCTCACCGAGGCCGGGTCGGCGAAGAAGTCCTACGCCGTGCACCCCGGGGTCTCGGCCACCGACCTGTTCGCCCGCACCGAGACCCCCCTCGACAAGGTCAGCAAGCCATTCATCAGGCTCATCGGCCACCCGCCGCACAAGGCCGCCCACTCCACCTTGTTCGCGGCCACCGAGCCGGACGCCGACCCCACCGTGTACTGGGGCCCCAACCGGCTGATGCAGTCGCAGGGACCGGTCGAGGCGTGCCCGTCGAGCAAGATCTCGCGCAATCCCGAGCTGCTGCGCAGGCTGTGGGAGGAATCCGAGCGGATGACCGGGATCAGCTACAAGTTCTGATCATCCGCACTGCGTGACCGTGAGCACGATCTTGCCGCGGGTGCGCTGATTGTCGCTGATCTCGTGGGCCTTGCCCACGAGTTCCAGTGGCAGAACCGTTTCCACGTGCGGTCGCAGCGCACCGCTTTCGACCAGGTCCGCGAGAGCGCGCAGACCCGCGCCGTCGGCTTCGACGATCATGAACCCGGCCCGCAGGCCGAGCGGGCGGGCGACCTCCACCAGGGCCGCTTCCGCCGGGGAGGCCAGCGACACGATGATGCCGCCGGGCCGGAGGGTTCGCAGCGAGCGCGGGCCGTATTCGCCGCCGATGGTGTCGACGACGATGTCGATGCCATCGGCCGCGTCGACGAAATCTGTTGCGGTGTAATCGATCACCTCATCGGCGCCGAGGTCGCGAACGAAGTCGTGATTGTCGGCCCGCGCCGTGGCGACGACGTACGCACCGCGCGCCTTGGCGATCTGCACCGCGACATGCCCGACCCCGCCCGCGGCGGCATGAATCAGGACCCGGTGGCCGGGCCGCACGTCGGCGGTGTCGACCAGCGCCTGCCAGGCGGTGAGCGCGACGAGCGGCAGCGCGGCGGCTTCGACGTGGGTGAGATTCGACGGCTTGCGCGCGAGGTGGCGGGCCGGTGCGGTGACGTACTCGGCGTAGGCGCCCGCGGCGCGCGGCTGACGCGGCATGCCGAAGACCTCGTCGCCCGGCGCGAACAGGGTGACACCGACGCCGACGGCCTCGACCACACCGGACACATCCCAGCCCAGCGGTGCGATCGCGCCGAGCAGTCCGCCGGTGGCGCGGTGCCAGGAATCGGTCGGGTTCACCCCGGCCGCGTGCACGCGGATCAGCACTTCGGCCGGTCCGGGGCTCGGCTTGTCGACCTCGATCACCCGCAGGACCTCGGGTCCGCCGAAGGTGTCCTGACCGATTGCCCGCATGGCGCTTCTCCCTGTGTCTCCCAGGCCGTTTCGCTGCGAACCGGCCGTGTGAAGTCCACGATGCCGGGTGCGCGAATCATCGACGAGTGGCAAGAAAGCCAATATGTGCAAGAATCTTGCCATGCATCGCGTGGTGGTTCTGGCGCTGAACGGGGTCTATCCGTTCGAATTGGGAATTCCCGCCCGGATCTTCGGCACGGCGACCGATCCCGACGGCGCCGCGCTCTACGACGTGCGCACCTGCAGCCTCGACGGAGCCCCGGTCTCGACCAACGCCGACTTCACCATCGCCGTCGAATACGACAGCAGCGCGCTCGCCGAGGCCGACACCGTGGTGATCCCGCCCTTCTCCGCGTGTGACGCCCCCGAGGAGGAGTGGATGCCCGCCGACCTGGCCGATGCGCTGGGTCGACTCCGGCCGGATACCCGCATCGTGTCGATCTGCACCGCGGCGTTCGTCCTGGCCGCCCTCGGCTTGCTCGACGACCGCCCCGCGACCACGCACTGGCGACAAGCCGATCGGTTTCGCGCTCTGTTCCCGCAAGTCAGGATGGATGCCGACGTGCTGTTCGTCGACGAAGGACGCATCCTCACCGCGGCGGGCAGCGCCGCCGGCATCGACGCCTGCCTGCACCTGCTGCGCCGCGATCACGGCAGCGCGGTCGCCAATCAGGTCGCCCGCCTGTGCATCGTGCCGCCGTGGCGCGAAGGCGGACAGGCCCAGTTCATCGACCGGCCGATCCCCGAACCCAGCACCGCGACGACCGCCGCCACCCGCGCCTGGGCCATGACCCACCTGGATCGCCCGCTCCCGCTCACCGAACTCGCCGCCCACGCTCGCATGAGCGTGCGCACCTTCTGCCGCCGATTCCGCGAGGAAACCGGCCTCCCACCCGGCCAATGGCTGACGCAGCAACGCGTCGACCACGCCCGCCACCTCCTCGAAGCCACCGACCTCCCCATCGACCGCGTCGCCGCCGACGCGGGCCTCGGCACCGCCGCCTCCCTGCGCCAGCACCTGTCCGCCGCCATCGGCGTCTCCCCCACCGCCTACCGCCAGACCTTCCAGGCCGGGACCTCGCGCCCGCGCGCCACCCGGACCACTGTGCTGTGACGCCCGACTCCGCGGTTGACTCCGGCCGCGACCTGCTCCTACGTGCTCTGTAGTAGGCGGGTACCGTGGAGCGCGTGTCCGTTCCACCTCCTCGCCCGGCGCACAATCGACCGGCCCTGATCGCGCTGGTCTGCGTCGTCGCGCTGGGCTGCTTGGCGCTGGCCTGGTGGCAGTGGGAACGGTTCGAATCGTCGTCGGGAACCGGCCAGAATCTCGGCTACGCACTGCAGTGGCCGCTGTTCGCCGGGTTCGCGGTGTTCGCCTATGTGCGGTTCGTGCGGCTGGAACGCGAGGCCGAAGAGCCCGCGTCGCCGCGTCCGGGCAAGGCCGAGGCGCCGCGCGAGATCCCCGCGGGCATCCTGCCCGAACGCCCCAAGGCCGCGAAGTCCGACGACCCGGAAACAGCCGCCTACAACCAGTACCTGGCGCAACTGCACGCCAGCGACATCGATGCGCAGGTCCGCACCGCCGGCTTGCATTCCCCCGAGAGGAACGCCGGGTGACCGACAACACCACCACCACACCGTCTCCGGACGAAGCCACCGCCGCCCCCGCGGGCAGCGCCCCCACCGCCAAGATCACCTCGGCCCTGCAGCGCTACCGCGTACTCGCCTGGGTCACCGGCCTGTGGCTGCTGCTGCTCACCGTCGAGATGATCGCCAAGTACGGCTTCGGCGTCGACACCCCCAGCTGGATCGCGGTCGTGCACGGCTGGGTGTACTTCGCCTATCTGCTGGTCACCGCTGACCTCGCCGTAAAGGTCCGCTGGCCCATCGGCCGCACCGTCGGCACCCTCGTCGCCGGCACCATCCCGCTGCTGTCGTTCTTCGTCGAGCACCGCAACGCCAAAGACGTGAAGCAGCAGTACAGCCTCTGACTTGCACGAAAAGCGCCGCCGCCCCGGCAATCCGGAGCGGCGGCGCTTGTGTTGTGTGGTCGGTCAGGCCAGGGCGGCCAGGGCCGGGATGAGCTGAGTGAGCGCGCGGCCCCGGTGGGAGACCGCGTCCTTTTCGGCGGGGGTGAGTTCGGCGGCGCTGCCGGTACCGCCCTCGGGGAGAAACAGCGGGTCGTAGCCGAAACCGCCGTCACCGTGCGGTTCACGGGCGATGGTGCCGGGCCATTCGCCGCGCACCACCGTGGTCGTACCGTCGGGCAGGACCAGCGCGCAGGTGGAGACGAAACGGCCGCCGCGACGGTCGTCGGGGACGTCGCCCAGCTGGGCGAGCAGCAGGGTGTTGTTCGCGGCATCGTCGCCGTGGCCGCCCGCCCACCGCGCCGACAGCACACCCGGCATCCCGTTCAGCGCGTCGACTTCGATGCCGGAATCGTCTGCCACGCAGGGCAATCCGGTGGCGACGGCACCGTCACGCGCCTTCGCGATCGCGTTCTCCTCGAAAGTGGCGCCGGTCTCGGGCGCCTCCTCGTACGGGGGCACCTCGTTCAGGCTCACCAATTCGATTCCGGCCACCCCGGCTTCATCGAGGATCCGGCGAAGCTCCTTCAGCTTCTTGGCATTTCGGCTGGCGACCAGCACACGCACGGCCACGACTACTTCTTCGCGGACGGCTCGGGCAAGGTGCCCGGGTACGGCAGTGCCAGCGCCGCCTTCTGGATCGCGAACAGCTGCTCGGCACCGGCGAAGGCCGAGTCGAGCATCTTGTCCAGGGTCGACCGCGGGAACGTCGCGCCCTCGCCGGTGCCCTGGATCTCGACCAGAGTTCCGGTGTCGGTGGCCACCACGTTCATGTCGACCTCGGCGCGCGAGTCTTCCTCGTAGGGCAGATCGAGGCGAACACGCCCGTCGACCACACCCACGCTCACCGCGGCGATCATGCACGAAATCGGCTGCGGATCAGCCAGTTTGCCCGCGGCGGCCAGGTAGGTCACCGCGTCCGAGAGCGCCACATAGGCGCCGGTGATCGCGGCGGTGCGCGTGCCACCGTCGGCCTGCAGCACATCGCAGTCGAGCGCGATCGTGTTCTCGCCGAGCGCGGCCAGGTCGATGCAGGCCCGCAGCGAGCGCCCGATCAGCCTGCTGATCTCCTGCGTCCGCCCACCGACCTTGCCCTTCACCGACTCCCGCCCACTGCGCGTGTGCGTGGCCGCGGGCAGCATCGCGTACTCCGCGGTGAGCCAGCCCAGCCCCGAATCCCGGCGCCACGGCGGCACCCCCTCGGTGACGCTCGCGGTGCACATCACCCGCGTCTGCCCGAATTCCACCAGCACCGACCCCGCCGGGTGCGTAGTGAATCCCCGAGTGATCTTCACGTCGCGGAGTTCGTCATCCGCCCTACCATCAGCTCGTCTAGACACAGCCGACACACTAGCGCGTGCCCCCCACTCCCCGCCCAGCCACACCGAAGCCTCCGAAGCCCGCGCCCACACCGCACTCCCAGCGACACCGCACACCCCGAGGTCCGTAGCTCTACCGCACTCCCCGCGACACCGCGCACCCCGAAGTCCACACCCTTACCGCACTCCCCGCGACTCCACACACCCGAAGCTCACACCCCTACCGCACTCCCCGCGACTCCACACACACCGAAGTCCACACCCCTACCGCACTCTTAGCGACTCCGTACACCCGAAGTCCGCAGCCCTACCGCACTAGCCGGCCCCACCGTTCAACCCCAGATCCGCCATGACCGCACCACCAGCCACCGCACTCCCGACCCCTAGGGAGGGACGGCCACGAAGTGGCCGGTCCGCGGCCGGGTCGCCGGTCAGCGCTCGAAGCGCATGCGCCGCAGGCGCGAGTCTCGAG
>NZ_JBHTUD010000035.1:0-31047 GCF_042794235.1 Nocardia sp. NPDC056541
TACTGCACTCGACAGGGTGTGGGAGAGTAGGACACTGCCGGAACATCTTTGCGAAAGGCCCTCCAACTTCGGTTGGAGGGCCTTTTTGCGTTCCCCGGGTCGTCGCCTACAGTGCTTGGGTGCGCCTCGTCATTGCTCGTTGCCAGGTCGACTATGTCGGTCGACTGACCGCCCACCTTCCGATGGCTCGTCGGCTGTTGCTGATCAAGGCCGACGGGTCGGTGCTCGTGCACTCCGACGGCGGCTCGTACAAGCCGCTGAACTGGATGAGTCCGCCGTGCTGGCTGGTGGAGCAGGAAGTGCCGGACGCGATGCCCGCCGCCTTGCCCGACGGCGTACGGCCGTTGCGGGAGGGACAGACTCCGGAGCCGGTGACGGCTAAGGCGCTGTGGGTCGTGACCAACAAGGCCGGCGAGGAATTGCGGATCACCATCGAGGAGATCGAGCACGATTCCTCGCACGAGCTCGGAGTCGACCCCGGCCTGGTGAAGGACGGCGTCGAAGCGCATCTGCAGGAGCTGCTCGCCGAACACGTGACGAAGCTCGGGGAGGGGTACACCCTGGTGCGGCGCGAGTACATGACCGCGATCGGCCCGGTGGATCTGCTGTGCCGCGATGCCGACGGCGCCACCGTGGCGGTGGAGATCAAGCGGCGTGGTGACATCGACGGTGTCGAGCAGCTCACCCGGTATCTCGAACTGCTCAACCTCGACCCGCTGCTGGCCCCGGTGGCCGGGGTGTTCGCGGCACAGCAGATCAAGCCGCAGGCGAAGACGCTGGCCGAGTACCGTGGAATCCGGTGCCTCACGCTCGATTACGACGAGCTACGCGGCACGGAGAGCAACGTTTTCCGCTTGTTCTAGGAGGAGTGTCATGCCGCGACGTAGACCGCGCAGCGGGCGTTCTGCGGCGCCTAGGCCGATCGGCGACGTGTACGGCCGCACCGAGGACGGTCCGGGCGACGAAACCTATATCGTGCGAACGGTTCCCGGCGCGCGTGCGGTGAAGCCCTATCGGTGCCCCGGCTGCGACCACGAGATCGCGATCGGTGTCGCCCACATCGTGGCCTGGGCCGTCGAGGGTGGCGAGGAGGACCGCAGGCACTGGCACCAGGGTTGCTGGAACGGCAGGCGCACTCGCGGCATCACCCGCCGCTGGTCGTGACCTGAGGGACAGAAAACCGAAGGCCGCCTCGATGATTCGAGGCGGCCTTCGGTTTTCCGGGTGAATGTCGTGACGAGTCCGACAGCTGGTTAGTTGACGTCGGCGCTCTCGCGGTCCTCATCGACGATGTCCTCGTCGGCGACCTCGGGGATGGCCTTGTTCTGACGCGAGCTCGACACCGACTTGTTGCCGTTGTTGCTGATCGACTTGCGCTCCGGCGTGCCGTCGAGCAGTTCGCTCTCGCGGTTGACCGCGGCGAGCATGGCGGGCACGGAATCGAGCTGACCGCGGATACCGAGCAGCTGGGCGAGCACCCGGCCGCGCAGCACGCGCATCTCCTCGGCCAGTTCCTTCGCGTGCGCGATCTTGCGCTCGGAGGTCTGGGTGGCGGAGCTGATCAGGCGGTTCGACTCGTCGGTCGCGTCCTTGATCCGCTGGGCGGCTTCGGCGCGACTGGTGGCCTCGAGCTCCTCCATGGCCCGAGTCAGCTTGGTACGCCGATCGTTCATGGTGGCTTCGAAGTCCTGCTGGGTGGCCTTGCGCTTGGCTTCGGCCTCCTTGCCCAGACGTTCGACATCGGCTTGGGCGGCTTCGATGATCTTGGCCGACTCGGTGCGCGCGTTCGCGAGGGTCTGCTCGAACTCGATCTCGAGCGCCTCGCGCTTCTCCTTGGTCTCCGCGAGCAGCGACTCGTACTTGCCACGCATCTCGGTGGCCTGCTGCTCGGCGATCGACACCATCTCGGCGGCTTCGGCCTGCGCCAGCGCGCGGACCTCGGACGCTTCGTCCGAGGCCAGGCGCAGCATGCGCGAGATGCGGTCGGACATGCCTTCGGCGGTGGTCGGCGGCACGGAAAGCCGGTCGACCTCCTTGCGGAGCTCGTCGATCTCGTCACGTGCATCTTCCAGCTGGCTGGCGAGATTGCGGGCCTGCGCTGCGGCAGCGTCCCGGTCGGTGGCGGTGACGCGGAGCTCAGCGTCGAAGCGGTCGAAGTAGTTGCGCACCTCGTCTTGCGCATAACCCTTGCGCACAACGGTGAAGGGCAGTGCAACGAAGCGATTGCGATCGGACTCAGGTGACGACATGGCACACAAAATACAGCCTCGAGCGAGCGTATGGAGACTCGACCGTGATTGTGATCTCGCCGAGATTTACCGACAGTACCGGCGTACTAGTGCGTAACATCCGGGTTCGGCTCCACGAGCTCGACCAGCACACCGCCAGCATCCTTCGGATGGATGAAATTGATGCGGGAATCGGCGGTCCCGTGGCGAGGGGCTTCGTACAGCAAACGCACTCCGCGCCCGCGCAGGAAACCCGAAACCGCGTCGATATCGGTGACCCGGTAGGCCAGCTGCTGCAGTCCGGGGCCGCTGCGGTCGATGAACTTGGCGATGGTCGACTCCGGGGTGAGCGGGGCCAGCAACTGCAGGGCGGTGGCGCGGTCGGCGGCGGCGGGGCACGACAGCATGGCTTCGACGACGCCCTGGGCCTCGTTCACCTCGCGGTGGGTCTCGACCATGCCGAGGTTGTCGGTGTACCAGGCCACCGCGGTGTCCAGGTCGGGCACGGCGATGCCCACGTGGTCGACGGCGATGACGTAGTCGGCGGGGATGAAGTTCTCATTGGTCACCCCACGAAGCTAGCGCGGACCTGCGTGCCGGGCGCGGGCCGATACCGGTTACCGTGGAGTCCAACTCCTGTACGCGTGCGGTGCTGCTGTGTGCGTCCGCGAGGATCGACTCAATGAATGCGAGGCTTTCGTGACCACTTCTGTCATCGTGTCCGGTGCGCGTACCCCGGTCGGTCGGCTGCTGGGCGGTCTGAAGGGCTTCAAGGCCTCGGATCTGGCCGGTGTCGCGATCAAGGCCGCGCTCGAGAAGGGCGGCGTCGCGCCCGAGCAGGTCGACTACGTGATCCTCGGCCAGGTGCTGCAGGCGGGCGCGGGGCAGCTGCCCGCGCGCCAGGCCGCCATCGCCGGGGGCATCCCGATGGATGTGCCGTCGATCCTGATCAACAAGGTCTGTCTGTCGGGCATCAACGCGATCGCGCTGGCCGATCAGTTGATCCGCGCGGGTGAGCACGAGATCGTGGTGGCCGGCGGCATGGAGTCGATGAGCCAGACCCCGCACCTGCTGCCCAAGAGCCGTGAGGGCTTCAAGTACGGCGACACCACCCTCGTCGACCACATGGCCTACGACGGCCTGCACGACGTGATCACCGACCAGGCCATGGGCCTGCTCACCGACGATCGCAACGACCTGGACAAGGTGAGCCGCGAGGATCAGGACGCGCTGGCCGCGGCCTCGCACCAGCGCGCCGCCGCCGCGTGGAAGAACGGGCTGTTCGAAGACGAGGTCGTGCCGGTCGCCGTGCCGCAGCGCAAGGGTGACCCGGTCTACGTCACCGAGGACGAGGGCATTCGCGCCGACACCACCGTCGAGTCGCTGGGCAAGCTGCGTCCGGCCTTCCGCAAGGACGGCACCGTCACCGCGGGCACCGCCTCGCAGATCTCCGACGGCGCGGCCGCGGTGATCGTGATGAGCAAGACCAAAGCCGAAGAGCTGGGCCTGGAGTGGATCGCCGAGATCGGCGCCGCGGGCCAGGTCGCCGGGCCGGATTCGACCCTGCAGGACCAGCCGGCCAACGCGATCCTCGCCGCGTGCGCGAAGGAGGGCATCACGCCCGCCGATCTGGACCTGATCGAGATCAACGAGGCGTTCGCGGCCGTCGGGGTGTCCTCGACTCGCAAGTTGGGCTACGACCCGGAGAAGGTGAACGTCAACGGTGGCGCCATCGCCATCGGGCACCCGCTCGGCATGTCGGGCGCGCGCATCCTGCTGCACCTGGCGCTGGAGCTGAAGCGTCGCGGTGGTGGCGTCGGTGCCGCCGCGCTGTGTGGCGGTGGCGGCCAGGGCGACGCGCTGATCATCCGCGTTCCCGCCTGATCCTGTTCGACCACGAAAGCCCTGGTATTCCTCGTGAGTACCAGGGCTTTCGCTGTGACCGGTCCAACTACGTGGTGTCGTAGATCATGCGGCACAATGGTGGGCATGGGTTTCTTCGATTTGCGGTCAACGGCCAGCCGGTTCCGGTTCTTCGCGGTGCTCGAGGCGCTGTCCTGGATCGGTCTGCTGACCGGTATGGCGTTCAAGTACCTGCCCGCCGAGGGCAACGAGATCGGCGTGAAGATCTTCGGCCCGGTCCACGGTGGGATCTTCGTGTTGTTCGTGCTGTCCGCGCTGCTGGCCTCGCGTGAGCTGAACTGGAACTGGAAGACCACGGTGCTGGCGCTGGCGTCGAGCATTCCGCCGCTGTTCACCGTGATCTTCGAGGTCTGGGCGGTGCGCACCGGTCAGCTGGGCGAGCTGAGCGCCGACGCGAGCAAGGGCTCCGCGGCTGCCGCCCCGACGGCTTCGTGACAAACTGGAAACCGTGACTCGACCCGCTGCCCGCCGTCCTTCGCCCGCCGCTGCCGCCGCCATGTCCGGCGCGGTGGATCTGTCCGCGCTGAAGCAGCCGCCCGCCGCGCCCGGCGGTGCCGCTGCTGCTGCTCCGGCCTCGGGGAACCACACGGTCACCGAGGCGGATTTCGAAGCCAAGGTGATCCGGCGCTCCACGCAGGTGCCCGTGGTGGTCGTGCTGTTCTCGCAGCGCAGCGCGGGCAGCGTCGAGCTGGTTCGCACGCTCGAACGGTTCAACGCCGAAGACCGCGGCGCCTGGGATCTGGCCGCGATCGAGGCCGAAGCCAATATGAACATCGTGCAGGCGCTGCGTGTGCAGGGCATTCCGACGGTGATCGCGGTGGCGGGTGGGCAGCCGCTGGCCGACTTCGAAGGCGCCCAGCCGGACCCGCAGGTCCGCCAGTGGCTCGATGCGGTGATGGACGCGACCGCGGGCAAGCTCGAGGGCGACCCCGACGCGACCCCCGCCGAACCCGAGGTCGAGGATCCGCGCTTCGTCGACGCCGAGGACAAGCTGTCCGAAGGTGACTTCGCCGGCGCCGAGGCGGCCTACGAGGCGATCATCGCCGAGGAACCCGGCAACGAGGAAGCCAAGGCGGCCCTGCGCCAGCTGCGCTTCCTGACCAGGGCCCAGCAGCTCGATCCGGCGGTGGTGGCCACCGCCGACGCCGACCCGTCGAACCTGGACGCCGCCCTCGACGCCGCCGACGTCGAAATGTTCGAACAGCGCCCCGAGGCGGCCTTCGAACGGATCATCGCGGTCGTCAAGCGCACCGCGGGCGACGACCGAACCAAGGCGCGCACCCGCCTGCTCGAGCTGTTCGAGCTGTTCGACCCCGCCGAGCCCTTCGTGATCGCGGCCCGCCGCAAGCTCGCCGCCGCCCTGTACTGACACCCACAGCCCAGCCACGTTCGGGTCACCTTCGACCGACCGCCGTGCTCAGATCGCTGCGAAGCCGCCCCGGCCGAACACCGCCGGGGCGGCTTCGCTGCGAGTGAGCGGTGCTACGGTCGAAATATGGCGTCCAAGAACGATATCCAGCATCGGATCGTCACCGCGTTGCAGCGGCGACTGAATCCGATACTGGGCAGACTGCCCGGTCAGCAGTTGCTCGAGACGGTCGGGCGGGTGAGTGGGCAGCCGCGGGTCACCCCGATCGGTGGTCGGCGCGTCGGCGACGAGTTCTGGCTGGTCTCCGAGTTCGGGGATCGCTCGCAGTATGTGCGCAACATCAAAGCCGACAACAAGGTCAGGGTGCGTCTGGGCGGACGCTGGTACCCGGGGACCGCCGTGCTGCTGCCCGGGGACGACGCGCGGGCCAGACTGCGGCAGTTGCCGCGCTACAACAGCACCGCGGTGCGGGCGTTCGGTACCGACCTGCTGACGATTCGGGTCGACCTGGATCGTTAGACCGTCCAGGACAGCCAGAGGGCGCTGTGAGGCGCCATGGTGACGGTGGCCGAGGCGGGGTGACCGTGGCTGGGGGTGTCGACGGCGGTGACGATGCCGAGATTGCCGATGCCGGAACCCGCGTATTCGTGGGCGTCGGTGTTGAGGATCTCGTGCCAGGGGCCGGGGTGGGGCAGGCCGATGCGGTAGTTCTCGCGGAGGGAACCGGAGAAGTTGAACACGGCCGCCACCGCGCTGCCGTCGGTGCCCCAGCGGAGGAAGGCGAAGACGTTGGCGGTGCTGTCGTCGGCTTCGATCCAGGAGTGGCCGCCGGGGGTGGTGTCCTGGGTCCACAGCGCGGGGTGGGCGGTATAGGTGCGATTGAGATCGGCGACCATTGTTGAAATGCCCTGGTGGAGTGGGTTGTCCAGTTCCTGCCAGTCCAGGCCGCGATCGTTGTCCCATTCGCGGAACTGGCCGAATTCCTGACCCATGAACAGCAGTTGCTTGCCGGGGTGGGCCCACATGTAGGCGAGCAGGGCGCGCACGCCGCTCGCCTTGGCGAAGTCGTCGCCGGGCATGCGGGTCCACAGGGTGCCTTTGCCGTGCACGACCTCGTCGTGGCTGATCGGCAGGACGTAGTTCTCACTCCATGCGTAGACCAGCGAGAACGTCATCTCGTTGTGGTGCCAGGAGCGGTGGATCGGGTCGCGACCCAGGTAGCCGAGGGTGTCGTGCATCCAGCCCATGTTCCACTTCATGGTGAAACCGAGGCCGCCGACGTCGGTGCCGCGGGTGACGCCGGGCCAGGTGGTCGACTCCTCGGCGATGGTGACCACGCCGGGATGCGCGCCGTGCACGGTGTCGTTGAGTTCCTGCAGGAAGTCGACCGCTTCCAGATTCTCCCGGCCGCCATAGATGTTGGGCTCCCAGCCGCCGTCGGGGCGGGAGTAGTCCAGGTACAGCATCGAGGCGACGGCGTCGACGCGCAGGCCGTCGATGTGGAATTCGGAGATCCAGAAAGCCGCGTTGGCGACCAGGAAGTTGCGGACCTCGTTGCGCCCGAAGTCGAAAACGTAGGTGCCCCAGTCGAGTTGCTCACCGCGGCGCGGGTCGGGGTGTTCGTAGAGTGGGGTGCCGTCGAAACGGGCAAGTGCCCATTCGTCGCGGGGGAAGTGCGCGGGGACCCAGTCGAGCAGGACCCCGATGCCCGCGTTGTGGAGGTGGTCGACGAAGTAGCGGAAGTCGTCGGGACTGCCGAAACGTGAGGTCGGGGCGTAGTACGAGGTGACCTGGTACCCCCACGAGCCGCCGAAGGGGTGCTCGGCGACGGGCAGCAGCTCCACGTGGGTGAATCCGGTCGCGCGGACGTAATCGGCCAGCTGGTGGGCCAATTCGCGGTAGTCGAGGCCGGGTCGCCAGGAACCGAGGTGGATTTCGTAGGCGCTCATGGGGGAGCGGACCGCGTCGGTTTTCGCGCGTCGGTGGAGCCAGGCGCTGTCGGTCCACACGTGGTCGGTGCCGGCCACCACCGAGGCGGTCGCGGGGGGAACCTCGGTCGAAAAGGCAAGGGGGTCCGCGTGATCCACGACGCGGCCGTCGGCGCCGTGGATCCGGTACTTGTACCGCGTGCCCGGCCCGACGCCGGGCACGAACACCTCCCACACACCGGAATTGCCCAGCGCGCGCATCGGGGCCGAGGTGCCGCTCCAGTGGTCGAAATCGCCGAAGACGGTGACGCCGCGGGCATTCGGGGCCCACACCGCGAAAGAGGTGCCGTCGACGTCGCCGTCGAGGGTGGTGTAGTGGCGCGGGTGGGCGCCGAGAACCTCCCAGAGGCGGGTGTGCCTGCCTTCGCCGATAAGGTGCAGGTCGAGTTCGCCGACGGTGGGCAGGAAGCGGTAGCCGTCGGCGGAGATCACGGTCTGGCCGCCGGGGTACTCGGCGCGGATGCGGTAGTCGTCGATCTGCGGATACGGCAGGATCGCGTCGAAGATGCCGTGGCCCAACGATTTCAGCCGATGTTCGGACTCCCCGACGAGCACCGTCACAGTGTCGGCGTGGGGGCGAAGGACACGGACCGCGGTGCCGTCGGCGTGGGCGTGCGCGCCGAGGACGGTGTGCGGGTCGGGATGGGTGCCCGCGGCCAGCAGCAGGAGATCGCGGCGCTTCATCACAGTGTCTCGCGGTAGGCCAGCGGTGCGCGGGCCGCGGCCGGGACTGCGGGCAGTGACAGGATGTGCGCGACCGCGCGCGTGGGGTCGAGACGTACGAAATTCTGCTGGCCCCAGTGGTATTCCTCGCCGCTCACCTCATCGAAGACCACCGGGTGGTCGTGCCATTCGCGGCCGATGGCGGGGAGATCGAGTGAAATGTGGCCCTGCTCGGCGGCATAGGGGTTGAGGTTCACGATGACCAGCACCGCGTCGCCGGTGGCCGGGTCGACCTTGGAGTAGGCGATCAGCGCGTCGTTGTCGACGTGATGGAAGTGGATGCAGCGCAACTGCTGCAGCGCCGGGTGATTGCGGCGGATCTCGTTCAGGCGGGTGAGCCACGGTTCCAGCGATTCACCGCGTTCGAGGGCGCCGGCGAAATCGCGGGGACGCAGTTCGTACTTCTCCGAATCGAGGTACTCCTCGCTGCCCTCGCGGACCGCCTCGTGTTCGAACAGCTCGAAACCGGAGTACACGCCCCAGGTGGGGGAGAGGGTGGCGGCGAGGGCGGCGCGGACGGCGAACATGCCGGGGCCGCCGTACTGCAGGCTCTCGTGCAGGATGTCGGGGGTGTTCACGAACAGGTTGGGCCTGGCCTCGTCGGCCTTGGCGGCGATCTCGTAGCCGAACTCGGTGAGTTCCCACTTGTGCACGCGCCAGGTGAAATAGGTGTACGACTGGCTGAAGCCACGGCGGGCCAGGCCGTAGAGGCGGGCGGGGCGGGTGAACGCTTCGGACAGGAAGATCACGTCGGGGTCGGTGCGGCGCAGCTCGGTGATCAGCCACTCCCAGAAATCGGCGGGCTTGGTGTGCGGGTTGTCCACGCGGAAGATGGTGACGCCCAGCGAGATCCAGTGCCGGACCACCCGCAGGATCTCGGCGTAGAGACCGTCGGGATCGTTGTCGAAGTTGACCGGGTAGATGTCCTGGTACTTCTTCGGTGGGTTCTCGGCATAGGCGATGGTGCCGTCGGGCAGGGTGGTGAACCACTCCGGGTGGGCGGCGACCCACGGATGGTCGGGGGCGCATTGCAGGGCCAGGTCGATGGCGACGTCCAGACCGAGAGCGGTTGCCTCGGAGACGAATTCGGTGAAGTCGTGCTCGGTGCCCAGCAGCGGGTGCACGGCATCGTGTCCGCCGTCCGCCGAGCCGATGGCCCAGGGGGAGCCCACGTCGCCGGGTTCGGTGGTGAGAGTGTTGTTGCGGCCCTTGCGATTCACCTCGCCGACCGGATGGATCGGCGGGAGGTAGACGACATCGAACCCCATGCCGGCGATGCGGGGGAGTTCGCGGGCCGCCGTGGCGAAGGTGCCGTGGATCGGGGCGCCGTCGGCGTCGCGGCCGCCGGTGGAGCGCGGGAAGAACTCGTACCAGGAGCCGACCAGGGCGCGGCGGCGTTCGACCAGGACCGAGAACTGGGTGCCGCGGGTGACCATCTCGCGCAGCGGGGTGGCGCGCAGGATCTCGGCGACCTCCTCGGAGAACGCGGGCGCGACCCGGGCCGGGAGTTGTTCGTCACCGCGCAGGGCGGTGGCGGCGGCGCGCAGGCGTTCGAACTGCTTCTTCGGGACGGCTTGGGCGGCGCGTTCGAACAGGACGGCGCCGATCTCGAGGTCGTTGGCGAGGTCGGCGGCGGACTGGCCGACCGACAACTTCGCCTCGACCGCGCTTCGCCAGGTGGCGAGGGGGTCGCTCCAGCCTTCGATGCGGTAGGTCCACACGCCGGGGAGGTGGGGGGTGAAGAGGGCGTTGAACACGTCGGGCTGGTAGTCGGGTGTCATCCGGATGCGGGTGATCCGGGAGGAGCCGGGGGCGCGGACCGCCAGGGTGGCGGCTACCGCGTCGTGACCCTCGCGCCAGACGACGGCGCGGACAGGGAACACCTCGCCGACTGCGGCTTTGGCCGGGCGGCCGCCGGGAATGGACGGGGCGATGTCATCGATGGCAATCCGGCCGGTCACTCGGCTAACTTACTGCACTTTCGCTGGGTGGGGAGCGTCGGCGGCCGGGGGAGGACGCGGTGTTCAGCGGGTGTCCGCGGCCAGGCCGAGGCCGAGGGCCACCAGGATGGCGGCGAGGGTTCGTTCCATCCGTTGGCGGATCGCCGCGCGGCGCAGCCAGGCGCCCGCTCGGTCGGTGGCCAGCACCACGCCTACGCACCAGGCGCCGTCGACGACGACCTGGATGGTGGCGAGGATGAGGAGGGTGGGGATGACGGGGCCTTCGTCCGGGAGGAACTGGGGCAGGATCGTCATGCCGAAGACGGCGGCCTTCGGGTTGGCGGCGATCGAGATCAGTGAGGCGCGGAAGGCGGCGGCGGGCGTGTTGCCGCCGGGCAGTTTCGCGGTGAGCGCGGCGCCGAACTCGTCGTGGTGGCCGCGGGCGTGGCGCCACGACTGCACGCCGAGCCAGATCAGCACCGCGGCGCCGACGACGTGCATGGTGGTGTTGAGCCAGCGGTTGGCCGCCAGCAGGATCGACAGCCCGGTGCCGCCCGCGAGCGTCCAGCCGAGAATGCCGATCTCGTTGCCCACTACCGCGGCCAGACCGGCGGAGCGCCCGTCGCGTACCGATCGCTGCAGGAACAGCGCCGTCGCGGGTCCGGGAAGCGCGGCCAAGATGATGGCGGCGACCAGGAATTCGGGCAGGACATCGACCCAGTGCGGCATCGGTGCATGGTGACACGGAGTGCCGGGGTATGGCGAACGGATTTCGTGGGGTCAGGCGATGCGCAGGCCCGCGAGGAGGCGATCGAGGGCGGCGATGGTGTCGGTGAGCGCGCCGGGGGCGGTGGTGGTGGCCAGCCACAGCGCGGCTTCGTTCATCGCGCCGGAGAGCAGTTGGGTCAGCGGGGCGATCGGTTGCGGAGCAAGGACACCGGCGTCGACGAGGGTTCGCAGGGCTTCGTCGAGGTGGCGAGCCGAGTTGGCTTCGTCCATGGCCCGCCATTCGTGCCAGCCGAGGACGGCGGGGCCGTCGATCAGCAGGATGCGCTGGACACGGGGGTCGGCGCAGGCTCGCAGGAACGCGCCGCAGCCGGTGGTGAGCTGCGTCCAGGGGTCGGACTCGGTGTCCGCGGCGGCGGCCACCTGCGCGCCCACCTCCTCCTGTACCTGCGTGAGGACCGCACGGAACAGGTCGGCCTTGCTGTCGAAGTGGTGGTACAGCGCGCCCTTGGTGACCCCGGCGGACGTCACGATCTCCGATAGCCCTACTGCGGCATAGCCTTTCGCGGCGAACAGCGCCCTGGTCTCGTGCAGCAGGATGCGCCGCGTCTCCTCGCGTTGCCGCGTCCGTGCCGTCGAGCTCATCGAGTGCCCTCCCATTGACCTACCGATGGTATGTGAACTATCGTACGATACATACCGACGGTATGTGAAAGGTGATCCCATGAAACTCAGCAGCTACTACCCCGTTCTCGCCACCACCCGAATCGCGCAATCGCGCGACTTCTACACGGCCTGGTTCGGCTTCGAGATCGTCTTCGAGGCGGACTGGTACGTCAGCCTGCGGCGGCCGGGTGGCGACGACGAGCCGACCTACGAACTGGCTTTGCTCGACCCCACCCACCCCACGATCCCGGCAGGCTTCGGAAAACCCGTACAGGGTGTTGTGCTGAACTTCGAGGTCGACGATGTCGACGCCGAGTGGGACCGACTCGTGAAAACCGGCGGCCTGCGCGCCGAGCTCGACCTGCGCACCGAAGACTTCGGTCAGCGCCACTTCATCGTCGCCGACCCCGCCGGCGTCCTGATCGACGTGATCACCGAGGTCCCGCCGAGCCCCGAGTTCGCTGCCCGATTCACCTAGACCCCCAGTGCGGGCGCGATCGTTTATTCTTCCGGGGTGAAGGCACTTCGTCGGTTCACTGTCCGTGCCCATTTGCCGGAGCGGCTCGCCGCGCTGGGTGAGTTGTCGACCAACCTGCGGTGGTCGTGGCACGGCCCGACGCAGGATCTGTTCGCCGAGCTCGACCCCGAGTTGTGGCGAACCGTCGGTCAGGACCCGGTACGGATGCTGGGTGAGGTCCCTGCCGAACGGCTCGACGAGCTCGCCGCCGACCCGGCCTACCTCGCGCGCGTCGACGCGGCCGCCGCGGGTCTGCGGGACTACCTGACACGGCCGCGCTGGTTCCAGGAGCAGACCGGCACCGACATCGCCGGGATCGCCTATTTCTCGATGGAGTTCGGTGTCACCGAGGTGCTGCCGAACTACTCCGGCGGCCTCGGCATCCTCGCCGGTGATCATCTCAAGGCCGCCTCGGATCTCGGGCTGCCGCTGATCGGCGTCGGGCTGCTGTACCGCTCGGGGTATTTCCGGCAATCGCTGTCGGCCGACGGCTGGCAGATGGAGCACTACCCGGCGCTCGATCCGCAGGGCCTGCCGCTGCGCCTGCTCACCAGCGACGGTTCGCCGGTGCTCATCCACGTCGGCATGTCCGAGGGGCGGGTACTGCGGGCACGGGTGTGGATCGCGCAGGTGGGGCGGATTCCGTTGCTGCTGCTCGATTCCGATATCGCCGAGAACGACCCCGAACTGCGGGCCGTCACCGACCGGCTCTACGGCGGCGACCAGGATCACCGCATCAAGCAGGAGATCCTGGCGGGTATCGGCGGCGTGCGCGCGGTGCGCGCCTACACCCGCGCCAACGGCCTGCCCGATCCCGATGTCTTCCATATGAACGAGGGCCACGCGGGTTTCCTCGGCGTCGAGCGCATGCGTGAATTCATCGCGGGTGGACTGGATTTCGAGACCGCGCTCGCCGCGGTGCGGGCGGGAACCGTTTTCACCACGCACACCCCGGTGCCCGCGGGCATCGACCGTTTCCCGATGCCGTTGGTGCGCAGGTACTTCGGCGGCTCGCACGGCGAATCCGAATCCGCGCTGCTGCCGGGGCTTTCCGTGGACCGGATCCTCGCGTTCGGGCGCGAGGGCGACCCCTCGGTGTTCAACATGGCGCACATGGGTCTGCGCATGGCCCAGCGCGCCAACGGGGTATCGAAACTGCACGGCGAGGTGAGCCGGGAGATGTTCGCGGCGCTGTGGCCCGGATTCGACGCGGCCGAGGTGCCGATCGGCTCGGTCACCAACGGCGTGCACGCCCCGACCTGGGCCGCGCGCGAATGGATCGACAAGGCGCGCGAACTCGTCGGGCCCGAACTGGTCGAGGAGGCGCGGGGCTGGGAGAAGCTCAGCGACGTCGACCTCGGTCAGCTGTGGTCGACGCGAAACACGTTGCGCGGCGTCCTGATCGACGAAGTGCGGCGCAGGCTGCGCGATTCCTGGCGACAGCGCGGCGCCGCCGACGCCGAACTCGGCTGGATCGACGACGTCTTCGATCCGAACGTGCTCACCATCGGTTTCGCCCGCCGCGTCCCCACCTACAAGCGGCTCACCCTCATGCTGCGCGACCCCGAACGCCTGCGCGCGTTGCTGCTCGACCCCGAACGGCCGGTGCAGCTGGTGGTGGCGGGCAAGAGCCACCCCGCCGACGACGGTGGCAAGGCCCTGATCCAGCAGGTGGTGCGGTTCGCCGACGATCCCGAGGTGCGTCATCGCATCGTCTTCCTGCCCGACTACGACATGTCGATGGCCCGCTACCTGTACTGGGGTTGCGATGTGTGGCTGAACAATCCGCTGCGCCCGCTCGAGGCGTGCGGTACCTCGGGGATGAAGTCCGCGCTCAACGGCGGCCTCAACCTGTCCATCCGCGACGGCTGGTGGGACGAGATGTTCGACGGCGAGAACGGCTGGGCCATCCCCACCGCCGACGGTGTCCGCGACGAATCGCGCCGCGACGATCTCGAGGCCTCGGCGCTCTACGAACTCGTCGAACGCACTGTGGCGCCGCGCTTCTACGACCGCGGCGCCGGCGATGTGCCGGTCCGCTGGACCGAGATGGTGCGCCACACCCTGCAGACCACCAGCCCGAAGGTCCTGGCCTCGCGGATGGTGCGCGACTACGCCGAGCAGTACTACGGACCGGCGGCCGCCGCGTTCGGCCGGGCCGCCGCCGACAAGTTCGCGGGCGCCGCGGCGGTCGCCGAGTACCGCAGGCGCGTCGACGCCGCGTGGCCGTCGGTCCGGATCGCGCAGGTCGACAGCTCGGGCCTGCCCGACACCCCGGTGATCGGCGCGGAACTGTCACTGCACGCGCGCGTCGACCTCGGCGGGCTCGCGCCGTCGGATGTGGTGATGCAGGCGATACTCGGCCGGGTCTCGCCGACCGACGACCTCTCCGACACGACCACGATCGAGATGCGCCACATCGGCGCCGACGAGGGCAGCGAGCTGTATTCGATCCAGGCTCCGGTCCCGCTGTCGGGTGCTGTCGGGTACACGGTCCGTGTGCTTCCCCACAACGCGCTGCTCGCGTCCGACGCCGAACTGGGCTTGGTGGCCGTCGCGGGCGCGTAACCGTACACGGTGACACAGGCGCCGGGTTATTCGATTCAGTGAACTTTCCGCTACCGTTCCTGGGTCGATCATTGAGGAGAGTCATGGCCAGCGACGTCCTAACCCGTGCCCGAGGGCGCATCGACGGATACTTCGGTATCTCGTCGAGTGGGTCCACCTTCAAGCGCGAGGCGATGGCGGGCACGATCACGTTCCTGGCGATGTCGTATGTGCTGGCGGTGAACCCGTCGATCCTCGGTGACGAAGGCGCCCTCGGCGACAAGGGCATTCCGATGCAGGCGGTCTTCACGGCCACCGCCGTCGCCGCCGTCTTCGGCACACTGGTCATGGGCCTCTGGGCGAAGTACCCGATCGCGCTCGCTCCGGGCATGGGTCTCAACGCGTTCTTCGCGTACACCGTGGTGCTCAGCATGGGTATCCCGTGGCAGGTAGCGCTCTCGGGCACCTTGCTCTCGGGCATCATCTTCTTCGTTCTGGCGGTCACGAAGGTCCGGGAACGGATCCTCAACGCGATCCCGCTGCAGATGAAGTTCGCGGTCGGCGCGGGTATCGGCTTGTTCGTGGCGTTCCTCGGTCTGAAGAACGCGGGCATCGTCGTCAACAGTGACGCGACACTGGTGACCCTCGGCGATTTCACCAAGGGCACCACCCTGCTCGCCCTGTTCGGCCTGATCGTGACCGTGGTCTTCCTGGTGATCGGCTGGCACGGCGCGGTGCTGTACGGCATCGTCGCGACCACGGTCCTCGGCATGGTGACCGGTCTGGTCGGCGTGCCGGACGGTATCGCCGAGATGCCGAAGGGCCTGGATCAGACCTTCGGTCAGGCGATCATCCACCTGCCCGACGCGTTCACCGGCCAGATGATCGTGGTCGTGCTCACCATGCTGTTCGTCGATTTCTTCGATGCGTCGGGCACCCTGATCGGCGTTGCCAACCAGGCCGGTCTGCTGAACAAGGACGGCACCCTGCCGCGCGCGGCGAGCGCGATGGCCGCGGACTCGGTGGGTACCACCGCGGGCGCGATCATCGGTACCTCCACCACCACCGCGTATGTCGAATCGACGGCGGGTGTGTCGGCGGGTGGCCGAACGGGGCTCACGGCGGTGACCACCGCGGGCTGGTTCCTGATCGCGATGTTCTGCTATCCGATCTTCTCGGTGGTCGCCGGATCGGCCGAGATCACCTCGGCCGCGCTGATCGTGGTCGGCATCCTGATGGCGCGTTCGCTCGGCGACATCGACTGGCAGAACCTCGAGTACTCGGTGCCCGCGTTCATCACCGTCATCATGATGCCGTTGACGTACTCGATCGCGAACGGTCTGGCGATGGGCATGATCTTCTACCCGATCGTGATGGTCGCCAAGGGTCGCATCAAGGATGTGCACCCGGCCATGTGGGCGCTGATGGTGCTGTTTCTCGCGTACTTCTTCTTCTTGGTCGAGTAGACGTTCCGGCCATAGGTGTGTCTATACTCAGGCTAGCCTAGGCTTGCCTAACTAGAGGAGATCCACCCATGAAGCGTTCGCTCGTTGCCGCGTCGATGGCGTTTGCCACCATCTTCGCGCCGGTTACCGCCGCTGTTGTCGCCACCGCCCCCGCCGCGATCGCCGCACCGGCCACGCCCTCGGTCGGCGAGCTGTACGGCAAGTTGCAGGCGGCCATGAACGGTTCGTCGGCCGAGCTCGAGTCGGGCAACGGCGGCAGCCTCGCGGTCGTGCGCGACACCGTCAACCGGATCCCCGGCTACAGCTGGGATGTCTCCGGCCCGGTCACCGTGGACGGCGACACTCTGTCGGCCACTCTGAACAGCCGCCTCGGCGATTACGCCTTCCCGATCCCCGTGACCTGGAAGAACATCGGCGGCATGTGGAAGCTGTCGCAGGAGTCCGAGGAGACCCTGGTCGGCTACGCCACTATGGCGTGGTGATCTGAGGAATTGCGAGCAGGGCCGCCCCGATGGGGCGGCCCTTTTCGATCGATTGTGACCGGCATCACAGAATTGCCCGGAACGGCGTGAAATAGTGGCACCGGACCCAGGGTTGTGATCGAGGAAGGCAATCGGACCGCGGTCCGGTTGCGGGGATGTTTCCGATTCGCAGACGAGGACACGATGACCGACACCGCTACCCGCCTGACTCCTACCGCCACCACCGACGAAACCACCGCCGCAGGCATCGGCCTGCTGGTGCTGCGCGTCGGCTTCGGTGGACTGATGGCCGCCTACGGAACCCAGAAGTTGTTCGGCTGGTTCAACGGACCAGGCTGGCGTGCCAATGCCGACGGCTTCACCGCCATGGGCTACAACCCCGGCGAACTCTTCGGCACGCTGGCCGGGCTCGCCGAACTGGTCGGTGGGCTGCTGCTGGTGCTCGGGCTGTTCACGCCGCTGGCCGCCGCCATCGTGCTCGGAACGATGATCAACGCCATCAACGTGCTGTGGAGCGGCGGGCTCTTCCCGGCGGATCCGTCGGTACCGGGGTTCACGACGCCGCTGCTGTTCGCGCTGGCCGCCGCGGCGCTGGCGTTCACCGGGCCGGGGCGTCTCTCGCTCGACGCCGGGCGGCCGTGGCAGCGCCAGGGTGTGGTGTGGGGCGGTGGGGCCGTGGCGCTCGCCGTCGTGGCCGCGGTGGTGACGTTGATCTTCAAGGCTGTGCTCTGATCCGACGCAGCAACGCTGATCGTCGAGAGGCGGCGCGGTGACCGGGGTTCGGTTGCCGCGCCGCCTCTTTCGCGTCGCCTCGAGCTGATTCGTCATCGCCCGTACGTCCGTGGTTCCACGGAGCACGCGCGGGGAGTCGGTGGCAGCGATTAACCTCGTGGCGGCGCCTGTACACAGCGGCGCCACGCATTGTCCGCGGATGGAAGAGGAGAGCTGCGATGAAGGCTTACGACCTGGGTTTCGGAGACTCGGCGGACAAACTGGCCGAGACGCCCGAGGGTGATCCGCTGGTGCTCGACGCGCCGGTGCGCTCCGGCTGGATCGGCAGTGAGGGACCGGCCATCGATCCGGCGACGTGGCCGCGCGGACCTGTCACCGGCCTGCCGATGATGCACGCGCTCACCCTGCGCCTGCCCACCGATTTCCAGCGTCGCGGACCCGGGTTCCCCGCCATCGCGCTCTTCCAGGGCGAGGGGCAGTTCGCCGGAACCGACGCGGTCGAGGCCGACGCCTCGTCGGACGATCCCCTTGCCCGCGATCTCGTGTCCACCCGCCTGCACCCGAAGTTGCAGATCATGCACGACGAGATCGGCGGCGCCTTCGCGCTGATCTGGCTCACCGACAAGGAATTTGCCGGCGGCCCCGTCGCCCCGCCCGCCGATGTTCGCAAGCCGGGTTCCCCGACCGCGAGCGATGAGGGCTGTAATGCGTGGGACGACGTGCACCCCACCGTCGGCGTCTGGCTCGCCGAGCGCATCGCCGACCCGAACGTGGGCGTTCCCCCGGTCGAATACGAGCCCAACACCAAGTACCAGGACCCGCTCACCGAGGATTCCGGCTGGACCACGTGGGCCGAGCCGCTCTTCGGCCGCTCCCACCTCGGCGGCACCGCCTTCCCCGTGCAGGCGCTGCCCGAGGGGTTGACCCCGTACTACCTGGAGATCGAGGAGATCTCCGGGATGAACTTCGGCGGCGGCAACGCCCAGCTCGATCTGGAGTCGGGCGTTTTCGATTGGTCCTGCGGGTAGTTCAGTTCATCATCGCCGGGCGGTCGTCGTCGGGGTGTGGGGCGGCGACGGTCCGGGTTTCGGGTGAAAGCTGTTCGGGGACAGCGAGATCGATGGCGGGCTCGATGGGGGCCGGGGGAAGTTTGCGGGCGCGGATACGCAGGGCGATGCCCGCGAGGGTGCTCAGATAGATGATCACGTAGATGTTCATCAGGACCTGGGGCAGCGGCCACCACGGGGGGAGCAGGAAGGTGCCGACGCTCACCCAGGTGGGGGTGTAGGTGTAGGTCCAGGCGGCGATGGACAGGTAGAGCGCGGCCGCGGCGAGCCACCAGGGCGCGCGGGTCTGAGCGCGGTGGATCAGGTAGACCAGCAGCGGAACGAACCACACCCAGTGGTGACCCCACGAATACGGGGAGACCGCGCAGGCGGTGAGGCCACCGAGGGTGACCGAGAGCAGGGGTTCGCCCCGGCGGACCAGGACCGCGGCCAGCCACAGCGCGACCAGCGCGATCGGCACGGCGATCAACAGCCACAACCACACCGGCGCGGGGCCGTGGGTGAGGTGGGCGATGGCGCCGCGCAGGGACTGGTTGGCGGGGTGGACATCCGGGGCGATGCGACCGGAATGGAAGAACGTCGACGTCCAGTATTGATACGAGTCGCTCGGCAGGATCAGCGCGGTCAGACCGATCGACGCGAGGAAGGTGAGAGCGCCGGTCGCGGCCGCGCGCCACTGCCGTTGCGCCAGATACTGGGCGATGAAATACAGCGGAGTCAGCTTGATACCCGCGGCGATACCGACGCCGATACCGCGCAACCTGCTGTTCTCGGCGCGGGAGAAATCCCACAGCACCACCAGCATCAGCACCAGATTGATCTGCCCGTAGTACAGCGTGGTACGCACCGGTTCGGCGAAGGTGCAGGCCAGGGTGAGCAGTGCGCTGACGGCGGCCAGCCCGGGGGTGGTGCGGTAGCCGAGCATCCGGAAGCTCTGCAGCACAACCCCGAACAGCACCAGCAGGTTGAGCACCATCCAGGTCGTGGTGACATGTGCCCACGGCACCAGTAGTAGCGGCAGGAAGACCACGGCCGAGAACGGCGTGTAGGTGTAGAGCAGGCCATAGTGCGTCGGCTCGATGTAGAGCGCCCGTTCGTGCACGACCCGCCAGCCGCCGTCGCGGTAGATGTGCACGTCGAGACCACCGACGAGAATCCCGCCGCTGTCCATCCACGGGTCCATGGTGGTGAACAGCAGCGTCACGCCTAAGGCGGCGGTCCCGAGTAGCAGAAGAAGCGTCAGGGTCGTGCGCGGAAGTGCCACGCCTCGAGATCTCTCCGCCACGGCCGTACTACCGGCCGGCCCACATCGTATGCACGACTAAGAACCTACCGCGCCGGGTCGACGGCGCTCGGCGGCGGACCGACTTCGGTAGGAAAACGACATGAAAGCGGGTACGGCTGGCGGCGAACCGTTCTCGGCGTGCACGTTGCGGGCCGCCGCGCCCGCCCCGCACTCGCCCATCAGGCCGCCGGACGCAACGTCAGCATGGTGTCGGCGCCGTGGTGGAACTCATACCCGGTCTTTTGCAGGGAGGTGGCGATGCCCTTGTCGTGGAGTTCGGTGCGCAGGTGGTCGATGAGGTCGTCGAGTGGGGCGCCGGTGTAGTCGAGCAGCGGGTAGACGCGGGTTTCGACGGTGGCGACGCGCGCCAGTTCGAGCAGGGCGGCCAAGTGGAAGTCGGCGTCGAGCCGGTCGGCGTAGCTGAACAGCAGGTGCGAGCTCAGGGCCAGGTCGAACGCGTCGTCGGGACACGGGAGTGAGGGTAACGAGCCGGCCAGATAGCGGTGGGGCGCGGCGCGCACGTCGTCGGCGAAGCGGGCGGCGGCGCCGCGGCGGATCGCGGCATGTTCTGTCGTGGAGCCGTACCAGTCCCAGCGGTAGCGGTCGGCGTGGGAGTGTGCCCAGGCCACGGCGCGTTCGGTTTCGGGGGTCGCGCGGGCGGCCAGTTCGGTCGGTGGGGTGGCGTAGATGGGATCGATCGCGGTGACTTCGGCACCCATGGCGCTTGCCTCGGCCGCGAAACTTGCTGCGCCACCGGGGCAATCGAGGACACGGCGCCCAGCCAGATCATCGTCGGAGAGATGGAACATCGCGCGGTACTCGGCCAAAGATCTTGCGCTGACCAGAAATTCGCCGAGTACCTCGCCATCGGCGTGGTGCATCATCACCACACGTTCTCACGTCTTGCGTTCGCACGCTCGCTGATTCACGAGTGTGGTCACCTCGATTGCAAGACTCGACCTGCAAGCGTCGGCTTCGCTCAGGCGGAGTCGGTGAGCCGGCGCAGTGCCTTGGCAACCACCTCGGGATCGCTGGTCTCCCAGTACGGCGGCAGCGAAGCGCGCAGGTAGCTGCCGTAGCGGGCGGTGGCGAGGCGGGAGTCGAGGATCGCGACCACGCCGCGGTCGTCGACGCTGCGCAGCAACCTGCCGGTGCCCTGGGCCAGCAGCAAGGCGGCGTGATTGGCGGCCACCGTCATGAAACCGTTGCCGCCGCGCGACTCCACCGCTCGCTGGCGCGCGGTGAGCAGCGGGTCGTCGGGCCGGGGGAACGGAATGCGGTCCAGGATAACGAGACTCAGCGACGGTCCGGGCACGTCGACGCCCTGCCAGAGGGTGAGGGTGCCGAACAATGAGGTGGCCGGGTCGTCGGCGAACTTGCGCACCAGCGCGCCCATCGAATCGTCACCCTGGCACAGCACCGGGGTGTCGAGCCGCTCGCGCAGCGCCTCGGTGGCGGCCTTGGCGGCGCGCATCGAGGAGAACAGGCCGAGCGTACGGCCACCGGCGGCGGTGATGAGCTGTTCGATCTCGTCGAGATAGGCGGGCGAGAGGCCGTCGCGGCCCGGGGCGGGCAGGTGTTTGGCCACGTAGAGGATGCCGGACTTGGCGTGGTCGAACGGTGAACCCACGTCGAGGGCGTTCCAGCGCACCGATTCCAGGTCGGCGGGTGCGGTGGCGCCGTTGGCCATGGCCGCATCGACCTTGCCGCGCGACTGCGACGGCAGGCCCCAGGTGATCGCGAGCCCGTCGAACGAGCCGCCGATCTGCAGGGTGGCCGAGGTGAGCACGACTGTCGCGGTGCCGAACAGCCTGCTGCGCAGCAGGCCGCCGACCGAGAGCGGCGCCATCCGTAAGGTGCGGCGGGCGACGCCGCGCATCTCGTCGGCCGACAACCAGATGACATCGCGACGGGCGGCCGGGTCGGCTTCCTCGAACGCGGTGAGCGCGCGGACCGCGGCGTCGTGCACGTCGTCGATGGCGGCCACGGCCATGGTGCGGGCGGCGGCGTTGTCGGGATCGTCCTGGGTTTTGACGGTGCCCTGCGGTGCGATGGCGGTGCGCGCGTTCCAGGCGGAATCGCGAACCAGGGCGAGCACCGGGGCGATGCCGTCGGGCATCTGGTCCCAGCGGCCGGGCGGCAGATCCTCCAGTGCCTGGTGGAAGGCCTCCGCGGCGCCCTCCAGGCGGTCTACCTCGCGTTCGTCGATCAGCTTGGTGCAGCGGCGGGCGGCCGCGCTGATCGCGGTCGCGGCCAGTTCGGCGGTGGCGACGCCGGTGACACGGTCGACCAGTTCGTGCGCCTCGTCGATCACCACCACATCGTGTTCGGGCAGGATCTGGATGCCGCTGATGGCGTCGATGGCCAGCAGCGCGTGGTTGGTGACCACCACGTCGGCCTGGGCCGATTCCGCACGGGCCTTCTCGGCGAAACAGTCCTGGCCGAACTGGCAGCGGGCCTTGCCGAGGCATTCGCGCGAGCCCACGCTCACCTGGCGCCACGCGCGGTCGGTGACGCCGGGGGCGAGTTCGTCACGGTCGCCGGTCTCGGTGTCGGAGGCCCATTCGTTGAGGCGCTGGACTTCGCGGCCGAGGCGGGAGATGGCGAAGGCGTCGAACAGCTCGGCCTCGCCGCCGGTGTCTTCCGGGATCACGCTGTTGATCTTGTTCAGGCAGAGATAGTTGTTGCGGCCCTTGAGGATCGCGAACTTGGGTGCGCGGCCGAGCGGCTTGGTGAGTGCCTCGGCCAGGCGCGGCAGGTCGCGGTCGACGAGCTGGCGTTGCAGCGCGATCGTGGCGGTGGAGACCACCACCGTGCGACCGGTACGGACCGCGTGCCGCAGGCTCGGGATGAGATAGGCCAGCGACTTGCCGGTGCCGGTGCCCGCCTGGACGGCCAGGTGCTCCTTGGTGTCGATCGCGTGGTCGACGGCGGTGGCCATGGTGGTCTGCCCGGTGCGTTCCTTGCCACCGAGGGCATGCACGGCGGTGACGAGCAGGTCGGCGACGGGAGGGAGTTCGGGCACGCTGGCAGCTTATCCGCACCCTCGGACAGGTTTGCCCGAGCGATGGCGAGCCCGGTCAGGACTCGCGGACGAAGTCGTCGATGTGATCGCGGACGTAGTCGAGGACTCGCTGTTCGAAATCCTCGGGTTCGTTGATGTCGTAGATCTCGTCGGGGTCTTCGGCGCGGTCGCCGGTGGGGCGGCGGATCTGGTCGGGGGTGGCGAGGGTCTGGTGTTCGTCTTCCCAGAAGCGATCGAGGTCGTCGTTCGGGGAGCTGAGGGAGGCGTCGCGGGCGGCGATGATGGCCGCGGCGGCCAGTTGCGGCATGCCTGCTGCGCGTAAACCTCTTGTGGCCCAGGGGAGTTCGCTGCGGCGGGTTTTCAGGTAGCTCGAGAAGCCCGCGTCGAGAACGCTCGTGTGCAGGCTCGACAGGGCCAGCAGGTGGGAGAAGGCCGGGGGGAGTTTGCCGAACGCGGCGATGCCGAGGCGCTGGAGGTCGTCGGTGGCCGGGTTCGACCAGAAGACGGTGTCGGCGGCGTCGTGGATGCTGTCGATCTCGGCGAGTGCCTTCGTCAGGGCGGATCGGGTGTGCGCCGGGAATCGATAGTCCATGGGGGAAGTATTCAGGGACGCAGCCCGACGCCCGCATCGCGGAGGGTGGTCAGGGCGGTCTCGGTGGTTTCGGGGGCGACGCCCGCGGTGAGGTCGAGCAGGACGGTGGTGTCGAATCCGGCCTCGGCGGCGTCCAGCGCGGTGGCCCGAACACAGTGGTCGGTGGCGATGCCGACCACGTCCACGGCGTCGATGCCGCGGGCTCGGAGCCAATCGGTGAGGGAGGTGCCGTCCGCTGCCGCGCCTTCGAAGCCGGAGTAGGCGGCGGTGTACTCGCCCTTGGAGAACGTTTCCTGGATGGGCGAGACATCGAGCGCGGGATGGAAATCGGCGCCGGGGGTGCCCACTCGGCAGTGCGGCGGCCAGGAGTCGACGTAGTCGGGTTCGGTGGAGAAGTGGGCGCCGGGGTCGATGTGCCAGTCGCGGGTGGCGACGACCGCATCGTACTGCTCGCCGGCGACGAAGTCGGTGATCGCGGCCGCTACCGCCGCGCCGCCGGCGACCGCGAGGGAGCCGCCCTCGCAGAAATCGTTCTGTACGTCCACGATGATCAGACCGCGTCCCATGTCATCCTCCAGCTCGTTCGACCGCACCATTCTCCGCCGCGCGACGCCGCGCGGCCACCCCGGCGCGGTGGCCGACCGGGTGCCGGTGCGGTCGAGAGTCGTCGGCACGTCGGCGTGCCGCGACGCTCAGCCGAGGAACGTTGTCGGCACGGCGGGCTCGCCCGCGGAGAGCTTCAGCCCTTCCCACGGCAGGCTCACCAACCCGCGTGCGACCAGTTCGCGACTCTGCGCCAGCGTCGCCACGCCGTCGACCACCTTGCCCTCGCGAACCAGCGGCACCTGCAGCTCCCGCACCTGAAAACCGTTGGTGGCCGGTGCTTCTCCGCCTTCGGGATAGACGATCTCCTCGACGATCGTGCCGGTGGCGCGGGCCAATCGCACCGCCTTCTTGGTCCCGCCGCGCGACTGCTTGTGACTGGACCGCTTGGCCACCGCGATGCCGTCGACCTCGACCAACTTGTAGACCATGCCCGCGGTCGGGGCACCCGAACCGACGACCACCGACGTGCCGACGCCGTACACGTCGACCGGTTCGGCACGCAGCGCCGCGATCGCGTACTCGTCCAGATCGCCGGAGACCACGATGCGCGTGCCGGTGGCGCCGAGTTCGTCGAGCTGGTCGCGGACCTGCCTGGCGAGGACGCCGAGGTCGCCGGAGTCGATGCGCACACCGCCCAGCTCGGGCCCGGCCACCTCGATGGCCGTGGCGACACCCCGGGTGATGTCGAAGGTGTCGACCAGCAGCGTGGTGCCGATGCCGAGCGTGTCGATCTGGCTGCGGAACGCCGCGGCTTCGTGTTCGCCGTCGGCGCCGCTGTGCAGCAGCGTGAAGGCGTGCGCGCTGGTGCCCGCGCCGGGCACGCCGAAGCTGCGCACGGCCTCGAGATTGGAGGTCGCGTCGAATCCGGCCAGGTAGGCGGCGCGCGAGCTCGACGGCGCGGCGAGCTCGTGGGTGCGCCGCGATCCCATCTCGATCATCCGGCGGCCCGCGGCCGCGCTCACCATCCGGGCGGCCGACGAGGCGATAGCGCTGTCGTGATTGAAGATCGACAGCGCGAGGGTCTCGAGCAGCACGCATTCGGCGAAACTGCCGCGCACGGTCAGGATCGGTGAACCGGGGAAGTACAGCTCGCCTTCGGCGTAGCCGTCGATATCGCCGGTGAAGCGATACTCGCGCAACCAGTCGACGGTGGCCGGATCGAGGAACTTCGCGACCACGGCCAGCTCTTGCGGGCCGAAGCGGAAGCGGGTCAGCGCGTCGAGCAGACGGCCGGTGCCGGCGACGACGCCGTAGCGGCGCCCGTTCGGCAACCGCCGGGCGAACACCTCGAAGGTGCACTGTCGCTGAGCCGAACCGTCGGCCAGCGCCGCGGCCAGCATGGTCAGCTCGTACTGGTCGGTCAGCAGCGCGCTGCTGGCGAACTCGTCACGGATCTGCACACCAGAAACTCTAGTCACCGCGGGTGTTGTTTCCTGCGGGCCTCGTCGTACCCTGGTTTTTATGGCCGTGTGCAATAACGTTCGGGCCGGCGCCGTCACCGACGCTGTGAACGCCGCACTGTCGGCACCGCAGGCGACACCGGAGACCACCGAATACACCGAGATCCTGGAGGCCGAGGACCGGCCCTGGGTCACCGTGGTCTGGGACGATCCGGTGAACCTCATGCACTACGTCACCTACATCTTCCAGAAGCTGTTCGGCTACAGCAAAGCCAAGGCGACCGAGTTGATGATGCAGGTGCACAACGAGGGCAAGGCGGTGGTGTCCTCGGGATCGCGCGACAAGATGGAGCAGGACGTGCGCCGACTGCACGCCGCGGGGCTCTGGGCAACCATGCAGCGCGACTGACGACCTGAGTAACCTGGGCCTGTGCGTAAGTGGAGCAGGAAGAACTCACTGAGTGGCCTCAAGCTTCGATCCGAAATGGACGAGCACGAGGCCACCGTCCTTCGCTCTCTGATCGGCGCGGTGTCCGGACTGCTCAGTGACCGCGCAGCCGACGCTCCCGAAGACGAACTCGCCGCGCTCACCGGCTTGCGCACGGGCAGCTCCACCCCGCCCGACGATCCGCAACTGCTGCGTCTGCTGCCCGATTTCCACCGCGCCGAGCCCGGTTCTCCCGATGCCACGCGCGCCGATCTCAACAGCGCGCTGCGCAGCCTGCACGAGCCGGAGATCATCGACGCGAAACTGGCCGCCGGGCAGACCGTCCTCGACAGCTGCCCGGAAGTGGGCGGCAAGATCGCGCTCACGCCCGAGCAGGCCGACGCGTGGCTGGCCGCGCTCACCGATGTCCGGCTCGCGCTGGGCACTCTGCTCGACATCGACGACGACACGCCCGACCATTTCGATCCGGAAGACCCGCGCGCCCCGCATCTGGACGTCTACCACTGGCTCACCTGGATGCAGGATTCACTACTGCAAGCGCTCGCGCCGTGAGCGCGACGACCGGAATCGCCGACGAAGGACGAGATGATGCGCAGCGGCCCCGGAGTACGCAACTCGATCACTGATGTCGCCGGGGTGCTGGTCGGGCATTACCAGGCGCTCGACGCCGAAGTCACCCTCGGTACCGGCGCCGCGACGGGCTGCACGGTCGTGCGGGTCCCCGGCGGCGCGACGGCCTCGGTCGACGTCCGCGGCGGCGGACCCGGCACCAGGGAAACCGACCTACTCGACCCGGCCAACACCGTTCGCCAACTCAATGCCGTGCTCCTCACCGGAGGTAGCGCGTACGGCCTCGCCGCCGCGGACGGGGTGATGCGCTGGTCGGAGGAACACCGCGAGGGCATTCCGATGGACCCGGCCGACCCGAGTCGGGTGGTCCCGATCGTGCCCGGCGCGGTGATCTTCGATCTGCCGGTCGGGGACTGGGGTATCCGGCCCGGCGCGGACTTCGGTTATCGCGCGGCCGCGGCGGCGTCGACCGAGTTCGCCCGGGGCACCGCGGGCGCCGGTGTCGGTGCGCGGGCGGGCGCGATCAAGGGCGGAATCGGTTCGGCGAGTGTGGTTCTCGCGGACGGCCCCGGGGCCGGGGTGACCGTCGGCGCGGTGATCGTGGCCAATCCCGTCGGGTCGGTCGTCGATCCGCGCACCGGGTTGCCGTGGGGCGTCGGCACCGACGGACCCGACTTCTTCGGGTTGCGGCACGCGACAGCGGACGAGATCGCCGCACTTGCCGCGCTCCCCGCGAAGAGCATGGTGCTCAACACCACGATCGGGGTGATCGCCACCGACGCCGCCCTCGACCCAGCCGGCTGCCGACGGCTGGCCGCGACCGGGCACGACGGACTCGCCCGGGCGATCCGCCCCGTGCATTCCCCGCTCGACGGCGACACCCTGTTCGCGCTGTCCACCGGCGCGATCGAGGTCACCCCGCTCGCGCTGCCGCGCGCTTTCCCCACCGACCTGCTGCTGCTCGACCAGTTGTGTACGGCCGCGGCGGTGGTCGTCGAGCGCGCCGTCGTCGACGCGGTGCTCGCCGCGACCTCGATCGCCGGGATCCCCGCCTACTACGATCTGTTTCCGCGCTGATCGGCGACCTCGCGCGAGGTCGCCCACTGTCGGTGGTGCGGCTGCCCGGTGGCCGCAACTGCCTGCTGACCAGCCCTTCGGCGGCTTGCCGCGCCTGCGGTGACGATCCGGCCGGGACCGGAGTGCATACCCCGCGGAATACCCGAATAGGGTGGGTCGTTGTCGGGGAAGGTGCTCGACAGCGCGCACGCAGGATGTGGAAAGGGTCGATGAAGTGCTGGTGATCAGGGCCGATCTCGTTGACGCGATGGTGGCGCACGCTCGCGCCGACCACCCGGACGAGGCCTGCGGCATCATCGCCGGCCCCGAGGGCAGCGACCGGCCGGAACGCTTCGTCGCGATGGTCAACGCCGAACGCTCGCCCACCTTCTACCGGTTCGATTCCGGTGAACAGCTGCGCGTGTGGCGCGCGATGGACGACGCCGACGAAGTGCCGGTCGTGATCTACCACTCGCACACCGCCACCGAGGCCTACCCGAGCCGCACCGACATCTCCTACGCCGCCGAACCGGACGCGCACTATGTGCTGGTCTCCACGCGCGACCCGCAGGAACACGAACTGCGCAGCTACCGCATCGTCGACGGCGAGGTCACCGAAGAACCGGTGCGCATCGTCGATTCCTACTGAACCGTCCGAGAACAGTCACCACCCCCGAGGAGCCCCCATGCCGGTAACCGTGTCCATTCCGACCATCATGCGTGGTATCACCGGAGGTGAGAAGCGGGTGCAGGGCGAGGGCTCGACGCTGTCCGCGCTCATCGCCGATCTCGACGCGAACCACCCCGGGCTGGCCGAGAAGCTGCTGTCGGACGGCAAGCTGAACCGCTACGTCAACATCTACGTCGACGACGAGGACGTGCGCTTCTCCGGTGGGCTGGAAGCCGAGGTGCCCGCGGGCGCGTCGGTCACCATCCTGCCCGCCGTGGCCGGCGGCGCCTGACCCCGTGGCCCGCTACGAATCGCTGATCGCGACGCTCGGCAATACGCCGCTCGTCGGATTGCAGACCCTGTCGCCCCAGTGGGACGGCGACGATCATGTGCGGCTGTGGGCCAAGCTCGAGGACCGCAATCCCACGGGCTCGATCAAGGACCGGCCCGCGCTGCGGATGATCGAACAGGCCGAGGCCGACGGGCTGCTCACCCCCGGCTGCACGATTCTGGAGCCGACCAGCGGCAACACCGGGATCTCGCTGGCCATGGCGGCCAAGCTCAAGGGTTACCGGATCGTGTGCGTGATGCCGGAGAACACCTCGGTGGAGCGGCGGCAACTGCTCACGATGTTCGGCGCCGAGATCATCGACTCGCCCGCGGCGGGCGGATCCAATCAAGCGGTGGCGATGGCCAAGCAGATCGCGGCGGAGAATCCGGATTGGGTGATGCTGTACCAGTACGGCAACCCGGCCAACGCGCTCGCGCACTACGAGAACACCGGGCCGGAACTACTGGCCGACCTGCCGGAGATCACCCATTTCGTCGCGGGACTCGGCACGACCGGGACGTTGATGGGCACCGGCCGGTTCCTGCGTGAAAACGTGCCCGGTATCGAGATCGTGGCCGCCGAACCCCGCTACGGCGAACTGGTCTACGGCCTGCGCAACATCGACGAGGGATTCATCCCAGAGCTCTACGACGAGAAGGTGCTCACCACCCGGTTCTCGGTGGGCCCGTACGACGCGGTGAAACGGACTCGCGAACTGGTCGGCGAGGAGGGAATCTTCGCCGGGATCTCCACCGGGGCGATCCTGCACGCCGCGCTCGGCATCGCCAAGAAGGCGCAGAAGGCCGGGAAACGGGCCGATATCGCGTTCGTGGTCGCCGACGGCGGCTGGAAGTATCTGTCCACCGGGGCATACGACGGCACGCTGGACGAAGCCGAGGAGAAGCTGGACGGGCAACTCTGGGCCTGACGCGATGTGACCCGGCTTCGGTACGCTCTGGTCAACGGGCTGTTCGACGGTCCCTTGCCGGAGTGGAGGCGATGTCGGTGAGCGGTGGGGTGGGTGCCTCGTTCGATCCTGATCGGATCTCGGGGCTGCGTGGCAACGCGAGTTCGGGCATCGGCGCGTCGCGAGGCGGTTCGTGGATTCGGGCCGCGGTGGTGATTCTGGGCTTCGTGGGGGCGCTGTACGTGATCGAGGGCGTCGACATGGTCCTCTCCTACGATTCGCCACCCGGATCGGTCGGCGAACTCGACTCGGCGGGCATCGAGCCGCGCGAGGTATCCGGGCTCGACGGGATTCTGTGGGCCCCGCTGCTGCACGGCGGGTGGGACCATCTGTTCGCCAACACGCTGCCGTTGCTCGTGTTGGGTTTCCTCGTGTTGCTCTCCGGGATCGGGCGGGGGATCGCGGCCACGGCGATCATCTGGGTGATCGCGGGCGTCGGTACCTGGCTCACGGGGTCGGCGGGAAGTGTGCACGTGGGAGCGTCGTCGATCGTGTTCGGCTGGCTGACGTACCTGATCTGCCGCGGGTGGTTCACGCGCAATGTGGGCCAGATCGTGGTGGGACTGGTGATCCTCGTGTTCTACGGCTCGATGCTGTGGGGCGTGCTGCCGAGCGACCCTCGAATTTCTTGGCAGGGGCATCTTTTCGGGGCGGTGGGTGGAGTGCTCGCGGGCTGGGTACTCTCGTCAGATGAACGTCGACGCCGCCGTGGAGCATCGGTCGGCCGCGCACTACCAACGCGGTAACCGGGGATCCGGTCTGGAAATTGGGGGGATCCTGCATTGAGCACCAGCACGTCGTGGCAGCATGGGGGTATGCGCCTTACCGTCCTCGGGTGCTCGGGCAGCGTGTCCGGCCCGGACTCCCCAGCGTCGGGCTACCTGCTGACGGGCCCTGATATGCGGCCGACTGTCATCGACTTCGGCCCCGGTATTTTCGGCGCGCTGCAGAAGCACATGAACCCGGCCGATGTCGATATCTTCCTCACCCACCTGCACGCGGATCACTGCTTGGATCTGCCCGCACTGCTGGTGTGGCGTCGCTACCACCCGAATCCGCCGACCGGGAAGGCACTGGTCCGCGGGCCGTCCGATTCCGCGCTGCGGATCGGCAATGCGTCCGCGGAGATCGGCGGCGAGACCGACGACTGGTCCGATGTGATCGACTCGCAGGCGTGGGTCGAGAACACCCCGATTCCGTTCGGGCCCGGTCACACGGTGGAAGCTCGGCGGATGTTCCACCCGCCGGAGTCCTATGGGCTGCGGATCACCGCGGGCGACGGCCGGGTCTTCGTCTACACCGGTGATACGGCGATGTGCGATGCGGTGGTCGACTTGGCGCAGGGTGCGGATGTGCTGATGGCCGAGGCGTCGTGGACTCATGATCCGGCGAATCGTCCGCCGGGGATTCATCTTTCGGGGACCGAGGCGGGGGAAATCGCTACTCGCGCGGGGGCCAAGGAGCTGTTGCTGACCCATATTCCGCCGTGGACTTCACGTGAGGATGTGATCGCGGAGGCCAAGGCGGCGTTCTCGGGGCCGGTGCACGCGGTGTCGCCGGGGGAGACGTTCGACCTATAGGGCGGGATTCGGAGTTCGGTAGTCCCGGGACTGTTTGACGCTGTGTTTATTGGCGCGCTGGCGCGCGCGTGTCCGCGGCCCTGAGGGGCCGCCGGTCAGCGCTCGAGACTCGCGCCTGCGGCGCATGCGCTTCGAGCGCAGAC
>NZ_JBHTUD010000036.1:0-28004 GCF_042794235.1 Nocardia sp. NPDC056541
GCGCCGGGGCGTAGGCGACGAAGGAGCAAGCCCCGGTGCCTGACCGGCGGCCCCTCAGGGCCGCGGACACGCGCGCGCCAGCGCGCCAAAAACACAGCGTCAAACCGTCCTGGGACTACCAACCCTTGTCAGCCGATCCGCCCGAGCACCAACTCCCCCGGCTTCCCATCCGGCGCGGACTCGATCGTCACAGCCCCCTCGAGCGCCGCCAAAGCCCCAGCAAAAGCATCCGGCGTATCCGTGTGCAACGTCAACAGCGCCTGCCCCACCACCACCAGGTCCCCCGGCTTGGCATGCATCTCGATCCCAGCGCCCGCCTGCACCTTCTCCCCCTGACGAGCACGCCCCGCCCCCAACCGCCAAGCAGCAACCCCCACCCCCATCGCATCGAGCCGGGTCAGCACCCCACTCGATTCGGCCCGCACGATCTCGGTATGCCGAGCGACGGGCAGCGCAGCGTCCGGATCCCCCCCTTGCGCCTGAATCATCGCCCGCCAGTGATCCATAGCCCGGCCGTCAGCGAGAACATCAGCAGGATCGATATGCAGCCCGGCTTGCGCGACCATCTCGCGGGCGAGCGTCAAAGTCAGCTCGACCACATCCGCAGGTCCCCCACCAGCGAGCACCTCCACCGACTCGGCAACTTCCATCGCATTGCCCGCGGTCCGCCCGAGCGGAGTATCCATCGCAGTCAGCAAGGCGACCGTGTTCACACCCGCATCGCGCCCGAGTTCGACCATCGCCGTGGCGAGTTCGCGAGCGCCGTCGAGAGTCTTCAAGAAGGCACCCGACCCGACCTTCACATCCAGCACCAGCGCCGCTGTCCCCTCGGCGATCTTCTTGCTCATGATCGAACTCGCGATCAACGGAATCGACTCGACCGTCCCCGTCACATCCCGCAGCGCGTAGAGCCGCTTGTCGGCCGGCGCCAGATCAGCACCCGCCGCGCAGATCACCGCGCCGATCGCCGGGTCGGCGAGGATCTCCCGCATCCGCGGCACCGTCACATCGGCCTGCCAGCCGGGGATCGACTCGAGCTTGTCCAGCGTCCCACCGGTGTGCCCGAGCCCTCGCCCGGACAACTGCGGCACCGCGGCCCCACACGCGGCCACCAGCGGAGCCAACGGGAGGGTGATCTTGTCGCCGACACCACCGGTCGAATGCTTGTCGACAGTGGGTCGCGGCAGGTCGGTGAAGTCCATCCGGCTGCCCGACCCGATCATCGCCGCCGTCCACCGCGCGGTCTCGCGCCGGGTCATCCCCCGCCACACGATCGCCATGGCCAGGGCCGACATCTGCTCGTCGGCCACGATCCCCCGGGTGAACGCGTCCACCACCCAGTCGATCTGTGCGTCGGACAGCTCGCCGCCGTCACGCTTGGTAGTAATGACCGAAACCGCATCCAGTGCCGTCATGGCGCCAAGTCTGGCACTGCTGCCCGGCTACTGCTGCCCGGCCGCCAGATCATCCGGCCCGAAGGCGTAGGGCAGGAGCTCCGACAGCGGCTTCGGGCCGTCGGCGTGGTCCACCAGTAGTTCGCCCCCGCCGTGTTCGAACAGCAGCTGACGACAGCGCCCACACGGCATCAGGATTTCGCCGCGAGAATCGGTCACCGAGACGGCGACGAGACGGCCGCCACCCGACGCAAATAAGTTACCGACGAGTACGCATTCGGCACACAGGGTTAGCCCATATGAGACATTTTCCACATTGCATCCGCTCACAATTCGGCCATCCGCGCTGAGAGCAGCGGCGCCGACGGGGAAACCCGAGTACGGGGCGTATGCCGACCCCATTGCCCGAATTGCCATGTCATGCAACGTATTCCAGTCGATTTCGGGCACCGATAACCTCCAGCCGATCCCGCCGAACACCGGGAAACAGGGGCCGGAACACCAGTATCCGGCATCGAGAAAGGTAAACCTAACTCGCCTGTTTTACGCGCAACGCGCGGCACGCCGAATTAGTTCCGCGAAACAGAGGGGATTAGAGTTCACCGAAGATCGGTTCAGGTTCCCGGCGGCGGGCCAGCGCTCGAGAATACAGCGCAGCCACCTGGGCATTTGCCTCTCCACGCATGCCGGCGTCGGATCTGTGACCGGGTCCATCAACGACGTTGGAGGCACCGCACTCTATGACCACGATAGAAGCTCCGGCTCCGGCCCAGCCGAAGCGGAAGACGCTGTACCGCGGCGACCCTGGCATGTGGTCGTGGGCGCTGCACCGGATCACCGGTGTCACGCTGTTCTTCTTCCTCTTCGCGCATGTGTTGGACACGGCACTCGTCCGGGTCAACCCGGATACCTACGACCACGCGATCGAGCTCTACAAGAACCCCGTCGTGGCGTTGATGGAGATGGGTCTCGTCGTCGCCGTCCTGTTCCACGCCCTCAACGGTGTCCGGGTCATCCTGGTCGACTTCTGGTCCCAGGGTCCGCGATTCCAGAAGCAGATGCTGTGGATCGTCCTCACCATCTGGGTTCTGGTCTCCGCCGCGGGCGTCGGCCGCCAGTTCTTCTACCTGCTGACGGAGCACTGATATGTCTGCACCTGTCCTCGGCAAGTCCTACGATCGCCCGGCCAGCCTCGACTCCCCGCGTTCGCCGCGCGGCAAGTCGAACGGCAACTTCGAGAAGTACGCATGGCTGTTCATGCGCATCTCCGGCCTGTTCCTGATCGTCCTCGTGCTCGGCCACATGTTCATCATGCTGATGATCGACGGCGGCGTGAACCGGCTGAACTTCGCGTTCGTGGCCGGTCGCTGGTCGAGCCCGTTCTGGCAGTTCTGGGATCTGTCCATGCTGTGGCTGGCTCAGCTGCACGGCGGCAACGGTCTGCGCGTCATCATCGATGACTACTCGCGCAAGGACTCCACCCGGTTCTGGCTGAAGGTCATCCTCGTGCTGTCGATGATCCTGGTCGTCGCCGTCGGCACGTACGTCATCTTCACCTTCGACCCCAACATCACAGGTTAGGAACAGGCCACCTCGCATGAGTGAATCCCGTCCGATTCAGGAGCATCGCTACGACGTGGTCATCGTCGGCGCCGGTGGCGCGGGCATGCGCGCGGCGATCGAGGCCGGCCCGCGCGCTCGCACCGCGGTCCTGACCAAGCTGTACCCGACTCGCAGCCACACCGGCGCGGCCCAGGGCGGCATGTGCGCCGCGCTGGCCAACGTCGAAGAAGACAACTGGGAATGGCACACCTTCGACACCGTCAAGGGTGGCGACTACCTCGTCGACCAGGACGCCGCGGAGATCATGGCCAAAGAGGCCATCGACGCGGTCATGGACCTGGAGAAGATGGGCCTGCCGTTCAACCGCACGCCCGAGGGCAAGATCGACCAGCGTCGTTTCGGTGGCCACACCCGTGACCACGGCAAGGCGCCCGTGCGTCGCGCGTGTTATGCCGCCGACCGCACCGGTCACATGATCCTGCAGACGCTCTACCAGAACTGCGTCAAGCACGACGTCGAGTTCTACAACGAGTTCTACGTGCTCGACCTGGTGATGACCGAGTCCGACCGTGGCCCCGTCGCCACCGGCGTCGTCGCCTACGAGCTGTCGACCGGCGAGATCCACATCTTCCACGCGAAGTCGATCGTGTTCGCCACCGGCGGCTCGGGCCGCATGTACAAGACCACCTCGAACGCGCACACGCTGACCGGTGACGGCATGGCGATCGTGTTCCGCAAGGGCCTGCCGCTCGAGGACATGGAGTTCCACCAGTTCCACCCGACAGGCCTCGCCGGTCTGGGCATCCTCATCTCCGAGGCCGTGCGTGGTGAAGGCGGCATCCTGCGCAACGCCTCCGGTGAGCGCTTCATGGAGCGCTACGCCCCCACCATCAAGGACCTCGCGCCGCGTGACATCGTCGCCCGCTCGATGGTGCTCGAGGTGGCCGAGGGCCGTGGCGCCGGCCCGAACAAGGACTACGTCTACATCGACGTGACCCACCTCGGCGCCGACGTGCTCGAGGAGAAGCTGCCCGACATCACCGAGTTCGCGCGCACGTACCTCGGCGTGGACCCGGTGACCGAGCTGGTGCCGGTCATGCCGACCTGCCACTACGTCATGGGTGGTATCCCGACCAAGATCCGTGGCGAGGTGCTGCGCAACAACACCGACGTGGTGCCCGGCCTCTACGCCGCCGGTGAGTGCGCGTGCGTCTCGGTGCACGGCGCGAACCGTCTCGGCACCAACTCGCTGCTCGACATCAACGTGTTCGGCCGTCGCGCCGGCATCGCGGCCGCCGAGTACGCCAACCGCACCGAGTTCACCGAGATGCCGGAGAACCCGTCGCAGATGGTGATGGACTGGCTCGAGCTGATCCTGTCCGACCACGGCAACGAGCGCGTAGCCGACATCCGCACCGAGCTGCAGGCCACGATGGATGCGAACGCGGGCGTGTTCCGCACCGAGGAAACCCTCAAGAAGGTCCTCACCGACATCCACACGCTCAAGGAGCGCTACACCCGGATCACGGTGCAGGACAAGGGCAAGCGCTACAACAGCGACCTGCTCGAGGCCGTCGAGCTCGGCTTCCTGCTCGAGCTGGCCGAGGTCACCGTCGTCGGCGCGCTCAACCGCAAGGAATCGCGTGGCGGCCACGCTCGCGAGGACTACCCGGACCGCGACGACACGAACTTCATGCGGCACACGATGGCGTACAAGGAGGGCCCGGAGCTCATCTCCGAGATCCGCCTCGACTTCAAGCCGGTGGTGCAGACCCGCTACGAGCCGATGGAGCGTAAGTACTGATGACTGCTGTTATCGAACCCACCAAGCAGAAGCCGGCGCCGGTCCCCGAGGGCTCGGTCATGGTCACCGTCAAGATCGCCCGGTTCAGCACCGAGGACGACAAGGGCGCGCACTGGGACTCGTTCCAGGTGCCGGTCCTGCCGACCGACCGCTTCCTCAACGTGCTCATCTACATCAAGTCCTACCTGGACGGCACCCTCACCTTCCGGCGCTCCTGCGCCCACGGTGTGTGTGGCTCCGACGCCATGCGGATCAACGGTGTGAACCGGCTGGCCTGCAAGGTGCTGATGAAGGACATGCTGCCCAAGGGCGACAAGACCCTCACCATGACCGTCGAGCCGATCCGCGGCCTGCCCGTGGAGAAGGATCTCGTGGTCGACATGGAGCCGTTCTTCGACGCGTTCCGCGCGGTGAAGCCGTACCTGATGACCTCGGGCAACGAGCCCACTCGCGAACAGATCCAGAGCCAGGCCGACCGGGCCCGCTTCGATGACACCACCAAGTGCATCCTGTGCGCCTGCTGCACCACGTCGTGCCCCGTGTACTGGACCGACGGCAGCTACTTCGGCCCGGCCGCGATCGTGAACGCCCACCGCTTCATCTTCGACAGCCGCGACGAAGGCGCCCGCGAGCGCCTCGACATCCTCAACGACGTCGAAGGTGTCTGGCGCTGCCGCACCACCTTCAACTGCACCGACGCGTGCCCTCGTGGCATCGAGGTCACCAAGGCGATCCAGGAAGTCAAGCGGGCCCTGCTCTTCACCCGCTGACCTTCTCGCTTGTCAGGCCGTCCACACCGAAAGGTGTGGGCGGCCTTTGTCGTTGGTCGGCACTTGCGGGGAATGACGACAGGGTGGATAGTGTTACTATCCATAGTAGATAGTGTCAGTATCCATTCTGGGAGTACTTATGATCACCCTCGTCGCCCTGGTCGGCTCGCTCGTTGTCTTTCGCACGCTCGGAGCGCTCGGCGTAACCCGTTTCGCCTCGTGGTCCGCCGGCGCCGCCCACGCACTGGCCGTCATGCTGGTGATGACGGGCACCGCGCACTTCATGCCCGCGAGCGTCACCGTGATGCCCAACTACGCCGACATGGTCGCCATGATCCCGCCCTTCGTCCCGTTCCCCGGCTTCATGGTCCTGGCCAGCGGCGTCCTGGAACTCCTCGCCGCGCTCGGCCTGATCCTCACCCGCACGAGGTGGATCGCGGGCTGGGCCCTGGTGCCGCTGCTCCTCCTGCTCCTCCCCGCCAACATCTACGCCGCCCTCAACGACATCCCGTTCGCGGGCGAGCCCGCATCGCCCCTGTGGCAGCGAATCCCGGAACAGGCGCTCTACATCGGGTTCGCAGTATGGGCGACCCGATCGGCACCCCGAGTCCTGCCCGCACTACGGCGACAGGAGCCGTCGCCGATCTGAACGCCTGACCGACAAAGGCCATCAGCGTCGAATGATGTTGGTGGCCTTCGTCATTGACAACCAGTACCCCTACCTCGTTCTGACACACCATGTCCCGTCAGACGCACTAGCGGTAATGGGAGGCCGCGTCCAAGACGGCGGTTCGATAGGAACGGCCGAAGAGGACGGCGTGGGCCAGGAGGAGGTGGAGCTGATGGAGGGGGATGCGGGTTTGCCAATCGGGGGCCAAGGGGTGGACGTCGTTGTAGGCGGCGACGATTCGGGGGAGGTAGGGGGCGCCGCCGAAGAGGGACAGGGTGGACAGGTCAGTTTCGGGGTGTCCTCCGTGGGCGGCGGGGTCGATCAGCCATGGGGTGCCGGAGGGGCCCCAGAGGATGTTTCCCGGCCAGAGGTCGCCGTGGATTCGGGCAGGAGGTTCGGTGGGGGCTTCGATGTGGATCGATTCGATGTGAGTGGCGTCGACGGGGTCGAGGGCGCCCGCGTCGACGGCGAGTTTCAGGTACGGCAGGATTCGGCGTTCGCGGTACCAGGTGGGCCAGTCCTCGCCGGGGGTGTTGTCGAGGGGCAGACCGGCGAGGAAACCCGTGGCGGCAGCGCCGAATTCGGGGGCGCCCGCGCTGTGGGTCACCGCCAATCCCGCACCGAATCGCTCGGCGGCAGCGGCGGTCGGCTCAGCATGGTCGACCCACTGCATCAACAGCAGTTCATCGGTCTGCGCGTACAACTCCGGCACCGCGACACCACCGGCCTCTCGCAGCCAGCGAAGCCCTTGCGCCTCCGCCGCGAAGAGTCCGGACGGAGCGGGCGCCCGCTCGGCGGTCGGGGCAGCGGACACCCCGCCGGGCCAGGTCTTCAGGAACAGATGCGTCCCGTCGTCGAGCAAGATCCGCTCGGCGACGCTGATCGACCCACCCGCGACGGGCGTCGTCCGCAGCCGCTGATGAGCGAGGAACGTCGGAAGCAGGTGCGGGTGCGCACGCAGAAACGGCAGGTCCACGCCGCCATCTTGCCCAGGACCGCTGGTGGTGGTCGGCGAATCGGAGGATCCCGGGCCGGACCACGCCTCCCGAGCCCATCGAACCAGTTTGTGAACAGGTATTACTAAACACTGTTCATAAAGGGTTCCGACGTGGTTTCATCGTGGTGAACGTGTTCCACATCACGGTGCGAAGTCCGCGCACCGGATCGAAGGAGACTGCCGTGACCAGCACAAACATCCCCGCGGGATTCGATTTCACCGATCCCGACCTCCTCGCCAGCCGATTGCCGATCGAGGAGTTCGCGCAATTGCGGCGCACCGCGCCGGTCTGGTGGTGCGCGCAGCCCGACCGCGCCAGCGGGTTCGACGACGGCGGGTACTGGGTGGTGTCCAAGCTGGCCGACATCAAGGAGATCTCGAAGAATCCGGAGGACTTCTCCTCGCACGAGAACACGGCGATCATCCGGTTCAACGAGGAGACCACGCGCGAGCAGATCGACATGCTCGGCAACATGCTCATGCTGAACCTGGATCCGCCGCAGCACACCAAGATCCGGCGCATCGTGTCGAAGGGCTTCACCCCGCGCGCGGTGGAGAATCTGCGGGCCGCGCTCACCGAGCGGGCCGAGAAGATCGTGTGGGAGGCCAAGAAGTCCGGTCGCGGCGACTTCGTCGAGCAGATCGCGTGCGAGCTGCCGCTGCAGGCCATCGCCGAGCTGATCGGCGTGCCGCAGGAGGACCGCATGAAGCTGTTCGACTGGACCAACCAGATGATCTCCTACGACGATCCGGAGTTCGAGGGCAATCACCACACCGCGACCGCCGAGGTGATGGGCTACGCCTGGAACATGGCCGAACAGCGTCGCGGCTGTCCGGCCTCCGACATCGTCACCCAGCTGGTCAACGCCGATGTCGACGGCGAGCATCTCGGTTCGGACGAGTTCGCGTTCTTCGTGATCCTGCTCGCGGTGGCGGGCAACGAGACCACCCGCAATTCGATCACCCACGGCATGAAGGCCTTCGTGGACAACCCGGACCAGTGGGAGCTCTACAAGCAGCAGCGCCCGCGCACCGCACCGGACGAGATCGTGCGCTGGGCGACGCCGGTGACCGCGTTCCAGCGCACCGCGACGCGTGACCTGGAACTGGGCGGGCAGCAGATCAAGAAGGGCCAGCGGATCGGATTGTTCTACAGCTCGGCCAATTTCGACGAAGACGCCTTCGCCGACCCGTTCCGGTTCGACGTGCTGCGCGATCCCAACCCGCACGTCGGCTTCGGCGGCACCGGAACGCACTACTGTGTCGGCGCGAATCTGGCCCGCCTGGAGATCGACCTGATGTTCAATGCCATTGCCGACGCGATGCCGAACCTGCGCCAGGTCTCCGATCCGGTGCGGCTGCGCAGCGGCTGGCTCAACGGCATCAAGCGGTGGGAAGTCGAATACGCTTGAACCGACACATGATCGAAGGGGTGGCCGCTTGACGGGCAAGGCACGTGGCCGTGTGCCTGTCGTGACCGACGCCGATATCCGGCGGGTCACGCGGGCGCTGCTGGCCGGGCAAGGCCCCGATTCGGTCACCCTGCGGGCGATCGCACGCGAACTCGGCGTCACCGCGCCCGCGCTGTACCGGCACTATTCGTCGCGCGACGAGTTGATCGAGCGGATGCGGGTGGAGTTCTGCGCCGATCTGGCCGAGTTCCTCTCGACCGAGATCGAACCGCTGCCCGACGACGGCGCGGTGCAGTTCCTGGCCATCTGCCGGGGGTTCCGGCACTGGGCGCTGGCGAACCCGCGGGAATTCACCCTGGTGTTCGCCTCGCCCACCTCGGGGCGGCCGATGATGCGCCGCTTCGACGAACCCTTCGGCCGGATCTTCCTTGCCGCGGCGGGCAGGCTGCTGGCGAACTTCGAGATCGCCACCCCACCGGGCGAGACCATCCCGGCCGCGTTGCGCGAGGACCTCATCGGCTTCCAGACCGACCTGCTGGCCATGCTCTCGGAGTCGGGACAGAAGTTCCCCGCCGAGAAGCTGGATCTCGGCGTGACCTACCTGATGGTGCAGATCTGGGCCCGGCTGTTCGGCCACGTCACCCTCGAGGTGTTCGGCAACTATCCGATCCCCCTGGCCGATCCGGAGATCATGTTCGACGCCATGCTCGCGGATCTGGCTCGCACCACCGGTTTCGCAGGCTGAGGCGCCTCCGCGCCGTCAAGGCAAAGGTGGTGCGGTGGACCAGGTTTCGCCCGCGACCACGATGTGGTCGAGGTAGCGCAGACCTACCGTGCGGGCGGCTTGGTGGAGCAGGGTGCTGGCTCGGCGGTCGTCGGGGCTGGGGGCCGGGTCGCCGGAGGGGTGGTTGTGGACCACGGCGAAGGCTCGGCCGTCGTGGCGCAGGACGGTGTTGAGGATCTCCCGGACGGGGACGGCGACGTGGTCGATGGCGCCTTCGGCGACGAAAGCGCGGTGGCGCAGACGGTTCTGGGTGTCGCAGACGAGCACGAGAAGTCGCTCCACCCGGGCGCCCGCGAAGAGCGGGATCGCCGCGGCAGCGATGTCTTCGGGCGTGGTGAGCTGCGGTAGCGAATCGGTGGGCGTGCGTGAGCGGGTGCCGAGGTGGAAAGCCGCGACGACCGTGGCGGCTTTGGCCGGGCCGATGCCCGCGCGAGCGGCCAGTTCTTCGGGGCGGGCCGCGGAGAGTTCGGCCAATCCGCCGTAGTCGCCGATCAATTGGGCGGCAACCTCCAACGCGGATCGGCCGCGAGTCCCCTGGCCGAGCAGCAGCGCCAGTAGCTCGCCGTCGCTGAGCGCGTGCGGGCCCAGCATCAGCAGCCGCTCGCGCGGACGTTGGGCGACAGGCAAACTCGCGATCGGAACCGACATCGTTTCCCCCTGCGGATCGGTGACTGACTGTCGATGATCGCAGGGGGTACCGACAAGTCCGGGCTACCCCTCGGCCACCACGTGGGTGACGAAACCCGAACCCGGATCCACCCGCTAGGTGGGCTCCGCGCTGAAAACCGAATCGGCCATCAGCCGTTCCAAATTGCGTAGCTGGCGTTCGTGCACAACGATGCGGCGCAGCGCCTCGTTGACGGTGGCATTGCTGTCGGCGGTGCCCATGATGTCGGCCGCAGCGGCCAGCAGGCGCTGATCGAGATCTATTCGCAGGTTGCGCACGCATCCTCCTCTTCTACGATCGCAATCTTGCGTGATGGCGGCTCGGCTCGTCCGCTAATTCACCGCGTCGTTACCGAAACCACGCGTTCGCAAGTCCACACAGCGGCAGTCGGCATCGGACAGCAAGCACACAGAAAACACAGTTCACCGCCGGAATCCGACGGTGACCACCCCTGCAACTGTGCAGTTTGCGTAGTTGCCGGCGTGGTTGTTGTCGCGACGGGAATGCGGTGCTTGCCTGGAGTCATGTTCACCGAGGCCCAGCTCTACTCGCCGGTGACGCGCGAGCGTGACGGCGATGTGACGGTGCATCTGAGCGATGACCACCCCGGCGTGCACGACGAGCACTACCGCGCGCGCCGCAACGCCATCGCCGCGCTCGCACTCGACTACTCCCCCGGCGCCCCCGTACCCCACATCGACTACACCGATGACGAGCAGCGGGTATGGCGGATCGCCTCGGCCGAGCTGGCCCGCAAGCACGAGGTCTATGCCTGCCGTGAGGTCAGGGAGGCAGCGGGCAACCTCGCTCTCCCGCACGATCACATCCCGCAACTCGACGAAGTGTCGCGGCTGCTCACCCCCCTCTCCGGCTTTCGCTACGTGCCCGCCGCCGGCCTCGTTCCGCTGCGCGAGTTCTTCGGTTCCTTCGCCGACCGCACCTTCCACTCCACCCAGTACATCCGCCACCACTCCGCCCCGCTGTACACCCCGGAACCCGATGCGATCCACGAGATCATCGGCCACGCCAACCAGATCGCCAGCCCGCGTTTCGCGGCGCTGTACGAGACGGTCGGTGGCGCGGTGGCGCGGCTGGAGACCGACAGCGCGCTGAAATTCCTCGCCGATGTCTTCTGGTTCTCGCTCGAGTTCGGTGTGGTCAGGGAGAACGACGAAATCCGTTGCTACGGCGCCGGACTGCTGTCGTCCTATGGCGAGATCGACGAATTCCGGCACGCCCTGCTCCGTCCGCTCGATGTCGCGGAGATGGGCACCATCGCCTACGACATCACCCATTACCAGCCGGTGCTGTTCTGTGCGGATTCGGTTAACCAGATCGTCGGCGTGCTCGGCGAATTCTTCGCGACCATGGATGACGAAACACCGGCCAGACTCGGTCACCCCACCCGGGCTGTCTCGTAGCTATCTCCGAAAACGTTGCTACAGAACACAGTTCAACATTTTGTGTTTCTCACTTGTTGGGACCCGACACGCGCGACCGATGCGCGACTGTTACCTTCGACCCGTTCTTCGAGCTTTTTGAAAGGGTCGGGTAGACCGAAAATGACTGTGGACGTGACAGATACGCAGGCCGAACAGAACCCGGAACCGGAAGCGCCCCTGTGGCTGCAGGGCCGGGAAGCCGTGATCGCCGCCGCGGCGCCGGAGGAATGGCGCGGCAACGTTCCCGACTACGAACTGAGCCACGAGGTGATCCCGCGCGAGCGCAGCGTCGAGCACGCGCCGGGCTCGCTCGAGGCGATCGTCGAGGACCTGGTGAAGGTCTTCGAGATGGAGGTCTCACACAAGGCCGACCCCGCGACGTGGCTGTCGGTGGTGGCCGACCAGTACCGAGGCCGGGTCAACGGCGGGACGTGGCAGGACGCCGAGGAGTTCGCTCGGATCGGCAGCTACAACATCCTGATCGGCGACAACCCGTACTACGACGCCGAGAACGAGACCTTCGACTCCTCGCACCACATCTTCCACACCGCCTTCCCCGGCGGGTTCTTCTGGGAGGTCCAGGAAGTGCTGTCGGGCCCGCCGTCGGTGAGTTTCCGCTGGCGGCACTGGGGCAAGTTCGAGGGCGAGTACAAGGGCCACCAGCCCACCGGTGAGCAGATCGAGATGTTCGGTGTGACCATCGCCCGCGTCAGCGAGGACCTGCGCATCCTCGAGCTGGAGCACTTCTACGACAACAACAAGCTGCTGGGCCCGCTGGCACACGGCTGCCCCGTGCAGCACGGCAAGGCCGACTAGTCAGGTCCGATCGCTGCCGTTCGGTGCGTCGTCCGGACCGAACGGCAGCCCGGCCTGCAGGAACCGCAGGGCGTGACCGACATTCTCGGCATTGACCGGCGTGGTGGTCACGATGGCGAGCATGGTGCCGATCATCGCGCCCGCGGCCACCCTCACCTCGAAATCGTCGGCAGCCCGGCCGGTGTATTCGGCCATCAGGTTCGCCGCCAATTCGATGCTGCGCTGGAATTCCAGGCCGATCGCCGGGCGCAGCTCCGGGACGTGGTACAGCAGTGCGTGCCGTTCCTGCTCGAAGGCCATGTCGGCGGCCGACATGGCCGAGAACACTGCCTCCGTGGCGTTGCGGAAGGCGGTCAGCGGGTGCAGGCCGCGCGGTTGCGCCTCCAGCGCTTCGATCATCAGCGCGTCCTGATCATCGGCGATGACCAGCTGTTCCTTGGTCGGGAAGTAGCGGAAGAAGGTGCTCGGGGATACCTCGGCCGCCGCCGCGATCTGCTCCACCGTGGTCTCGGTGTAGCCCTGTTCCCGGAACAGCCGGAACGCCTCGACCCTGATGGTTCGGCGGGTCCGCTCCTTCTTCCGCTCGCGTAGCGACATCTCAACCGACATGTATCGATTCTGCCGCATCCGTCTCGGTAACCGGTGCCGTCGGTCGCCGCAGCCACAGCGCGGTGCCGAGTCCGGCGACCAGACACAGCGCCGCGCACAGCCCGAGCATGGTGTCCATGCCCGTGACGAAGGCCTGCTGTACCTGCGCCAGCATCACCGGATCACCGGTCTCCCGCGCGTGGGCGACGCCCGCGTTGACACCGTCGGAGATCGGTGCGCGGTCGAGCGCGCCGAGGTCGGCCCGGTACCAGGTGGACAGCACGGTGCCGAGCACGGCAACGCCGATGGTGCCACCCGCCTGCCGAAGTGCTTGCAGCAGTGCCGAACCCGACCCGGAACCGGCGGCGGTGAGCTCCCCGAGCGCCATGCCCATGGCGGCGGGCATGACCAGACCCATCCCGATACCGAGCACTGTGGTCCACAGCGCGGTCAGGCCGTAACCGCTGTCGACCCGAGTGAGCGTGCCGAGCCCGATTCCGCCCGCGAGTACCAGGAACCCGGCGGTGAGCATGACCCGCAGGCCGAGCCGCGGCAGCAGCATGTCGACCAACCTGCTGCCGATCACCAGCCCGCCGATCATCGGCAACAGCCGCAACCCGCTACCGAGCGCATCGACCCCGAGCACGGCCTGGAAGTACTGCGGGACGGTGAAGAACATCCCGAACATGGCGAAACTGACGAGGATGGACAGCGCTGTACCCCAACGGAATCCGGGAGTGGCGAACAGCGTGAGGTCGATCAGCGGGTGCGCGGTGCGACGCTGCCACCACAGGAAGACGGCGAGCAGCGCGGCGCCCGCCACCACAACGAGCCACGCTGCGATGTCGCCCCAGCCCCGTTCGCCGATCCGGATGAAACCGTAGGTCAGCCCGAGCATGCCCGCCGCCGACAGCAGCGCACCCACGATGTCGATGCGAAAGCCGCTGTCGCCGTGTGATTCCGGGACCAGGGTCGCCACCGCAGCCGCCCCGATGATCACCAGCGGCACATTGATGAGGAACACCGAACCCCACCAGTAGTGCTGCAGCAGCCAGCCGCCGACGATCGGACCCAGCGGCAGACCGATCGCGGTCGAGGTGACCCAGATCGTCACCGCGCGTTGCCGTTGCGCCGGTTCGCTGAACAGCACCGGCAGCACGGCCATCGACAGCGGCATCATCGCGGCGGCGGCGACGCCGAGCGCCACTCTGGCTGCGATGAGCTGGCCCGCCGAATCGGCGAACGCGCAGGCCAGCGAGGCCACACCGAACAGCACCAGCGCCGCCAGCAGGACCTTCTTGCGCCCGTACCGGTCGCCGAGCGCGCCCGCGGGCAACATCAGCGCGGCCAGAGCCAGCGTGTAAGCGCTGCTGAACCACTGCAGCGCAGCGGTATTCGCATCCAGGTCCACCGCGAGCGTCGGGATGGCCACCGTGAGCACGGTGACGTCGAGTCCGATGGTGAGCATCGCCACGGCCAGCGCGCCGAGCGCGAGCCAGCGGCGGGTGTCTTCCGTCCGCATATCTCCTCCAAATTGAGAGCTACTACTTTTTGATAGTAACTCTCATTTGCTAGTTCATGTCAATACCCTTGCCGAGTCCAAGCCTGTCAGCTCGTGGACCGGCGAACGCGCCACAGCAGCGACTACTAGGCTGCGAGGCGATGAGGATTCGTGAAGTCGGCCTGCGCGCCGCATGCCTTCTCGGTGCTGCCGTCACCGTCACCGCACTCGCAGGCGCTCCCGCCTTCGCCGTTCCCGCCACCGACGGCGGCTCGAGTACCACCACCACACCCCCGTTCACCACGCCGAACACCGACGACTGCCCACAGAAGACGCAGCCGCCCGCACCGATCGACACCTCGGAGGTGCCTGCGCCCGGCGAGCCGACACCGACCCAGCTCCCCGTCCCCTCCCCCGCCGTCGGTGGTCAGCGGATGGGCGATTGCGGCGTGATCGTGCCCGACGGCGCACCCCCGGTGCCCGCCGAGATCTCGGCGACCGCGTGGATGGTCTCCGACCTCGACACCGGTCGCGTACTCGCCGCCAAGGATCCGCACGGCCGCTACCGCCCCGCCAGCACCATCAAGGTCGCCCTGGCCATCGTCGCGCTGCGCAGCCTGGATCTGGACAAGGTCGTGGTCGGCACCCAGGCCGACGCCGATGTCGACGGCACCAGGGTCGGCATCGGCCCCGGTGGCCGCTACACCAACCGCCAGCTCATGCAGGCCCTGATCATGTGCTCGGGCAACGACGCCGCCCACGCCATCGCCACCCAGCTCGGCGGCGACAAGGCCGCCGTGGCGAAGATGAACGAGGTGGCGAAGTCGTTGCGCGCGTTGGACACTCGCGCGGCGACGCCGTCCGGCCTCGACGGGCCCGGCATGAGTACCTCGGCCTACGACCTGTCGGTGCTGTTCCGCGAGGCGATGAACATCCCCCTGTTCGCCGAACTGATCCACACCGAGCAGGTCGACTTCCCCGGGTTCCCCGCAGACCCCAAGATCCCCGACGACAAGGACCACCCCGGCTTCCCGATCGCCAACGACAACCAGCTGCTCTACAACTACGCGGGCGCGATCGGCGGCAAGACCGGTTTCACCGACGACGCCCGTCAGACCTTCGTCGCCGCCGCCGAACGCGACGGGCACCGACTGGTGGTCACCCTGCTCAAGGCCGACGTGCGCCCGATCCGGCCCTGGGAGCAGGCCGCGCGGCTTCTGGACTACGGTTTCGCCCTCGACACCCAAGCCAGGATCGGCAAGCTACCCGAATCAGGCAGCGAGGCAGTGCAACCCAGCGTTCCCCTGGCGTCGCCCCCGCCGCGCGCCGACGGCACCCGAGCCGACCCGGTCCAACCGGCACATCAGGGCGCCCGCATCGCCACCTTGATCGGCGGGCCCGTGCTGGTGCTCGTGCTGCTGCTCTGGGCGCGCAGGGCCTTCCGACGCAGGCGCTGACACCGACGGCCGGGCGCTACCGCCGCTTGCCCACCAGCATCAGGGCCAGTGCCGCCACCGCCCCTGCCCCGAAGTAGGCGGCGCCGCTCCCGGTCGACATCCCGTGCTCGACCACCCGCGGCCGGATGACCACCGCGTCCGGCGGCGCGACCGTCGCGGCACGTTCGTTGTCCGACGACGTCGCCGCCCACGCCGTCGCGAACAGCAGGATCCGATAGGACATGTAGCTGAAGACCATCAGGCCGATGATCGACCCGAACGTCGCCCCCACCGGACTGGACAGCACCGCCCGCAGGTAGATCGCGGCGATGATCTTGAAGATCTCGAAGGCCACCGCCGCCAGCACCGCCGCCCGCGCCGCGCTGCGCAACGACACCGGCTCGCGCGGCAGCCGCGCGATCATCCACGCGAACACCGCCCACGACGCGAGCAGTCCGAGCGCGATCGAAACCAGCCGCAGCACCAGACCCGCCCCGGGCAGATGATCCGCCCCCAGCAGCTCCAGCACCCCCTTGCCCACCCCGCTCGCCGAGACCGCCGACAAACCGAGCGACACCACGAAGGCCAGGCCGAGACCGGTCAACGCGCCGATATCCGACAGTTTGGCCAGCCACCACGGCTTCTCGGGGCTGTGACTGGCCCACTGCTCGGTGAGCGCGGCCCGCAGGTTGGCGATCCAGCCGAGCCCGGTGTAGAGCCCGACCAGCAAGCCGATGACGCCGACCGTGCCTCGGGAATTGATCGCCTGTTCGATGAGGTCGTTGATCTGAGTGCCGAAGGAACTGGGAATCTTCTCGACGACCTTGTCCTGCAACTCGCTCAGCAGGTCCGGGTGCCCGGCCAGAATGAAACCGGCCACCGAGAACGCCACCATCAGCAGCGGAAACAGCGACAGCACAGTGAAATACGTGATGCCGGCGGCGAAGAAGTCACCACGCTGGCTCTGGAACCGCCCACCGGCCCTGACCAGATGATCCAGCCAGGGCCTGCGCCCGATCTGCTTCTCGATGGCCGCCGAGATGTTCTCGATCAACTGCATGACACGCGCCCCTTCAGCGAAAACCTCAGGTGCGCAACGGGTCAGCGAGCGAGGAAGCCAACCCGGTCGTACACCTGAGCGAGTGTGTTGCCTGCGATCTCACGCGCCCGCTCGGCGCCCGCGGCCAGAATCCGGTCCAGTTCCGCCTGATCGGACAGGTATTCCTGGACCTTCTTCTGCACGGGCGTCACGAATTCGACCAGCGCGTCGGCCACCTCGGCCTTGAGATCACCGTAGCCCTTACCCTCGAAATTCACCTCGAGGTCGACGATCGGGGTTTCGCGCAGCGAGCTCAGGATCACCAGCAGGTTGCTCACGCCCGCCTTGTTCTCCGGGTCGTAGCGGATCTCGCGCCCGGTGTCGGTGACCGCCGAACGCACCCGCTTGGCGGTGATCTTCGGGTCGTCGAGCAGGTTGATCAGCCCGGCGTCGCTGGAGGCCGACTTGCTCATCTTCGAGGTCGGGTCCTGCAGATCGAAGATCTTCGCGGTGCCCTTGACGATGTGCGGCTCCGGCACGACGAAGGTCTTCTTGAAACGAGTGTTGAAGCGCTGGGCCAGGTTCCGGGTCAGCTCGAGGTGCTGGCGCTGGTCCTCGCCGACCGGCACCTGGTGCGGGCGGTAGAGCAGGATGTCGGCGGCCATCAGCACCGGGTAGGTGAACAGGCCGACGGTCGCGTTCTCGGCGCCCTGCTTGACCGACTTGTCCTTGAACTGGGTCATCCGGCCCGCTTCACCGAAACCGGTGATACAGCTCAGCACCCAGGACAGCTCGGCGTGCTCGGGCACCTGACTCTGCACGAACAGTGTGGACTTGGCGGGGTCGATGCCGAGCGCGAGCAGCTGGGCGGCGGCGGACTTGGTGCGCGCCCGCAGCGCCTTGGGATCCTGGCTGACGGTGATCGCGTGCATATCCGGAATGAAGTACAGCGCGTCGTACTCGTCCTGCATCGTCACCCAGTACTGCAGCGCACCCAGGTAGTTGCCGAGGTGGAAGGAGTCGCTGGTGGGCTGGATGCCCGACAGCACCCGCTGCTTACGTTCGGCCGTCTCGGCCGGGGCAGGACTGGACATACCCCGAATCTTTCCATGCCGCTCAAGCGGAATTTCGCTGCACCCAGTTGCGTGGATCGACACCGGGCATGCTCGGGTGGCCCGTTTTGACCATGCGCTGTTCGCGACGGGCGAGCAGCTGATAGGACGGGGCGCTCGGCCCGGCGAGCGTGCCCGCCAGTACCCGGGGCGCCAGCGGCGGGACGACATGGGCGGTGCGGATGCTGCGGCACAGCGCGCGGTGCGCCAGTTCGTCGGAGATCCCCCACTCGATGCCGTACATCTGCCTGATCCGCGCCGGCAGACTGCCCTGGACCAGCAGATACAGCGCGGTACCGACCTGTTCGGCGGGCGGGCGCAGCCGGTACGCCTTGCGGTGGCCCGCGAGATAGGAGCCGACCAGTTCGGCCTCCTCGGTGAGGAACAGTTCGGTCGAGTTCAGGTAGCTGTCGAAGTAGCGACGGAAGGCCGGGTAGTCGGCGGGTGCGGCGTCGCGCGGCATGCCGAACAGTTCACCCCAGCGGACATAGTCCTGGTAGAGGTCTTCGCGCTCGGTGGCCGTGAGTTCGCGGACCAGGCGGTCGTACATCACCTCGGCCGAATCGAAGGTGAAGGCCATGGTCATGAACATCAGGTGCGGATCGTGGGCCGCGTAGGCGGTGCCTGCCGGATGGTGGGCGCCCGCGTCTTCGGGCAGGGTGCCGACCACCGCGTCGTGCTTGCGCCGGGTGAAGGCCAGCGCGCGATCGGCCTCGGCCTTGCTGCCTAGGAACACCGCTTCGAACAGGGCGCCGGTGATGGCCAAGCGGGTGTACGGGGTTTCCCGATGCGCGGTGTGTTCACTGGTGCCGACGAACAGCAGCGGATGCACCGCGCCGATCACCAGCGCTCGCACACCGTAGGTGAGACCGACCGCACGCTTGCTCATCACCCGCCGGATCATCGAATCGTCGGCGAAATATCCGGGTTCGCCCTGCCGTGTGGCCATGTTGCGCCTCCTCGTCGAGTGCATCTGGCAATAGAATCCCCCAGAATTGATATTCTGGCAAGAGTCTCTACCAAAACACCGCGAGAGGGCGGCAACACGCACAATGGACGCTGTGGCAGCACAACGGACATACGGTGGCGTTTCGGCGCAGGAGCGGCAATCCCAGCGGCGGACCGCGCTGCTGGACGCGGCGCTCGACCTGGTCGCCGCCGATGCCAAACTCACCGTCGCCGGCCTCTGTGCGCGCGCGGGCCTGAACGAGCGGTACTACTACGAGAGTTTCGACAAGCGCGACGACGTCCTGGCAGCCCTGCTCGACCGCATCGCCGACGAACTCACCGCGGCGATCGCCACCGCACTGGCCACCGCGCCCGCCGACAGCCGCGTTCAGGCCCACGCCGCGATCGACGCGGGCATCTCGGTGCTCACCGACGACCCGCGCAAGGCCAGGGCCGCGCTGATCGCCGGAATGGCCACCCCGGAGCTTCGCGCCCGTACCGCCAGGACGGTGCGGGCGTTCGCCCGGCTGGTCGCCGCCGAGGGCACCGGCTTCTACGGCGGCGACGTCCCACAGAACCTGGTCGACTTCCGGGCGATCTACCTGGTCGGCGGCCTGACCCAGACCCTCACGACCTGGCTCGCGGGCGACCTCGATCTCACCCGCGAGGAACTGATCGACCAGATCACCGACGTTTTCGTCCTGCTCGGCGACGACCTCGCCGGTCGCTACCGCTGAACGATCCCGCTACAGGGGGAAGCACGCGCCGGTGCACGGCGCCGACGACCCGTTGCTCAGCCAGCCGATCAGGCGCCAGAACTGGATGTCCACATTTTGCACCGAGCCGGTACCGGAACCGCTGTCCGCGATCTGCGCACCGTTCGCAGGCTGGGACGGAAGGGGCACGCACACATCGAGCATGACGCCGTCGCATTCCGCGGCGGAACCGCTCGACAGCGCGCGCAGCAGGTTGCCGACCAGGTCGCTCGATCCCGGGGACGCCTCAGCGACCAGCTCGACATCCGACCGCTGGGGTGCGAGACCGCTATCGGCCGTTGCCATTCCGGCCGACGCCACCATGACAGCGGCGAAGATACCCACGCCGGCCAGTACTCGCTTCATCAAGTTCTCCTCACAGGCAACCCTGGATGGCCGCTCCGCGAAGACGTTAAACGGACTGATCAGGCAATGACAGCCGTCAATTGCAGTGGCATCAGAACATCCGGCGGAGCACTGCGCTATCGACGAGTTCGTCTGCGCAGCACGGTGATCGCGATGACACCGCCGATGGTGAGGGCGAACGCGATGACGGCGATGACGGTACCGAGCAGTGCGGTGGAGTTGTCGTCGTCGGCGGCCTGCGCGGTGTCGGGCACGTTCTCGATCGAGCTATCGGTGGAACCGGGCACAGCCCGATACGTGGGGCCCACCTCCGGCGTTCCGGTCACCACGACATCCAGCTCGACGGGCACGGGACGAACGACACCCGGATCATTTTGTGTCGGACTGACTTTCACCGCGATGTAGTACCACCCGGCGAGCGCGTTCTCCGACACTTCCCGGTCCGAGGATTCGCGGTTGCGATAGCGAACCTCGGGGATGGCCAAGGCCTGCTTGTTCGAGGGCAGAATGTCGGGCGCACCGTTGTAGCTGGCGAATTCGTCGGCGGCCTCCTTACGGTACGGCGTGTACAGCGTGGTGGTGACGACCGAGACGTTGTCGAGGCCACGGCCCGGGGTCTCGAGGAAACGCACTCGATAGGCCAAGCCCTGACCCCAGTCGAGTTTCACCTTGTAGAAGACGAATTCGCCGCGCTGCACGGTGTCGCCGTAGACGCCGGAGCCGTCGAGGGCCGTTGCCACGTTGAACGAGCCGCCACCGGCCAACGGTACGACCGGACCGCTCGGCGCGGTGAACGACACCGGTTCGGGTTCAGCCGGGCGGCCGCCGTCGGTGACGCCCGGTTCGACGGTGACATTAAGTTCCAGTGGCAGCGTCGCCGGCGCGTTGTCGGCGACACCCGACCATTCCACACTGAAGTAGTACCGGCCGCCGCCCTTGCACTTGTCGGTGCGCGCGGTGCCGTCTTTCGCATCGGTCGCGCCGGTCCATTGCGAGCTGACCGTGAGCGCGACGCCATCGGTGGATCGGACGGCGTTCTCCTGTTCGGAGGCGTTGCAGTCCTGGCCCTCCACGCCGGCGACCCGCAGGCGCAGACTGTTGTTCGAGCTCACCGCGTTCTCACCACGGGGGAAGGAGACGGTCCCGCTGAAGTACGCGGTCGCCCCCTCGGGGACGTCCACCGCGTAGTAGCGGGGCTTCTTCTGCCCGATGGTGTCGAGGTACTGCCCTGGCACTACCGCCGGTGCGTCCTGGTATCCGGCAGCGCCTTCGACGGGGGTTCCCGCCGCGGTGTAGTCGCGCAATGCCGCAGTGCTCACCCGGGGCAACACCCGCTCGAGCGCCTTGCCGTCGGCGGCGTCGGTATAGGTGCCGCCGGTGGTGTCGGCGATGCAGATGAGCTGGGCGCGCGAGGCATCATCGACCCCGAAACCGATGGTGTGCACGACGATCGAGGCGCCGTCGGCACTGAGTTCACGGGCTACTTCGCACGGGTCGGGCGGTGCACAGGTGTCGAGGCCGTCGGAGACCAGCACGATCGAGCGCGGGCCCTCGGTAGGCAGGGCGCCCGCGGCGGTGCGCAGTGCGGCGCCGATCGGGGTGAAACCGCTGGGGGTGATCCTGTCGACGGTTGATGTCAGCGCGGGTTTGTCGATGGTGTCGGCCGGTACGAGCACCGAGACGTCCCGGCATCCCGCGGGCTTTTCCGCGTCGGTGGATCCAGTGCCGGTGCCGTAGACCGACAGTCCGACTTTCGCCGTGGCGGGCGCGGTCGTCACGAAACCGCGTACGGCTGTCCTCGCAGCGTCCATCTTGGTGCCGCCGCCCGGATCGGCCGCCAGCATCGAACCCGAGGCATCGAGCACCAGCATGGTCGGTGCGTACTGGGTCTGCGTCGGCGCGGCGAACGCGGGAACCGCGAGCGGGAGCAGGCCGATCGCTCCCGCCGTCGCCAGACCGATCACCTTCGCGAAACGCACGGCAGAGCTCCGTCCCGATCCGCCGGATCTCGACGCACCAGGGACCGACCCTAGCCGGACAAACCGCGCATAAGGAACCTTACGGATGCGTGCTGGACGTCAGTCTGTCAGCGAAACCGCGTCGAATTTCTCCGGATCGCCCTGCAAGACGACACGGAACGCGACCTCGCGGCGCGCCCAATACGCGGCGCAATCACGGATGGCGGAGTCGAACCAGGCGCGTTCGGTGGGTTCGGCGGCGAGCAGGTCGTCGGCGGTGCGGATCACCGCGACATAGCCCGGGGCGTCGCCCACGAAATCGTCGAGGTCGCGCAGGCATTCGTCGAAGGCGTCCTTGTTGGCGCCGAAGTAGTACGGGAACTGGAAGGCGGCGGCGAACTCGTCGAACAGCTCTGCCGTGGTGCGCATCTTGGTTCCCCGCAGTTCGCGCACGCGGTAGTCGGCGGGGGCGTCGTAGCGGACGCCGCTGAACTGGTTGGCGTCCACCGGCAGCGCACCGAGCACCGGCGGCGCGGTCGCAGCCGGTGCTTCGGGGGTGGGGCGAGCAAGGAACTGCGACAGCGTCATTCGCGGAGTCATCAGCGCATCCTCGTGAAGGTTTCGTAGTGGTCGCCGGTGTACCAGGCCGAACCGTCGCTGCCGGTGACGATGCGTTCGGCGTCGCGACCGCGATTGGGCTGCTTGGGATTCACATCCCACTCCTGGTATTTCACCGCTTTGCCCGCCGAATCCTTGGGCGGCAGTTTGGTTCCCCGGTTCATGAACTGCTCGCCGCCCTTGGTGCCCTGCGCGTTCGCCGAGCCGGGCCAACGCCCCGCGTCGATCTCGACGAGGGTGACATAGGCGCGGTCGGGCACACCCGCGGTCTTGGTGACCGGTGAGGCCGACGAATTCCCGGCGGGCGGGCCAGGTTTCGGCGCGGACGCGGTGGTGGTGATGCCGGCGACGGCACGCGTGGTCGACGTGACGGTGGTGTTGTCGCTACCGCGACCGCCGAACACGGTGAGGCCGATGGCCGCCAGGACGAGGACAAGTCCACCGAGCAGGCTGAGAGTCTTGCGTGAGAGTGTCATCGATACTGAACAGTAACGGGCGCGTGGTCGGACCAGCGCTGGTCGTAGGCGTCGGCCCGTTCGACGACGGCCTGCTTGGCGCGCCCGGTCAGCTCACCGAGAGCCAGCTGGTAATCGATGCGCCAGCCGGAGTCGTTGTCGAAGGCGCGGCCGCGGTAGGACCACCAGCTGTAGGGGCCCGCGACGCCGGGATGCAGGGCGCGCACCACGTCGACGTAGCCCGCGGCGAGCAGTTCGGCGATCCAGGCGCGCTCCTCGGGCAGGAAGCCCGCCGACTTCTGGTTGCCCTTCCAGTTCTTCAGGTCGACCTCGGCGGGGGCGATGTTCCAGTCGCCGCTCACCACGAACTCGCCGGTGCGCGATTTCAGGTACGCGCCGAGCTCGGCCATGAACCGGTATTTCTCGTCTTGTTTGGGGGTGTTCTCCTCCCCCGAGTGCACGTAGACGCTCGCCACGGTGACGTCACCGAAGTCGGCTTCGATATAGCGGCCCGACGCCGCGAACTCGGTGCTGCCGAACCCGATGCGCACGGCATCGGGGGCGCGCCGCGACAGGATCCCCACGCCCGCGCGGCCCTTGGATTCGGGCTCGGCGTGGGAGAGGACCCAACCCGCGTCGAGCGCGGGGGCCAGCGCCGCCGCGGTCTGCGCATCGGTTGCCCTGGTCTCCTGCAGGCAGACGATGTCGGCTTCGGTCGCCGCCAACCAGGCTGTCATGCCCTTGGTCGAAGCGGCACGGACCCCGTTAACGTTCACAGTCGAGAGGATTATCGGCACCGTACGACCGTACAATGCAGGCAGGGATGCTCCCCCGGACACCGTCGTCCAGGAAGGGGTGATGACGATGACGTCACGCACCGCCAAGTCCACCGCCCGCCCCACGCCCGTCGCGGCGTTGCACATCGGGTCCGGCGACCCGGTCTTGTTGCTGCACGGATTCCTGCTGTCGCCACACTGCTGGGAGCAGGTCGCGCAGCGGATGTCGGCACATTGCGAGGTGTACGCGCCCGCGTTCGCCGGGCACTGGGGTGGCCCGAAGGTCGAAGGATGGGCGCTGGATGTGTACGCCCTGGCCGATCAGATCGAGGATCAGCTCGACGAGCTGGGCTGGCGCACCTGTCATATCGCGGGCAATTCGCTCGGCGGCTGGGTGGGACTCGAGCTGGCGCGACGCGGCCGGGCTCGCACACTCACCACCATCGCCGCGGCGGGTGGCTGGGCATCGCCTTCGCTGAGCCAGGTCAGGATCGGCGTCAAGTTCGCGTCGATGATCCCCTTCATCGAGATCGGCAAACGCCTCGGTGGTGCGGCGATCAACAACGCGCTCGTGCAGCAGGTGGCCGCATTGCTGGTCGCCAAGCACACCGGTGCTGTCGCGCGCCGTGATCTCGCGACCCTGCTCACCGCCGTCCTGCATTGCGAGGCGATGATCCCGCTCATCCTCGGCAGCCTGCGCGCGCCGGGCATGGACGACCTGGGCGAGCTGAGCACCCCGGTGCGGATGCTGCTCGCCGAATACGACCGGATCATCCCCAACAGCGTGTACGCCACCCGCTACCTGCGCGAACTGCCCGAGTCGGCGGATCGGATCCTGGTGCACGGGGTGGGGCATGTGCCGATGCTGGAGGCGCCGGACCGGATCGCCACGCTGATCGCCGAGCACATCTACGCCAGCCGCGGACACCTGCGCGCCGTGTGATGAGATCCCGGCCGCGACAACACTGTTCGCGGCCGGGGCCGGTTCACTTCCCGAGCAGTCCCTTGGCGATGTGGGTCACCTGGATCTCGTTACTGCCCGCGTAGATCATCAGCGACTTCGCGTCACGGGCCAGCTGCTCGACCCGGTATTCGCTCATATAGCCGTTGCCGCCGAACAACTGCACCGCCTCCATCGCCACCTCGGTGGCGGCCTCTGAGCAGTACAGCTTCATCGCCGAGGCCTCGGCCAGGCTCGGCGGCTTGCCCGCGCGAGCGCGCTCGAGCACGTTGAACACCATGTTCTGCACGTTGATTCGCGCCACTTCCATCTTGGCCAGCTTGAGCTGGATCAGCTGGAAGCGCCCGATCTCCTGCCCCCACAGCGTGCGGTTGCGCGCGTAATCGACACAGAGCCGGTGACATTCGTCGATCACGCCCAGCGCCATGAACCCGACGCCGATCCGCTCGGCGGTGAAACTGGCTCTGGCGCTTTCTCTTCCGTCGCCGCCCTGGTGTTCCTCGGTCTCGCCGAGCAACCGGTCCTTGCCGAGCCGGACATTGTCGAAGAACAACTCGCCGGTGGGTGAGGAGTGCAGGCCCATCTTCTTGAACGGCTTGCCCTGGGTGAGGCCTTCCATGCCCGTGTCGAGCACGAACGTGAGCACCTTGCGGTCGCGTTGGCCGGCGCCGTCACCCTCGTCGAGCTTGGCGTAGACGATCATCACGTCGGCGCACGGGCCGTTGGTGATGAAAGTCTTCTGGCCGTTGAGGATGTAGTCCTCGCCGTCACGTTCGACGCGAGTCTTCATGCCGCCGAACGCATCCGAGCCGGAATCGGGTTCGGTGATCGCCCACGACGCCACCTTGCGCAGGGTGACGATGTCGGCCAGCCAGCGCTGTTTCTGCGCGAGGGTGCCCCGCGTCATGATGGTGGTGGCGCCCAGCCCGATGCTCACCCCGAGGGCGGACACCAGACCCATACAGACACCGGATAATTCGCTGATCAGCACCGCCATCATCGACTGCTGATCGCCGAACGGGCTGCCCGCCTTCTTGCCACCTTCGCTCGGACCCGCCGCTTCCTTGGCGAGCATCTTCGCGACGGCGTCCTCACCCATCGCATCGATTCCGAACTGACTGAACAGCTTGCGCAGGAGGGGATACGGCAGCATCTCACCGCTGTCGAGGGCGTCGAGGTTCGGCCGGACCTCCTTGTCGATGAACGCCCGCACGGCGTCGCGGATCATCAGATCGGTCTCGGACCATTCGAACACTGTCGTCTCCTGACGCTCGCTCCGCCCAAAAACATACACGCGTGCTTGTTTTTGCGGAGCCGTTTCGGTGACCCCGGTCACCATCGGGCTGCGTAACAGCGGCGTAACGGATCGGAAAATTCGCGTCTACATCTATGCAGGACCGTCTGTGAGTCGCCGGTTACGTGCGGCAGCGGATGAAGGAGAGAGGGAAATGGCCGGAGCAGATACTGCCGCCAAAGAAACACTCGAGGACTACACGCTGCGTTTCGCCCCGCGGAGCTACCGCAAATGGAGCCCCGCCGTCGTCGGCATCTCCGCACTCGGCGGCATCGCCTACCTCGCCGATTTCGCGATCGGCGCGAATATCGGCATCGCCCACGGCACCGGAAACGCCCTGATCGGCATCGGTATCTTCGCCGTGGTCGTGATGCTCACCGGATTTCCGCTCGCCTATTACGCGGCGCGCTACAACATCGATCTCGACCTGATCACGCGCGGCAGCGGATTCGGCTACTACGGCTCCGTGATCACCAATATCGTGTTCGCGTCGTTCACTTTCATCTTCTTCGCGCTCGAAGGTTCGATCATGGCGCAGGGCCTGTTATTGGGCCTCGGAATTCCGTTGTGGCTCGGCTATCTCGCCTCCACGATCATCATCTTCCCGCTGGTCATCTACGGGATGAACACCCTGGCCAAACTCCAGGTGTGGACCACGCCCCTGTGGCTGCTGCTGATGGTGGCGCCGTTCGGCTTCCTGCTGGTGCGCCACCCCGATTCGGTGGGTTCGTTCTTCGCCTACGGCGGCGAGAACGGTGAGGGCGTGAGCGTTTCGGGCGCGCTGCTGGCCGCCGGTGTATGCCTGTCGCTGATCGCCCAGATCGCCGAGCAGATCGACTACCTGCGCTTCATGCCGCCACGCACGCCCGAGAACCGGGCCAAGTGGTGGGGCTGGATGCTGCTCGCCGGTCCAGGCTGGGTGCTGTTCGGTGCGGCCAAGCAGGTCGTCGGCCTGTTCCTCGCGGTGTACCTGATCGCGAACCTGCCCGCCGCGCAGGGCATCGCCAACCAGCCGGTGCACCAGTTCCTGGAGATCTACAAGGACATGGTGCCGGGGTGGCTGGCCATGACGCTGGCCGTGGTGCTGGTGGTCATCAGCCAGGTCAAGATCAACGTGACCAACGCCTACTCGGGCTCGCTGGCCTGGACCAACTCCTACACCCGCGTCACCAAGACCTACCCGGGCCGTCTGGTGTTCCTGGTGGTCAACCTCGGTGTGGCGCTGGTGCTGATGGAAGCGAACATGTTCGACTTCCTCAACAACATCCTCGGCTTCTACGCCAACTGCGGCATCGCCTGGATCGTCACCGTGGCCACCGATATCGCGGTGAACAAGTACCTGCTGAAGATCTCGCCGAAGGTGCCGGAGTTCCGGCGCGGCATGCTCTACGACTTCAACCCGGTGGGTCTGGTCGGCTTCGGGCTGTCGGCGGTGCTGTCGATCATGACCTTCTTCGGCCTGTTCGGTGAACTGCTGAAGCCGTATTCGCCGCTGGTCGCGGTGCTGGTCGCCTTCATCGCGACTCCGCTCACCGCGATCGCCACCAAGGGCAAGTACTACCTGCGACGCGCCGACGACGGCATCGAGGCGCCGATGTTCGACGAACACGGCAATCCCTCGGGCGACCTGCTCACCTGCCACGTCACCGGCATGGACTTCGAGCGCCCGGACATGATCGCCTCGGCGGTGCCGGGTCCCGAAGGCGAGATCCAGTACATCAGCTCACTGGCGCTGTCCACGGACAAGGACGGCAAGCACCTGCTCCCCAGGCAGTAATTTTGGAGCGCTGGCGCGCTCGAGTTCGCGGCCCCTTCGGTCCCGTCGATCAGGCACCGTTGCTTGCTCCTTCGTCGCCTACGCAACGGCACCTGATCGAC
>NZ_JBHTUD010000037.1:0-27374 GCF_042794235.1 Nocardia sp. NPDC056541
GTGTATTCTCGGGGCGTTGGCGGTGGCGTGTTGGGGCCCCCTTGGCGCCGCGGGTTAGCCGCCGTTGCTTGCTCCTCCGTCGCCTACGCAACGGCGGCTAACCGGCGACCCGGCCGCGAACCGGCCACTGCGTGGCCGACCCTCCCTAGGGGTCGGGGTGCTGGTTGGCTACCGTCATGGCGTGTCGCAATCAGTTGAACCCCCTGCTGTTCCCCTCGTGTCGAAGGTGATAGCGGGTTTGCGGCAGGGTGCGGCGTTTCTTGTTGTCGGGGCGATCGGGTTTCTGGTCGACGCGGGGACCTACAACCTTTTGGTGTTCTGGGGTGGGGGTTTCTCCTTCTCCGAAGGTGTGCTCTATCACTCGCCGCTGGTCGCCAAGATCATCGCGATCGTGGTGGCGACGGTGGTCACCTACTTCGGCAACAAGTGGTGGACCTACTCGCACCGCAAGTCCGGCAGCCCTGTTCGGGAATATGTTCTGTACGCGATCGTCAATGTCGTAGCGATCCTCCTGCAACTCGGCTGCCTCGGCTTTTCCCGATATGTGCTCGACCTGTCGTCACCGCTGGCGGACAACATTTCCGCCACTGTGGTCGGGCAGACGATGGCGGTCGTATTCCGCTATTGGGCCTACAGCAAATTCGTTTTCACCGGCTCATCGGCAAGCGATGAGCAACACGCGCGGAGTGCGGCAACTCCTCACTGACAACGCGCGGGTGGCGTGTGATTGATATCCTCGCCCCGCCCGCCGCGACGCCCTTCTTTACGTGACTGCCTGCGCCGGCGCAGTCGATACCGAGAATTTCGAGGACTTCATGGAGCAGTCGGCTACCAAAGCCGTGACCGAATCGAACGATCGGCGCGAGGCCGCGCCCGCATCGTTGCGCGGTGAACACTCAGCGCCCGAGCGGCTGGTGCTGGCCCGAGGCATCTTCACCGGGCCCTCGGCGCGGGTGAACGACGACCTCTACGCCGTCGTCAAGGGGGGTGCCGCCGTCCGCGAACGGCACTCGCTGCACCTGCCCAAGGGCGCGACCGCGCACACCAACACCTACTTCGGCCGATTCGCCGCCAGCTACTGGCAGCGCTGGACCACCGTCACCGAGGTATCGGTGGGTGCGCATCTGGTGGTCGGCAACAAAGCGAATGTGCGGCTGGTCGCCTCCGATATCGCCGGGCACCGCCGGATCATCGCCTCGCTGGTGGCAACGAGCAGCGGGGTCGTCTCGCTGACGGCACCGCTGGATCAGTACGTCGACGGCGGCGCGTTGTGGCTCGAGTTCGACGCCGTCGGGGGCGAACTCGACATCACCGAACTCGCCTGGACCGCGCAGGCGCCCGAGAAGGTGCGCCCGGTCGCCATCGCGATCTGCACCTTCAACCGGGCCGAGGACTGCGCGCACACCGTCGCCGCGCTGGCCTCGGACGCGACCGTGCTGGCCGCGATCGACGCGGTGTACGTCGTCGACCAGGGCACCGACCTGGTCGAGGACCGCCCGCTGTTCCAGCAGGTCCGTCCTGATTTCGGTGACAAACTGCGCTACATCCGCCAGCCCAACCTCGGCGGCGCGGGCGGCTTCACCCGTGGCCTCTACGAGGTGTCGGCGGCCAACGAGCACGCCGACGTCATCCTGATGGACGACGACATCCTCTGCGAGCCCGAGACCGTGCTGCGCCTGCAGGCGTTCGCCAACCTCACCGTCGAACCGACCCTGGTCGGCGCGCAGATGCTGTTCCTGCTCAACCCCGACTACCTCAATGTCGGCGCGGAGGAGGTGCACCTGCACGAGCTCAAGCACGGCCAGAAGGTGCCCAAGGCGCTGCGCAACACCTCCATGCTCAAGAAGAACCAGGAGCGCCGGGTCGACGCGGGCTACAACGCCTGGTGGACCTGTTTGATCCCGGCCGAGGTGGTGTCGAAGATCGGGCTGCCGGTGCCGATCTTCTTCCAGTGGGACGACGTCGAGTACGGCATCCGCGCGCGCGAGCACGGTTTCGTCACCGTCACGCTGCCCAACGCCGCCGTCTGGCACGCCGACTTCTACTGGAAGGACTACGACGACTGGGCGCGGTACTTCTCCACCCGTAACTCGCTCATCGTCGGCGCCCTGCACACCGATCTCGACGGCAAGTCGATCACGCGCGAGTTCTTCCGCTACATCGCCGAGCACCTGGTCGGCATGCAGTACGGGCTGGTGCACACCACGCTGCAGGGCATCGAGGACTTCATGAAGGGTCCGAAGGCGTTGCGCGACGGCGGTATCGACGCGCTGGCCGCCGCCCGCAGCACCCGCAACGACTACCCCGAGACGATCAAGCACCCCGCGGCCACCCCGCCGGTGAACTCCGCCGACATCTCGGTTCGCCGGGCCAGCGGCGAACCGAGCCGCGTCACCCTGGTGCTGATCAAGCGCGCCATCACCCAGTGGACCGGCCGCACGCAGCCCGGTCTGATCGGCGTCACCCGCGAGGACGCGCACTGGTGGCACATCGGCCTGTTCGAGCACGTGGTGGTCACCGACGCTTCCCAGTCCGGCGTGCGGGTACGTCGCCGGGACAAGGCTCGTGCTCGCGCACTGCTCATCCGCGCCTACCGCACCTTGCGCAAGCTCCGTAAGGAACTCCCGGCACTGCAGGCCGAATATCGCAGGGCCGTACCGGAACTCACGAGCCGGGAGAACTGGGCGCGGCTGTACGGCATCGACCCGAGCTGACCCGTGACGCGTTTCGTCCGGGCCGCCTCCGCCGCTGACGCGGAGGCGGCCGCCGGGCTGCAAGCCGAATTGCACGTGCATTTCGAGGTGCACCGTCCGGCCGACATCATGCGCCGCACACGGCGGCTAGCCAACAACGACTACTCCGCCTGGCGACCGGCGCCACTGCTGATCGTCGAAGACGAAACACCGATCGGTTTCGCGACTTACGACTTGTTCCAGCCGAGCAAGTGGTCGGCGGGTGAGCTACGGATCTCGGAATTCCTGATCACGGAGTCCTCGCGTGGCGCAGGTGCCGGCGCGGCCCTGCTCGCCGGCGTCCACGAGGCAGCGAGCGCCGCGGAAGTAACGGTGAGCGCGCCGAACCAGGCCGACCCGGATGTGTTCACGACCGTGGAGCGCTACATCGGCTCCCATGTCATCAACTTCGCCTACGAGCGGGCTCGAGCCGGGCACTGGTCGTCGCTGCGTGCCGAGGCCGAGGAAAAAGGCTGGCCCGCACCACGACTCGACGACCTGTGGCACACCGAACTCCACGACGACCCCGAACCCGGCCACCTGTACGCCGAGGGCGAGGTTCCGTTCATCCTGCTGCCGGACGGCCGGGTGATCACCGCGCGATTCCGGACGATCTATGTCGAGGAATATCTCGGTCACGGCCCGGAGAACCGCTGGACGCTGGCTCTGTCAGGGAGCGAGTTGCGCACGGTGGGCGGGCTGGAGATCGACCACAGCTGGTCACGAGCGGAGAACCGTCCCGCGCTCGCGGTGGCCACGGACGACGGCCGGCTCATGGTGAATTACTCCTACTACGCCGGCAACCATTTCGGCTCCGACTCGGGCACCATCGACTACATCATCGATCTGGCCGAGGCCACCGTGTCCCATCGCGCACACGTCACCTTCGAACAGGATTAGCGAGATCATCAGGCACTGACGCAGTTCGGCTCTCGGCCGGTGTTCGCGTGAGTGCCTGATGATCAACTACTCCGGCTCAGCGGCGGCCGCGTTCGCGGTAGTTCCTCCGCTGCTGTTTGCTGATGTCGCGCCAGACTCGTTCGCGTTCGGCGGCCAGGCGTTTGTCGGTGCGGGCCGCCATCCAGTCGTTCTCTCTCGCGAGTTTGCGATAGCTGGTCAGCCTGCGTTCGGTGATGGTGCCATCGGCTAGTCCGGCCTGCACCGCGCAGCCGGGTTCGGTCTCGTGGACACAGTCGGCGAAACGGCAATCGGCAGCGAGGGATTCGATGTCGCTGAAGGTCTTGCCGATGCCTTCCGCGGCGTCGTAGAGCCCGATGCCGCGCAGGCCGGGGGTGTCGATGAGCGTGCCGCCGCCGGGCAGTGGCCGCAGCTCACGGTGCACCGTGGTGTGGCGGCCTTTGCCGTCCACCGCGCGAACCGCGTTGGTGGCGAACACGTCCGCGCCCAGCAGTGCGTTGGCGAGGGTGGACTTGCCCGCACCGGACGGCCCGATCAGGGCGACGGTGCCGTTGAGCACCGCGGTGAGCACCTCGAGACCGACCGCGGCGGCGGCACTCACCGCCACCACGGTCGCGCCGGGCGCCACCGCACGCACCTCGTCGAGCGGAAGATATTCCGCCGCATCGGCTTTGGTGAGCACGACGACCGGCTGGGCATTGCTCTCCCACGCGAGGGCGAGCATTCGTTCGATCCGCCCCAGGTCGACGTCACCATCGGCGGCAGAGCAGATCAGCACGGTATCGACATTGGTGGCCAGCACCTGGGCCACCGAGCGCCCCGACACCGACGATCGCATGATCGCCGAGCGCCGGGGGAGCAGTTGCCGCACAGTGCCTTCGGCATCGAGTCCGACCCAGTCGCCGGTGCACAGTCCGGTGATGTCGCGCGGGCAGGCGGCTCGCGCCGGGCCGTGCGGGGTCACCACATCGCATTCGCTGCGGTCCATCCGCACGATGCGAGCGGGTGCGAGATCGCCGAGCAGCGGCAGATATTCAGAAGCTACGGCTTCGGTCCAGCCGTAAGGGACGAGCAGGTCGTAGTCGACCATCGTAAGGAATCCTTCGTCGGGTGCCGAACCCGAACGACGGGTTCAGCGAGTAGAGGTGATGTCCGGAGCAACCTGGGCAGGCGCACAATCGCGCCGCCCGGCCACGGCAATCCACACGTGTGTACTCACGGACATCCACCTCCTCTCCAACGTTCGAACACCACTGTGCCCGACCACGCCGACACCCGGCAACTCATTTTCCGTGCGCGGTCCCGCGCCGTCGTCACAGGGGCGAACTCGCGCTGTTACGCGGCCCGATGACGGCACGCCTGCGGTCCCGCAGGTAGGCGTTCGGGGCTACGGCACGAATACTTCGGTCGACTGGGGGATGTTGGGCTTGTCGGTGCGGACCGTGACCTGGACTCGACCGGGGCCGGTGTTCGCGATCACGTCCTGGACCGGGTAGGTGCTGGTGCTGGTGGCCGGGATGAAGCGGGTCACCGAGCCGGTGGCGCCGCTGTCCAGGTTCTTCCAGTCGACGACAACGTTCACATCGCATGCCAGCACGGTGGGCGCCCAGTTGCCGAGTGGGGAGAAGCCCTGCGAGACGCGCAGGGCGATGCTGTGGGTGGCGCCGGGCGCCACGCTCGGGGAATTGAGCGGTCCGTCGAACGCGGTACCCGCCACGTTCAGGAGGCCGACGCAGACGCCGTTGCCCAGGGTGGCCACCGGCGCGGTCCTGACTTCGTTCATCACGCAGGAGCGCGGGCCGACATTGGACCAGCCGAGCTGGCACTGGTCGTCCGCCTGAGCGGTGCCGGGGGCGGCGAGACAGAGCGCGGCGCCGGCGAGCACGGTCGCCGCGGCGGATGCGAAACTCTTTGCGAAGGTCACGGTTCGCATCGTATGACCGAACGGCAGATTGTTGCCAGAGGGAACTACCCCCTAGTTTCGGGGGCTAGTCGGGTTTACCGAAGTGCTCGTTGCGGCCCAGCGACCGCAGCCGGAACCATTCCTTGAGGCCGGCCGGGTCGCGGCGGGTCACCAGGAAGAACCAGGAGAATCGGATCCACTCCTGCGGCAACAGCTTCCGCATACCGGGCTGCGACATCAGGTAACCGCGATTGCGGTAGGTGAAGTAGCGCTTCACCGGATCGTCCGGGTACTGGGTGTGCATTCGCCCGCCCAGGATCGGCTTGAATTCCTCGGCGCCGTTGGGATGCAGGTAGGCGGTCTGCAAGCAGGTGCCGAACGGCAGCCCGGAGCGGACCAGGCGGCGATGCACCTCCACCTCGTCGCCACGCACGAACAGCCGCAGGTCGGGCACGCCGATCAGGTCGACGGCCTTCGCCGAGATCAGCGCGCCGTTGAACAGCGACGCGATGCCGGGCAGGAAGTCCTCGTCGCCGAGCTCCGAACGCAGCCGCCGCCACACCACGCCGCGCCGCAGCGGGAACGCGAGCCGGTCCGGCTCGTCGATGTCGCAGACCACCGGCGACACCTCGACCAGGTTGTGCCTGCGCGCGCAATCGATCAGGGTCGCGAGTACTTCGGGCCCGTCGGGGCGGCCGTCGTCATCGGCCAGCCACACCCAATCCGCGCCCTGGGTGAGCGCGTGCAGCATGCCGAGCGCGAAACCGCCCGCGCCGCCGAGGTTGTGGCGTGAACCCAGGTAGGTCGCCTCGATCGGCTGCTGCGCGACCAGCTCGGCCACCGCGTCCTCATTGGCGTTGTCGACGACGATCAGATGGTCCACCGGACGCGTCTGCGAGGCGAGCACTTTCAACGACTCGGCGAGCAGTTCGCGACGCTTGTGCGTGACGACCACCGCGATGATCCGCGCGGTCGGGCCGGTCTCGGTCGTGATGTCGGCGGGTTCGGCACCGGGGGGCAGTTCCGCGTCGTCGGGCAGCACCACCGCGGGCAGCGCGTCGCCGGGCAGCACGGCGGCGGGCTCGACGGGTGCCGGCGTCGCCTCGAGACGGTCGGTCATGCTGAACCCACCCGGCACGGCAGCCGGGGCAGCCTCGTCACGTTGACCGCTCATACCTGATTCTGCTCCAGCTTCTTCTCGCCCGCCGCGCCGAGTGCGCCCTCGGTTTCCAGATCACGCAACACCTGTGCCACGTGATTACCCGCCTCGGGCCCTTCATACGCTCGCACAACGTCCTCGATCCCGCCCTGTTCGCGGATCTGACCGTGGTCGATCCACATCGCGGTATCGCAGAGCTGTGCGAGGAATTCGTTGGAGTGGCTGGCGAACACCAGGATGCCCGACCGCGCGACCAGCGACTGCAGCCGCGTGCGGGCCTTCTTCATGAACTCCGCGTCGACCGCGCCGATGCCCTCGTCGAGCAGCAGGATCTCGGGGTCGATCGAGGTGACCACACCCATCGCCAGCCGCACCCGCATACCGGTGGAGTAGGTGCGCAGCGGCATCGACAGGTACTCACCGAGCTCGGTGAAGTCGGCGATCTCGTCGATCTTGGCCATCATCTGCTTGCGCGTCTGCCCGAGGAACAGGCCGCGGATGATGATGTTCTCGTAGCCGGAGATCTCCGGGTCCATGCCGACCCCGAGGTCGAACACCGGCGCTACCCGGCCGCGGATGCGCGCACTGCCGCGCGAGGGTTCGTAGATGCCCGAGAGCAGGCGCAGCAGCGTCGACTTGCCCGCGCCGTTGTGGCCGACCAGGCCCACCCGGTCGCCTTCTTTGAGCGAGAGGTTGATGTCGCGCAGCGCCTCGACCACCACCACATCGGAGCTGTTGCGCCCGATCGCGCCGCCCGCCTTGCCGAGGAACGCCTTCTTCAGCGACCGCGACTTGGCGTCGAAGATCGGGAACTCGACCCACGCCTCATGGGTTTCGATACTCACACGGCTCATCGAGAACTGCTCCTAAACCCAGTACGGGACGCGGGCACGGTACTGCTTGAGCGCCAGGATCGCGACAGCCCAGCCGACGACGGTGATCGCACCGACGATCGCCCAGTGATGCCACTGCGAGGGCTCACCGAGCAGGGGAGCGCGCACGATCTCCAGGTAGTGATAGGTGGGGATGATCTCGAGGAGCTTGGCGCGATCGCCCGCCCCGCCGACCGAGTTCTCCAGCGCCTTCGTCGACCACATCACCGGCGTCAGCACGAACAGCATCAGCGTCATCGAGCCCAGGATCGGGGCGATATCGCGGTAGCGGGTGGAGAAGATGCCGAAGACGATCGTCACCCACATGGCGTTGAGGAACAGCAGCAGGATCGCGGGGAACACCAGCAGGAACGACAGATCCAGATCACGCCAGATCGAGAACGCCACCACCAGCAGCGCGTAGATCGCGGCGTTGTGGATGAAGAACAGGAACTGCCGCCACACCAGGCGATACACGTGCACACTCAGCGCCGAGGGCAACTGTTTGATCAGTCCCTCGTTGGCGATGAACACATCGGAGCCCTCGAGAATCGAGGCTTGGATGACGTTCCACACGATCAGGCCGACGGTCACATACGGCAGGTACTCACTGATCGGCTGGTCCAGCAGCGTCGAGTACAGCAGACCCATCGCCAGCGCCTGCAAACCGGTCGCGATGGTGATCCAGAACGGACCGAGCACCGACCGGCGGTAGCGCTGCTTGATGTCCTGCCAGCCCAGCGACAACCACAGCTCGCGCTGGTGTAGTCCGTCGCGCATGTCCTTGAAAGCACGCCCGAAGGTCTGCGAATCCGACACCATCGGCGTCTTCACCAGCAGCGGCGCATCGGTGGTGTGCTCGGCAGCGGCGACTTCGGCTAGCGCCGCGTCGGCGGGAATGTCGTCAGAATGCACGGGGCTCTCTTCGGTACGCACGTCACCCTCATCGGAGACCGATTCAGGACGGGCGGCAGCGGCGGGCACGGTCCCCGACCTTACAGTGTTGTTTTCCGGCTGGCGCCGGGTGTCGCGGCCCCGAGGGGCCTCGATCTCGCCTCCCTCCGGGTACTCCTTCGTCGCACCCGCCACTCAGTCCAGATCGAGGCGGGCCGCGAACAAGAGACTCGGGGGGTTCACAGGTACTGGCCGCCGCCCACATGGCCGCCTGCCTTGGCGTCCGCCGCGTGCATTCCGGGCGGAAGCGCACCCTGGCGCATCTGCTCCAGCTGAGCGCGGGCGGCCATCTGCTGGGCGAACAGCGCGGTCTGGATGCCGTGGAACAAGCCCTCCAGCCAGCCGACGAGCTGAGCCTGAGCGATGCGCAGTTCCGCGTCCGAGGGCACCGAGTCGTCGGTGAACGGGAGAGTGAGGCGTTCGAGTTCCTCGCGCAGTTCCGGGGCGAGGCCCTGTTCGAGCTCACGCACCGAGGACTTGTGGATCTCCTTGAGGCGCGAGCGGCTGGCGTCGTCCAGCGGTGCGGCGCGAACCTCCTCGAGGAGCTGCTTGATCATCGTGCCGATGCGCATCACCTTGGCGGGCTGCTCGACCATGTCTGTCAGCGACTCCGCCGACTCGCTCGCGGCCTTCTCGTCGTCCGGCACGACCTGAGCGGTGAACGCGGACGCGTTGTCGGCGTCGGCGGGCACGGTCAGTGGACGGCCGTCGGGACCGATCACGACGATGGATTCGGGGACATCCTCCGAGTGCGTCATATCCCCATCATTGCGTGTGCGCCGGGTTCGCGCTAAAACCCCCACGCGGTTACCCCGGGAGGCCCCCTGCCCTTAAAGTGGCCACCATGACTTATGACGTCGCGAGGGTTCGGGGCCTGATACCGTCCCTGGGCGACGGCTGGATCCATCTGGACCCGCAGGCGGGGATGCTGGTTCCCGATTCGGTATCTCGTGCCGTCTCAACGGGTTTCCGCACCTCTTCGTTTTCCCACATCGGCCGCCACGGTGCGGCATCGCGCAGCGGCGCGATCCTCGACGCCGCACGGGAAGCTGTCGCCGATCTGGTCGGTGGAGATCCGGCCGGCGTCGTCCTCGGTCCCGATCGTGCGGTTCTGCTGGCCTGGCTGGCCGAATCGCTGAGCTCACGCCTCGGTCTCGGCACCGGCATCGTGCTCTCCCGTTTGGACGACGAGGCCAACGTCGCCCCGTGGCTGCGCATCGCCAACCGCTACGGCGCGCACGTGCGCTGGGCCGAGGTGGAGATCGAGACCTGCGAGATGCCGTCGTGGCAGTTCGAGGAGCTGATCGGGCCGACCGCGCGCTTGGTGGCGCTCACCGCCGCGTCTCCGATCGTCGGGTCGGCGCCCGGTGTCCGGGTGGCCGCCGATCGGGTCCACGACGTGGGCGGACTGCTGGTGGCCGACGCGTTCGGCGCGGCGCCGTACGCGCTGATCGACATCGACGAACTCAATGCCGACGTCGTCGCGCTGAGCGCGCCGTCGTGGGGCGGACCGCAGGTGGGCGCACTGGTTTTCCGCGACCCGGCGTTCCTCGATCGCATCCCCTCGATGTCGCTCAACCCCTATGCCAAGGGTGCTGAACGCCTCGAAGTGGGCGGGCATCAGTACGCGCTGCTGGCCGGGCTCACCGAGTCGATCGACTTCCTCGCCGGGCTCGACGAGCGCGCCACGGGCACCCGCCGCGAACGCCTCGAGATGTCGATCACCTCGCTGCAGGACTATCACGACCAGCTCTTCGATCACCTCATGCAGGTGCTGGAGAAGGTCGACAACCTCACCGTGATCGGCCGGGCCTCCACCCGCATCCCGACGGTCAGTTTCACGATGGCCGGAATGCAGGCGGAGAAGGTGGCGGCCAAGCTGGCCGATGCCAGGATCGGGACGGTCAGCGGTGTGCACGGCGGCAGCCGACTACTCGACGCGCTGGGTGTGAACGATGAGGGCGGTGCGGTGACGATCGGGCTCGCGCCCTATACGACCCGCTACGAGATCGACCAGCTCGGCCGTGCCCTCAGCGCCCTCGAATAGCGTGCGCTAGTCGCGAACCCGCAGGATCACCTTGCCGAAGGTCTGCGAGTCGTCGAGCAGTTCGTGCGCGCGGGCGGCTTCGGTGATCGGCAGCTCGGTGGAGATCACCGGCACGATCTCGCCTGCGGCCACCTGCGGCCACAGTTGTGCGCGGACCGCCGCGATGATCTCGGCCTTGCTCCCCGGCCCCGATCGTGGACGGCCGCGCACGTTGGTCGCCGCCACGGTGCCCCACTTACGCAGCAGTGCGGCGATATTCAGCGTTCCGCTGACGCCCCCTTGCATTCCGATCACCACCAGCTGCCCATAGGGTGCGAGCGCCTCCACGTTTCGTTCCAGGTACTTCGCACCCATGTTGTCGAGAATCACGTCGGCCCCGCCCTGATCCGCGACCGCTGCGACGAAGTCGCCGGTCCGGTAGTTGATCAAGATCTCCGCCCCCAGCTCGGCGCACTTGGTCAGCTTCGCGTCCGAGCCGGCCGTCACCGCGACCCGCGCTCCGAGCCCGCGCGCCACCTGGATCGCGTGCGTCCCGATCCCGCCACCGCCGCCGTGGATCAACACCAGCTGCCCCGATCGCAGCCCCGCCGTCATCACCAGGTTCGACCACACGGTCGCCGCCACCTCCGGCAACCCCGCGGCCGCGACCGCGTCCATCCCCTCCGGAATCGGCAACAGCTGCGTCGCGGGCACCGCCACGAACTGGGCGTACCCACCTCCGGCGAGCAACGCGCACACCCGATCCCCGACCTGCCAGTCCGTCACCCCCGCCCCCAACCGCGTGATCGTCCCCGAACACTCCAACCCGAGGATCGAACTCGCATCCGCGGGCGGCGGATAGAACCCCTTCCGCTGCATCACATCGGCCCGATTGACTCCCGCCGCAACAACTTCCACCAACACTTCACCGGGCCCCGGCTCCGGATCGATCGTCACGGTCCACTCCATGACCTCCGGCCCACCGAACCCGTTCAGCTCAATCGCGTACATGACACCAATCCTCTCCCCACGCCCCGCCGCTAGCCAGAACCCCGCGCCGATGTCGCCGACAGTTCTCGCCGGCGCGAGACAACCCGGCCCGGGTCCGCCCGGACTTGCGGAAGGCCGGATCAGGTCGGCTACCATCCTTCCCAGGGAGACGTGGCAGAGCGGCCGAATGCACTCGCCTTGAAAGCGAGCATGGGTAACACCATCGGGGGTTCAAATCCCTCCGTCTCCGCCAAAGGCCCGCAGGTCAGGATCGGTCGAGGAGCTTCGGTCCTGGCACGGGTCCACCCGTTCGGAAGGTTTCGATTTCCTCGGCTCGGGTGCTCACCCATTCCAGCAGGCCGTGGAGCTTTTCGGCTGCCTCGTGGCCGATCGGGGTCAGGGCGTAGGAAACCTGTGGGGGCACAGTGGGTTCGACGGTGCGCTCGACCAGGCCGTAGTCGGTGAAGGTGCGCAGGTTCTGCGACAGCATCTTCTCGCTGATGCTGCCGATTCGGTCACGCAGGACGTGGTAGCGCATGGAGCCGTCGAGTAGCGCGGCCAGGATCAGGACGCCCCAGCGACTGGTGACTTTGCCGAGGATGGCGTGGGCCGGACACTCTTTGTCGAATACGTCACGTTGACCGAGTGTGGGCCGGTCGCTGTCCGGGACTCCTACCGCCATGCCATGAGCTTACCTATCGGTATGCCCTTTCCAATGGAAAGTCCCCTTCCTACGGTTGGCCCATGGCGGATATCAGCAGGGTTCTGGTGATCGGGGCGACCGGTCATGTCGGCGGTCAGGTGGCGGCGCAGCTCGCCGCGGGCGGAACGCGGGTGCGGGCATCGGCGCGCGACCCGCGCGCGGCGTCGCTGCCTTCGGGTATCGAGGTGGTGCAGGGCGACCTGACAGTCCCGGAGACCTTGGACAGTGCCCTTGACGGCATCGACGCGGTCTACCTGACCTGGCCGATGTTGTCGGCGGAGATCGCGGAGCGGGTCGTTGCCCGCATCGCCGCACACGCGCGCCGCATCGTCCTGCTCTCCTCCGCCTCGGTCCGCGACGAACTGGATGAGCAGGACCACCCGATCGGCCGGGCACACGCCCTCATCGAGCAGCCGATCACCGAGTCGTCACTGGAATGGACCTTCCTGCGGCCCGGTGGTTTCGCTACCAACACTGTCGAATGGGCACCTCAGATTCGCGCGGGCGACGTCGTGCGCGGCGCGTACGGCGCCGCCACGATGCCCCTGCTGCACGAGGCGGATATCGCCGCGGTCGCCGTGCGCGCACTGACCACCGACGGCCACGCCGGGGCGAAGTACCACCTGACCGGCCCGGCCGCGCTGAGCCGAATCGACCAGGTCGAAGCGATCGGCGCCGCACTCGGCCGCACGTTGGTCTGGGAGGAAATCAGCCCCGAAGACGCAGTGGCGCACATGGATTGGCTCCCGCCCGACATCGCGCGCGTGGTGCTGAACGGACTCGCCGGACTCGTCGGCACACCGGGCTCGGTGACCTCCACCGTGCACGACGTCACCGGGTCACCGGCCCGCGACTATCGCCGATGGGCAGCCGACCATGTCGCCGATTTCCGCTGACTACTCCTCGTCCCACGCCTGGATCGACGTCTGATCGATTATGCGACCGTCGCGCAGGTTCGCCATCGAGTGGGCGAGGACGCGCGTGCCGTCCGGATATCGGCACGATTCCACGAAGGCGATGTGGTCGCCGTCGATCAAGACGCTGTCGAGGGAGTGGGTCATCTCCCTGGAGCACACGTCGTCGAACATCGCGCTGATCGCCGAGCGACCGTGCATCACCCGGGGGTGACTCGGTTGGTCGCGGTGGTCGACCATGCGGATCTCGGCATCGTCGCTGTAGAGCGTCAGCAGTGTTGCGGCATCACGGCTTTCGATTCCGCGGCGCAGTGCGTCGGCATCGAATCCCGAACTGGATGCGGTGCTCATCGGGGGCTCCCTCGCTCGTCGAAACGAGCCGGACCAGGGCGATTCGGCCCGTATCGAGAACCCTACGCTCGCCGTCGACCGCGCGTAACCCGTCGAGAACCGGCCACCCACCGGGTGGGTGGCCGGTTCGGCCGAGCGGGATGTCGACGCGCGGAGTCAGGGTTCCTGACGGCGGCGGTCGTCGATCCCTTCGGCTTCCACGCGTTCCTTGCGGACCGTTTCGGAGACCGTTTTCTCGTCGTCGATCTCGTCGACCGCCAGCCGTACACGCTCCACCGGGACGGCTTCCTTCTCGACGTGCACCTGGTCGGCGTGCAGGGTGACCTCGCGGTCCTCCTCGCCGATGGTCGTGCGCCCCGTGCGGTCGGTGATCGGCTCGCGTTCGACGTGCACTTCCTCGTGCGTCACGGGCACCTTGAACGTCTGCTCCTCGGTGACCACCGACTTGTGCAACCGTGCGGTGCCGACCTCTTCGCTCTCGGTGTCGATGCGCAACTGCTCTTCCGAGCGCACCATCGAGTCGTCACCGTAGCGAGCGGTGTCGGACTGGCCGGTCACGGTCCGCGGCGGGTTGCCATGGGTCATCGGCAGGTCGTCTTCGGGTCGAATCCGCGGGCGCCCTTCGGCATTCCAGCCCGAAGCCCGTGGATCGACGTGGTAGTGCTCGAACAGTTCCTGTTCCGATTGTGCGCTGATCCGGGACCCGTCGTGGTATGGCGCCGATTTCACCAGCTCCTTGTTCACGTGCAGTCGGAGCGAGTCGTCGTCGGGCAGATGTTCGGCGCCGGCCAGCGGAACCAGCGAGTCGTGGCTGAAGAAGCCGGTCGAGACGGCAACCCAGGTGGGCGCTCCGGACTGGTTGTCGAGGTAGATCTGCTTGACCTTGCCGATCTTGTCGCCGCGTTCGTCGTAGGCGGTGGTGCCGATCAGCGATTCCAGGGTCGATTTGCTCATGATGATCCCTCCTACCTGGTACGGAGGCCGGTCGCGGACATGTTGGGCTCGTTCGCCGGCTCCGCTGGGGGTTGTTGGATGATCAATCGGGCGTAGCGTCCGGCACGACCGGATTCGGCTACGTCACAGCAAATACCCGGTCGGTCACGAGTCAAACAGCCTGCCGTCGCTCAGTCTCGGCGGACGAAATTCGGTCGAACGTCCAGGTCGGGCGCGTCGTAGTAGCGGTGGAAGGTGGGCGTCAGCCCGGACGAGATGGGCGGATTGACCCAACTCCAGTCGGTCGGGCACGCGCGCCCGGCGGCTTCCTCGCGCTGGACGTGATCGCAGAACTGCTTGGCCACGGTGTGGTGGTCGACCATGTGCACGCCGGATGTGCGAAAGCTGTGCAGCACAGCATGATTGAGCTCGATCAGCGCCTTGTCCCGCCACAGCGTCCGCACCGACGAGGTGTCGAGACCCATCATGTCGGCGATCAGCGGCAGCATGTTGTAGCGATCGGTGTCGCTGAGGTTGCGCGCGCCGATCTCGGTGCCGACGTACCAGCCGTTGAAGGGAGCGAAGGGGTAGCAAACACCGCCCACCTCCAGATCCATGTTCGAAACGGCGGGCAGCGCGTGCCATTTCAGGCCGAGTGCGGCGAACCACGGGTAGTCGGGGTGGATCAGGTCGACCTCGCGGACCAATTCGCGCGGAACGTCGAAATACTGCACGTCCTCGGTGGGCGTGGTGATCAGCACCGGCAGCACGTCGAACGGCGTGCGCGCCCCGCGCCAGCCCAGCTCCAGCGCCTGTTCGGTGGCCGCGATATTGGCCGGATCACCGGTGACGGTGCCGTCGCCGTTGCGGTAGCCGGCATAGCGGATCAGCTGCGAGCTCTCGATCCGGTACTCGCCGCCGCCGGGTTCGGCCGCCGGGCCGACCGTGATCATCGACTGAATCGCGCCGCCGTTGGTGGCCAGGCGCAGATGTTGCCAGCACACCTCGGAAAGTTCCCGTGCGGAAGTAACTCGGCGGGCGTCGAGTAGCTTCAGTGATCGCCAATGTTTGCGGCCGACACAGCGAGCGTGGTTGCGCCACGCCAGTTTCGCGCCGATCAAGATCTCCTCGGCGGTCTGGGTATACGTCCCGGTATCGCGCAATTCGGCGAGCGCGCCGAGGCGACGCTGGGTGGGCAGGTGCCCGAGTTCGGGGTAGCGGAAGAACTCGTCGCAGTCGCGCAGGCGACGATCCAGCTCGATCGGCGGCGGCACGGCGACATCGACATCGGACGCCAAAGTCACTGTGGGGGTTGATTTTTCGCAGACGGCAGGGCGAGAGCCTTGATTCACGGTATATCTCCGGTCGGGCAGCAGGGTGCGGGGCCGTGCGGGTGCACCCTCCGACGCGGGAAGATTGCCCGCCGAGAACACATTCACTCGACCGGTGGCGCGCCGACCGGGTGATCGGTCGACCCGAAATCAGCTTCGGCAAGCCTACGACCGGTGTGCTGGCGGTGTGCTCGAATTCGGGGTAATCCCACGGCAACCCGCGTCAAGGGTTGCTGACCGTGCGCCGGACTAACGGAATCGGGCCGCCGTTTCGGGTGCGGTGGCGAAGCTGAGGAACTGTTCGTTCTCGTGCGGATCGCCGACCGTCACCCGCACACCGTCACCGGCGAACGGCCGAACCAGTACGCCCGCAAGGGCACTCGCCTCGGCGAACTCGATACTGCGCTCGCGCAACGGCAACCAGACGAAATTGGCCTCGCTCGGCGGCACCTCGTAGCCCGCGGCCAGTAGCGCCTCGCGCAGCTGATGCCGTTGCGCCACCAGCACATCGGTGCGATCGAGCAGTTCGCCACGCGCCTGCAACGAGGCGATCGCGGCCGCCTGCGCGATCCGGTTCACGCTGAACGGAATGTGGACCTTCAGCAGCGCTGCGATCACCTCGGGATCGCCCACCGCGTAGCCGACGCGCAGCCCGGCCAGACCGTAGGCCTTCGAGAATGTGCGCAGCACAACCACATTCGGCCGGGTACGGCCGATCTCGACGCCGTCGGGGCGGGTCTCGGGCGTCAGCCGCAGGTACTCGTAGTAGGCCTCGTCGAGCACGACGAGAACGTGCGCGGGCACCCGGTCGAGGAACCGCTCCAGCTCGGCGCGCCCGTGCGCGGTGCCGCTGGGGTTGTTCGGGTTGCACACGAAGATCAGCTTGGTGCGCTCGGTGACCGCGTCGGCCATCGCGTCCAGATCGTGCAGGTGATCCTCGGTCAGCGGTACCCGCACCGCGGTCGCGTTGCCCACCTGCGTGACGATCGGGTACGCCTCGAACGAACGCCACGCGAACACCACCTCGTCGGCGGGGGCGTCGCAGGTGATCTGCACGAGTTCCTGGCACAGCGCCACGCTGCCGCAGCCGACCGCGACATTCGCCACGGTGACCTCGAGGAACTCGGCGAGCGCCGCCCGCAGCTCGCTGACCTGATTGTCCGGATAGCGGTTGGCCAGCTCGGCGGACTCCGCGATCGCCTTGGCCGCGCTCGGCAACGGACCGAAGGTCGTCTCGTTGGACGCGAGCTTCACCGCATCCGGGTGGTTACGGCCGGGAACGTAGGCCGGGATGGTGGCGAGGTCGGGGCGGATGTGCGCGGTCACGCCTCCACCCTACGATGATCGGCCGCCGCGACATGCGGCACGGCCGTCCAGACCTACCCAAGTGCAGTTCTGCCGCCTACGCTGGGTTTATGCCGGGCACTTACGACGACGTCGCCCCCCTGCGGCCGGTGGATGCCGACACGGCCGCCGTCGCGCGGCGCACTGCCGTGCCGATCACCGTGGTGGAGCCCGAACGGGTGGCCCGCGGTGGCATCGTTGTCCTGCACGAATCCCGGGAATTCTCCCCCCAGCTACTCGATCTGATGCGGGCGCTGTCGTTCGAGGGCTGGATCGTCGTCGCGCCGCATCTGTTCGACCGCATCGCCGACGCGCAGCGACACGAGGTGTTCGGTGACGAACTCTTCGACGACTTCGACGCCGGTTTCGACTGGCTCACCGGCCGCGGAGTCTTCCCTGACACGATCGGCGTTCTAGGCTTCGACAGCGCGGGCACCGCGGCCTTCCTCGTCGCCGCCACCCGCCCGATCGGCGCCGCGGTGAGCGTGGCCGCCCCCGGCATCTCCGAACCGCTTCCCGACCAGAACGCGGCCCTGATCGACATCGCCGCCGACCTCCAGGCCCCTTGGCTCGGGATCTTCGGCGCGGACGACCCGGCCACCCCACCCGAGGCGGTCGACCGCCTCCGCGAGGCCACCGCGAAGGCGGATGTGGCCAGTCTCACAATCACTTATCCGGGCCTGAGTCACCGTGTCGACCGATCCGATCCCGAAGACGAGGCGGCCACCGCCATTCGCATCGACTCCCAGACTCGTATCTACGACTGGTTCGACAGCAACTTACGCTGATTGACCAGGCGTTTTGGACTACTACCACTGCTCGTGTAATCTTCATTCCCGGCGGTTCGACAAGGACCGGTGCCCTCGAAAGAGAAGGCTCCAGGAGGCGTGCCAGAGCGGCCGAATGGGACTCACTGCTAATGAGTTGTCCCTTCACGGGGACCGGAGGTTCAAATCCTCTCGCCTCCGCCACACCCAGCTTGCTGGGTAACAACTGAAGATGCACCACCATGCGCCCGTAGCTCAACGGATAGAGCACTTGACTACGGATCAAGAGGTTAGGGGTTCGAATCCCTTCGGGCGCACAAAGAACCGCCCCTCACCAGGACTTACTGGTGAGGGGCGGTTCTACGTTTCGGGGAGATCTTGCCAGATCCGCTACTTTCCCCCTACAAACGATCCACTACTTTCCCTGCGCGAACTGGTCGAGGGCCTTTCTCGCGTCCGGTCCGACTGTCCGCCGTTCGAGGTAGTGCCGCTCGGTTGTATCGAGCTTGGCATGCGACAACTGGGCTTGTGCTTGAGCCGGGCCGAGGTCGTCACGGACCACCGTCGCCACGGTCGGGCGGAAGCTGCGCGGGGTGACCCACTTCAAATCCTTGGGCAACGCGGCCCGCAGAGACCGGCGCATGTTCGCCAAGCTCATCCACTCGCCATTGCGGTTGGCGAACACTGGGCCGTCGGGATCGGCATCCTTTGAGTACAGCGATTTCAGGGCTGCTACAGCGAGCTTGGGCAGGATCACCGTGTGGTCCGGTGCATCCCCTTTTCGGGTGTCCTGGCGGTGGAGCGCCTGCCCCTTCACCTTGCCGTGGTCGATCATGGTCCCGGTAGTCGTGACCGTTGGCGGGTCGGCCTTCAAGTTGACCTCGCGCCACCGCAGCGACAGCACCTCATTCGGTCGCCAGCCAGTCGAGACCAGCACGTCAACGAACTCGGGAAGGTTCCGGCCGGGTCGAGGCCCGAAACTCTTCTCACGGTCACGGTAGGCATGGACCGCTTCCCGGACCCTCGCGAACTCGTCAGGGGTGAGGGCACGGGCACCAGACTGTTTGCCGCCCGTCCGGCTGGTCTCCCGGATCGGGTTCACCGTCAGAACGTCGTAGCGCACCGCCAGAGCGAACATGCCGATCAGCACCACCCGGAATGTCTTGGCATTCGATTCCGAGCGGGCAGCGAGCTTGCCAAGGTGCCTCTCGGCCCGACTGGTGGGCAGCTCCCGGACACGCAGAGCGCCAAGTTGCTTGCGCCCGTGCCGGTTCCATGACTGCTCGTATAGCTCGCGCGACTGCGGCTTGAGCTTGGTCTTGGTCGCAAGCCAGATCGGGAACAACTCGGCCAGCGTAGTGCGATCGGTTACCACGGCCTCCGCGACCGGGGAGGTCCGTGTCTTCAAGTGCCGCAGCAAATTACGCCGTGCGGCCTCCTCGCTGGCACCGCTGCGTTCCACCTGCCGACGCTCGCCGTCCTCATCGCGCACGTAAGTGTGAGCGGTGAACTGGCCGGGGCCGGTCTGTTTGACGGTGATCTTGCCCCACTCGCCGGGAGCCATCCGCTGGCGTGGCATCAGGCAGCCCGGTCGAGTTCTGCGATGTAGTCGGCGACTGCCTGCTCAGAGACGAGCCGACGACGGCCGATCTTGACTGAGCGCAGAGCACCGGTGCCGATCAGCTCGTAGTACTTGCTGTGCCCGATCGGGATCAGCTTGCGCACCTCGGCCTCGTTGAGAAGCTTGGACATGACGGGTTCCTCCCTATGCTGCGGACTGCTGAGCGAACGAAATCTCTGGTGGCACAGTGGTTTCATGCGGACCGCCTGGTGGTCCTTCGTCTCTGGCGAGGCGAGCCATGGTGTACTGCGCACGTTGGTTGATCCGGGTAGTGACCAGCGCCAAGACCAGATGCGACCGCGGGGGCGCGTCTTTGTCGCCAGGGCCTACCGGAGTGATCCGCAGGTGCGAGGTATCCGGCGGGATGATGCCGATCGCGGCGAGTTCGGCGCGCACGAAGTCGAGCCGTTCGGCCTTGTGGTCAGGGAGGGTTTTGCCGGTCCAGTCGTTGGAGGTGACGCACCGACGGCCGGGAACGGCGAGCAGGTCACGGCGATGGTTCTTGCCCCGGCAGCGGCCCGGCTGGGTCTTCTCGGTGGCGCCCTTGGGGACGATGCCGTAGCGCAACCACACCCCGCACGTCTTCGAGCATGGAGTCTTTTGCAGCTCGGCGTGGAGGCGGTCGTAGTGGCGTTCGGTGCGGGCGCTGTCGGTTTCGAGGGTCTCGCTGATCGACTTGGTCAGGTACTTGGTGATGTAGCCGACTTTGCGATCCATTTCCGGTGTGCCCGCGAGGATCTGCACCGCCTTGGACTGCCCACCGAACTTGAGTGTGTGCGCGGGGTCGAGTTCGTCGACCTCGTCCATGACGTCCAGTGCGTCATCCCAGTAGGTCAGCGGGCGATGGGTTTTGGGGTCTACGAAAGTGCCGGCGGAATGGTCCCAGACGGGCATGTTGTCGCCGGTGTAGACCTCGCGGTCGAAATGGGGCCACCAGATGTTGCGGAAGGTAGCCGCGGTGACCTGGTAGAGCAGCTTCGTCGGGATCGAGCCACGAATGGCCAAGTGCAGGTGCGGGGTTGCCCGCTTCTGGGCTTCCACGCTCCCGAAGTACTGCACGTTCCAGCCGACCGCGCGCCGAAGATTCTGCATCCAGCGGTCGAAAAGCGCTTTGGTGTGCATGATGTCGCGAGCAGCGCGGGCGTAGTCGTAGCTGTCCGGATCAACCGGGGAGCCCTCCGAAACCATCGTGCCGGTCTCGGGGTCTCGGACCTGGTTGATACGCCCATACGACCCGAGGGTCAGCGTGAAGAACGTCGAGGGCCGGTACTTGCCGTTGGCGTAGGCAGTGCCCACGGTGACCTTCGCGACCTTATTACGCGGAAGGTCCGGAAGATCATCACGGCGCCGGGTGGACTTGGCTCTGCGACGCGGCTTCTCATCGAGGGCCGGGAGACGGCCACGGACGCCGAGTTCGCGGAGTTCGGTGTCGAGGTCGGCTACCAGAGCCCGAATCGACTCGGCGAGTTCGTGTTCACCAGCGCGGCGGGCTTCGTGGTAGGCGGCGAACTGTTCAGCGCGAGCGGCCAACACCTGTGTCTGTGCTTCGGTGACCACCGGTTCGGCGTGCACGGGTTCGTGTTCAGCGCACCAGCCTTCGCGCAGCTGGGTCTGTCGCAGGTACTTGTTCGCTTTGGCGCAGGCCGGGCAGGTCGAAGCGACTGTGGACTTGCATGGAGCGCCGACATAGGTGGTACGAGCGGAGATCGGGTCGAAAGCCCGCATCGGGACAACACGAGCGCACACACCTTCCTTCTCGGCGGCGGCCGCGGCGATGTCGGTGACGTCGGGCATTGCTCGCCGATCGGCAGCGGTTTCCCGGTCCGGCTTCACTGCTGCGGCGGGGGCTGTGGAGCGATGTGGATGGCCGAGAGAGGCCGTTCCGGTGGTGTTGTCAGACATGGTGCGGCCTCCCTCGGTCGTGGTGTTGGGTGCGGTCATGCGGTCATGCGGTCATGCGGCTTTGCGGGTGGACGGAATGGTCTTGAATCCGGCCACCGATTCGAACGGCACCACCACCGGGTCAGCCAAGGAGTCGGTACGACGGAACGTGATCTCGACCAGGCCAGGGCCGACGAGGGCGACTTTGGCCCTCTGGGCACCGAAGCCGTGGGCGAAGTGGTCGGCGCGGTGGGTCCAGGTGTCGGGGCAGTGACCGGGCAACATCCGGGCACGGAGCGTGTCGAGGGATTCGCCGATCTCGACGGAGACAAGCCGCGGGACGAACATTCGATCGCCGCCACGAGTGGACAGGCCACAGGCGGTGGTCATGGTGGCCCAGCGACGCCGGTAGCGGAACCAGCCCAGGTATCGGGACCGGACACGGCTGGTGAACCAGCGCTCGAAGGTCTGCGGGCTCAACACTCGCCACAGAACCATCCCCACGACAGCCACACCGACCACCCCGATCCCGAACGGCCAGCCGAAGAACCAACCCGCAGCGACAGAAAGGCCGGCGGGAACTGAGACCATCGGGAACAGCAGCGCCCACCACGCCAGGGTGAACACCGACAGCAGTAGTCGACCGACCCCGGTGAGTACGGCGTCAAGGACTTCGGCCGCCGGGTCATGCGTGGTCGTGGTCGTGGTGGTGGTGTTCATGCGGCGTCATCCGAACCGGCGAAATCGTCGTAGCCGTTCCATATCGGGGCAGTACCGGTCTCGGTTAGCACCGCGACAGCCAGAGGGTCGAGGCCGCGGGTTTCCGAGCGGCACTGGCTACGGGATCGGAAGTCGATGACGTCGGCCAGACCGTTGTCGGTGCGAGTGTCGTTCTTGCGCGCCATGGTCAGTTCTCCAGTTCAGGAATGTCGGATTCGAGGAGCCCGCACATCGAGCAGACGTAGGGGCCGGTGACCAGCTCTGCCCAGGTGCCGTCGAGGACGAGCTCGTGCCCGTGGACCCGGCAGTGTTCAGCGGCGGCACAGTCGTCGCAGCGGACGGTGTCGCCGTCGTAGTCCCACCCGGCAGCGGTATCGGCGGTGAGGAACTCGACCGCTTCGTTGGTCGTCATGAAGCAGATCGGGCGACCGGACGAGGGGTTGAACACGTCCCCGCAGCAGTCGCAGTAGATGACGACATGGGATTCGGTGACCAGGCCGCGCTTCATGCCGCCCACCCCTGCTCGTCGTCCTCACCGGGGATGAAGTCCGGGTCGAACGTGGACGGGTCGAAATCGTCGTCAGCACCGGCCGAGGTGACCGGGGGAGTCGGGGCGTAGGCATCGACTATCGCGTCGGCCCGGTCGTCATCGATCCAGTACGCGCGGACCCGCACGAACTCAGTCGTGCCGTCTTCGCCGACGTAGCCGACACCGGGTGTGGTGTCGGGGATCTCGTGGCACAACGCACCGCGGTCCTTGGAGCCCTGCCCGTGGACCATCGAGGTCTGTGTCGGTTCGTCCAGGCGCAGCCCGATCCGGACCGGGAACAACTGCCGGAACGGCATCGTCTCCTTGGACGGGTCCTGCAACGCCGCGATGACCGAGAGACCGACCGCACGACCCTGCGAGAGCAGCAGGCCCAGGAGCCGTTCGAATTCAAGTCGCTGGTCACGAGTGGCGTAGGCCGACAGGGCGGCAGCTTCGTCGATGATGATCAGGATCAGCGGGGCATCGGTGGTCGGGACGTGCTTGCGGATACCGGCCGAGCGCAGTGTCGAGGCACGATTCTCCATCACCTGGACGGCTTCGGTGAGCATCGCCAGGATGCCGTCAGCGGTCCACTGGAACCTCACCCACAGCTTTTCGCCGCGCCCGAATTCCATGCCGCCCTTCGGGTCTGCCATCCACACATCCACATACCCGGCTTTGATCGCGGGACCGATGCCGCGGATGATCGACCACAGCACCGAGCCTTTGCCCGAACCGGTCGCACCGGCGAGCAGGATGTGGGCATACAGCACCCGCAGCAGCCACAGCCGACCGTCTTCACGGACACCGGTGTCGACAGCTTCCAGGTCCACCCCGGTCGCTTCCTGGACCGAGATCACCGGTTCGGCGAGGGTGTCGAACGTGCGCAGTTCCACCCGCACGAACCCCGGACCCGATTGGCGCACACGGACCTTTGCGACACCGAGGTACTGCGCGAGAGCGTCGGCCATGTCGTCGTTAGTCCAGTCCGACAGCTTCTGACCGCCCACGATCTGGATATCGAACACCGCACCGGCCGGGATCAGGTCGACACCACCGACGATGGTCGGCCAGTTACCCGCCGAGCCCAACCCCAGCGCAGCCCACATCATTTCGAGATGCTTCGTGCTGGTCAGGATCGCTGCCGCAGGACGCAAATCGGCCGGCACACCGGGGAAGGGGTCGACCTCAGCGACACGGACACGGGCAGGGTTGTCGAGGTGACGCCACCACAGCAGCACACCAGCGGCAAGGACCGTCGACAGGGCGACAATGGTCGTGACCATCACGCCACCGTCTTCAACGTCGCGGCGTAAAGGTCGAGCGCGGCCGGGATCTTCTCCGCGACCACAGCGGCATCGCCCGGCGTCAGATACAGCCTGACGTCACCGATCTCGACCATGACCATGCCAACGAAATCGACATACCTCACATCGAGCGGACGTCCGTAGGTCGCGCCAGTAGTGGACAGATACGAGCGATCCGGTGTGAACGAGTTGTCAGACATTTCAGTTGCCCCCTGTAGGGATCGGGACCGCGACAGGCAGCAACGGAGCAACCGGGCGCGGAGGAGAGTGGAAGGTGTGCACCGGCGTAGAAGCCGGGGCGGGAGTCGAGGCCGCGACCATCGGCACCAGGTTCGGCGCGTCTGTGTCAGCGGTGTAGGTGGGTGCCGTCTCGACCACGACGGCGGGCACCGAATCGCGTTGTGCCGCACGTCGAAGCAGGACCAGCCCGTGAGTGTCGATCAGCAGGGCCAGCGGAGGAATCGCGGCCAACAGGGCACCGCCCCAGCTATGGCCGGTCAGGTAGGCGTGAACCGAGTTGCTCGTAACCGATACCGCGGCCCCGCCGACCAGAATCCAGGAGAACCATTTGTGCTCAGCCGATTTCGGTGGCAGGGCGATCACGGCCATGGTGGCTTGGACGATGGTGCCGTCCACGATCACCGGGAACAACCACGCCAAACCGCGTGGGGTGCCGCCCATGATCGCGAGGTCTTGCAACGCCGCGAACGACAACACGAACGCGGCAGCACCGATACCGATCAGAACGAGGACGGCGGACCAGCGAGCCCACCGCATACCCGAGGACTGCTGATCCGCCGTGTCCATCGCTAAGCCGCTTCAGCGATCGCGGCAGCCTGCTCCTTGAGGACATGCTCAGCGGCATCGTGGGCCATGACCAGCGCGGGAAGCTGCTCGGCCAACAGTCGAGCGTCCTCGATATCGAGAGCCAGCGCGTAAATGCCCATCTCGGATTCGAGCTCGATCCGTACGCATCCGCTGCTCTTGACGCCGTACTCGGTTTCTCTCGGAGCGAGATAGGTGAGCGCGAAGCCCTTGTTGTACCCGGTGTGGATGCTCATGAACGACATGGCGATCACGCAGCCTTGTCGGCGGCGCGGTTATTGACCTTGGCACCGGAGTTGTCCCCGGCGATGCCCGTCGCGCGCACGTTCCAGCCGATCGACTTGAACTCACCGTTACCGACGATCTTGGGCTTGAGCATCAACCCTTCCAACACGATCGGCCGGAAACCGGGCGCGACCTCATCGGCCGAGGGCGTCGGCATCTGATCGGCGACGAACACGATGTCGAAGGTGGTCTGTCGCGCGTTGGACCCGGTCGGGTCGGTGATCGTGGCCTTCCACAGGCGCTTACCGGTGCCGTTGCCCTCACGGTCGAAGTCGAGCTGGTGACGCTTGGGTGCGTTGCGATCGGCGTTGAACTCGGTCACTGCCTCCACCTTGCCGAGCAGCATCACGCCCATCGGGAAGGCGGTGTGGAAGTCGGTGGTCAGCCACATGTCCTTGAGTGCCATGTCATGTCTCCTATACAAAGAGGATGGTTTATCCCCCCTAAACCCACTCGGTACGAGGACGTTCGCCGTGGTTTATGGGGGGTAAACCGAGACTAGACGCACGTGCGCTCTGTCGTCAAGGGGTTCTAAACTCTGTGTCGTGGCTATCGATGACGAGTTCGACGCAATCCGCGATGACCCGGACCCGATCCGGCGCGGGCTACGAGCGGGCGAACTCATCGCTATCTATCAGCAGCGGCAAACGGAGTTGGCTCGACTCCGCAAGGTCGCCATCGAGCAGGCAAACCGTGACCTCGGGCTCAGCTTCTCAGAGATCGGCGACCGGCTTGGCCTGACAAAGGGGCGAATCAGTCAGATCCGCACGTCGGCACCACCGCCTGAACGAGCATTCTTCGGAGTTGGTCCTGTTGCGATCGGGGTTCCCCGCCGACTTGGTGTTGAGGAGGGCCGAGAGCGTACCTACGTTGACACAAACGACGAAGCGACGCGAACCTATCTCCAGCACACCCTGGGCGAATTATCCTTGACCACAACACAGTTCGACATCTCGCCCGATACCGAGAATGCCCCGCCAGGTGACTGCATCATCGTGTGTGGTCCGAAGTCTGCCCCGGTGGCTCGACATCTACTGGCGGACGATCCGATTCTCGCGTTCGACCGCAGCGAGGCGGGATGGTCGATCGTCGACTACCGCCAGGACGATCGACACTTTTCGCCATACCTCACGGATGGCACCCGCAAGGACATCGGCTACCTCTCCCGCCGGACAGTCGACAACCGCGTCATCGTGCACATTGCAGGCATAACCGCCGTCGGCTCCGAAGGCGTCGCGCACTGGTTGAGCACAAACCTGCGGACGGCCTACGACCCAGCTGCGAACCTGACCGATTGCATCATCGAGTGCGAGTTCGATCAGGACCGTACCGTCACGGGTAGTCGGCTGTTGGCCGGTCCATACTCGGCCCCACGATGAGCTTCACAGTCGAGTCCGCACAACGGGCAGCTGCTTCCGGTGACGATCGGTTGGTCGTCGCCGACAACGCTGTCATCGTTCTCGACGGTGCCACCGCGCACGACCCCGCCATGCCATCAGCAGGGGAGTATGTCGACCATCTCGCCGCGGAACTCGCCCTATCGATCGGCGATGCGCTTTCGCTGGTCGACATACTCGCTCAGTCCATCGCGAGGACAGCCGAAACACTCGGAATCGAACCTGGGCTTGCGCCCTCGAGCACCGTCGCTCTTGTTCGAGTCGAGCCCGACGCGGTCAATGCGTTGATTCTCGGAGACTCGTCACTCGTGATCGGACAGCGAGGCGGAGAGGTTGCGACCTACACAGACGACCGTCTTGCACAGCTCAACCTGCCCGAGGCTGACCTGTACCGGCGATTCCTGAAATACGGGTGGGGCTACAGCGGTCGACACCGGAAGATCCTCGAGGACCTCCAGATTGCCGAACGGGCGCAACGTAACCGGCCAGGTGGCTACTGGATCGCCGAGGCCGACCCCCATGCGGCCGAGCACGCATTGTCCGTCCGAATCCCTCGCGATGAGCTCTCTTGGATCGTTGTCGCTACCGACGGCGTCGCGGACCTCATTCCTCCACTTGGCCTGAGCTGGTCTGAGGTCGCCCAGATGTCCACGCCACAGCTCGATGCACTTCTCCACGACATCCACACCTGGGAAGCCGAGACCGATCCAGATGGGCAAGCCTTCCCACGCGCGAAGCGTCACGATGACAAGACGGTTGCAGTCCTGCACTTCTGAGCGGGCAGGCTTGTCACTTCACGGAGTGGTTGCTGAAATTCGCTATATAGAGTCAAGGGCGGCGCTGACGCGCCGCCGACGCAGCGCCGCACGGCGCCACGCCCCGACGCCTCCGCTGCGCTACGGCCCCGGCGCG
>NZ_JBHTUD010000038.1:0-26503 GCF_042794235.1 Nocardia sp. NPDC056541
CCCTTCACCGCGGCCCCCAACTCCCCCCGCCCCGGCACCGGCAACGCCGGATCCCCCCACCACACCCCCCCACCCCCCCCACCCCCCCCCGCCCGCCCCCCCCCCCCCCCCCGGTTCTGTCTCAGCTGACGCCGAGGGTGTTGATCGTGGCGGCCAGGAAAACGATGGCGCTGCCGAGCGCGGTCAGCGCCGCCACGTCGAACGGGCGGCTGCGCACGGCGAGCAATCCCACCTGCACGGTCGGCAGGCACAGCCGGAACGCGGCGGCCACCAGGGCGGCGCTGCCGAAGATCAGCGCGCCGCGACGCCACCGGTCCCACGCGACGAAGCCGACCGCGATCACGATCAGCGCGGTCACCACGGTCATCGGCAGATGACTGCGCAGGTACTGCTCCCCCGCGCTCAACCGCGCGACCCGGTGCTTGCCGGTCGTCTCCGCCTCGTTCACGAGCCCGATTGTTCCAGATACCGCCTGCGCGCGGACGGGGTGGCGCATGACAGAGTGGTCCGCTGTGCTGCACCTGATCTTTCACGAGCCCGTGATTCCGCCCAATACCGGCAATGCGATCCGGTTGGCCGCGGGGACCGGCTGCGCGCTACACCTGATCGAACCGCTCGGCTTCGACCTCTCGGAGTCCAAGCTGCGCCGGGCCGGACTGGACTACCACGACCTCGCGGTGGTGACCGTGCATCCCGACCTGGCGACGGCGTTCGCGGCGATCCGGCCCGGCCGCGTGTTCGCCTTCACCACCCAGGCCACCACACGTTTCACCGATATCGCCTATCGCGACAACGACGCGCTGCTGTTCGGCACCGAGCCCACCGGTCTGCCCGTGGAAGTACTGGCCGATCCGCAGATCACCGAACAGGTGCGCATTCCGATGCTGCCGGGGCGGCGGTCGATGAATCTGTCGAACGCGGCGGCGGTGTCGGTGTACGAAGCCTGGCGGCAGCTGGGCTTTCCGGGCGCGGTCTGACTCAGTCGATGTCGAATCGCTTGAACCGTGAGGTGGCGCCGGCGGTCAGCCGAACGGCGGACTTGGCTACGCCGAAATGATCGGCGAGTAGTTCGATCGCGGCCTTGTTGGCCTTGCCCTCGACCGCCGGGGCGCGGACGTAGAGGGTGAGAGTGCCGTCTTCGGCGGTTTCGACGAGTGGGCCTTTACGGCTGTTCGGTTTGATCGTCGCCCGCACTGTGGGCACCGGGGGTCTCCTTCCCGGATGCTGCCGATTCGGGCCCGCCTGATGCGCCGACCTCGGATGCGGTGGCCTCGGATGCGGTGGCTGCCGGTGCGGTGGGCGCGGGAGCGGTGGCTGCCGGTGCGGTAGGCGCGGGAGCGGTGGCTGCCGGTGCGGGTGCGGGAGCGGTGGACACGTACGCTGCGGTGCGACGGCGCCTGCGCAGCAATCGCAGTGCGGCATACAGCAATCCGCCGATCACCGCGAGGAAGCCCAGCCACGGTACGGCCTTGCCGACGAAGACGATCGCGTCCTGCAACCAGTCGATCAGCGAGTGCCAGCCCGAGACGATGCCGTCCCAGAAGTTGTCCGGGTCGCCGGGTGCGTTCTTGTCGTCGGCGGTGAGGGTGATGGTGAGCGTCGACAGCGCGACCTGATCGTCGAGGCTGCGTTTCTGCGCGGTGAGGCTGTCGAGTTCGCCCTGCCTGCTCGACAGTGCCTCCTCCGCGGCGATCAGGTCGGCGGTGTTGGTGGCGCTCGTGATCAGCGCTTTGAGCCGGTCGACGGAGGCTTGCAGGGCGCGGATGCGGGCGTCGAGGTCCTGCCACTGCATGGTGACATCGTCGCGGTTGGTGCTCACCCGGGTCACCGAGCCCACCCCACCGAGCCCGGTGATGAAGGCGTCGGTCTTGTCGGCGGGCACCCGCACACTGAGCACGGCCCGAGCGGCACGCTTGTCGGTGCCGGGCTGTTCGGTGCGGCTGTCGATCCGGCCGTCGACGGCGCGGACCTGCTCGGTGACGGTCGCGGCGGCGGCGATCGGGTCCCCCGAGGTGACATCCACCGACCCGGTGATCACCTCTTTCCGGTTCGACTGATCCGTCGGCGCCGGGCTGTCCTGCTGCGGGGCGCCCTCCCGGAAACCGGGCGTCACCGCGGGAGCGGGCCCGCCCATGACAGTGGGCGAGGACGCCTTACCGGCACGGTCCTCGCTGTCGTCGTCGCCGCACCCCACCAGGAACACGAGTCCGAGCAACGCGATCATCACCACGGCAAGCTTGCGCATGTTCGCAGCGTAGTGCGTCAGCGGACCCCGGCTGGCGTTCAACTAGGCGGACACATCACCCCATGCGTGCACACCCTTGGCTGGGTAACTCCTGTATGTCTCTACCCAAAGGGGCCCGCCCCGATCTGGACTGACCGGAGGGTGCGACGAAGGAGTACCCGGAGGGAGGGAAGATCGGGGCCTCCAGGGCCCCGCTCGAGCGCGCCAGCGCTCCAAAATCTCAGCGGAAGTCGCGGGAGCGGGCGACGATGGTCAGGTCCAGGTGTTCGAGGTGGTCGGCGACGACACTGGCCGCGCCCTCGGCGTTCTGGATGCGGCCGCGGATGAGCAGGGCGGTGGCGTTCTGGGCGAGGCGGCGGTAGCGGGTCCACAGGCCGACCGAGCAGACGACGTTGACCATGCCGGTCTCGTCTTCGAGGTTGAGGAAGGTGACGCCCGCGGCGGTGGCGGGGCGCTGGCGGTGGGTGACGGCGCCCGCCACCAGGATGCGGGCGCCGTCCTCGACGAGCAACAGATCGCACGCGGGCACCACCCCGAGTGAGTTCAAATGGGCGCGAAGGAATTCGGTGGGATAGGAGCCCGGCGAGATGCCGGTGGCCCAGACATCGGCGGCGGCGAGTTCGAGCGCGCTCATGCCGGGCAGCGCCGGGGCGACAGTGGCTGGACCGGTGCCGGGGAGGCGATCCGGACGTTCCACAGCCGCCGCGCCCGCCGCCCACAATGCCGCCCTGCGCACGCTGCTGCCACGCGAATCCTTTGGCACAGCTGAATCCGGCGGGCCGTAACCTTGTTCGAGCACTCGATGATCCGCGTCCAAAGCTCGCGCGGCAGGTGTTGCCGCCCAACTCCGGCTGTCGCCGGTGAACGGTTCGTGCGTCGCAGCGCCGGCAGCGCGCGGTTCGGTATCGACCAGAACGTCCAGCGCTCCCGCCGTGGCGAGCGATTCCGACTGGGCGACAGTGAGTTCCACGCGACCGGTGAGGTCGAGCATCGAGGCGAAGGGGCCGTGTTCGGCACGGACGGCGACGATGCGCTCGGCGAGGTCGGTGCCGATGTGCCGCACACCCGACAGGCCGAGCCGGATCTCGGTGCCCGCGTTCTCGAGGGTGGGCTCGGCACGGCTGGCGTTGATGTCGGGGCCGTGCACGCGCACCCCGTGCCTGCGGGCGTCGGCGACCAGCGACTGCGGCGAGTAGAAACCCATCGGCTGCGCACGCAACAGCCCGGCACAGAACGCCGCCGGATGGTGCAGCTTGAACCACGACGAATAGAACACGATCGAGGCGAAACTCTGCGAATGACTCTCGGGGAAACCGAAATTGGCGAAGGCGTAGAGCTTCTCGTAGATGCGGTCGGCGAGAGCGCCGGTGATGCCGTGCAGGTCCCGCATGCCCTGGTAGAGGCGGTCCTTCAACTGTTCCATCTTCTCCGGCGAGCGTTTGGAACCCATGGCGCGGCGCAACTGGTCGGCTTCGGCGGGACTGAAACCGGCCACGTCGATGGCCATCTGCATCAGCTGTTCCTGGAACAACGGAATGCCGAGGGTGCGGGCGAGCGAGTTCTCCAGCGCGGGATGATCGCAGACCGGCGCTTCCTTGCCGTTGCGCCTGCGGATGTAGGGGTGCACCGAACCACCCTGGATGGGCCCCGGCCGGATCAGCGCCACCTCCACCACCAGGTCGTAGAAGGTACGCGGCTTCAGCCGGGGCAATGTCGCCATCTGCGCGCGCGACTCCACCTGGAACACCCCGATCGAGTCGGCGCGCGAGAGCATCTCGTAGACACCGGCTTCGGTGAGATCGAGCGCGTGCAGTTCGACCTGCTCGCCTTTGTGCTCGCGCACCAGGTCTATCATGTAGTGCAGCGCCGAGAGCATGCCGAGGCCGAGCAGGTCGAATTTCACCAAACCGACCGCGGCGCAGTCGTCTTTGTCCCACTGCAACACACTGCGCCCGGCCATCCGCGCCCACTCCACCGGACATACGTCGGCGATCGGCCGATCGCAGATCACCATGCCGCCGGAGTGGATCCCCAGATGCCGTGGCAGACCGTCGAGTTCGCCCGCGAGCTCGAGCACGGCGTCCGGGATATCGGTGCCCGTCTCGGCGGCCACCCCGGACCAGCGGCTCACCTGTTTACTCCACGCATCCTGCTGCCCCGGTGAAAAGCCCAGTGCGCGTGCGGCATCACGCACCGAGGACTTGCCGCGATAGGTGATCACATTCGCCACCTGGGCGGCGTAGTCGCGACCGTACTTGGCGTAGACGTGCTGGATGGCCTCCTCGCGGCGGTCGGATTCGATGTCGACATCGATATCGGGCGGTCCGTCGCGCTCGGGCGAGAGGAACCGCTCGAACAACAGCTGGTTGGCGACGGGGTCGACATTGGTGATGCCGATGGCGTAGCAGACCGCGGAGTTGGCGGCCGAGCCTCTGCCCTGACACAGGATGTCGCTGTTCTTGCAGAACTCGACGATGTCGTGCACCACCAGGAAATAGCCGGGGAACTCCATCTTCTCGATCACCATGAGCTCGTGCTCGAGCTGCCGGTATGCCTGCGGGTTCCGCGCCGGCGGCCCGTAGCGCTCGGCGGCACCACGCAGGGCGAGCTCGCGCAGCCACGAATTCTCGTCATGGTCGGCGGGCACGTCGAACGGGGGCAGCTTCGGGGCGATCAACCCCAGGTCGAACGCGCATTCGCGGGCCAGCACCGCCGCGTTCGCCACCGCGTGCGGGTAGTCGGCGAACAGGTGCGCCATCTCCGCACCCGATCGCAGGTGCGCGCCGCCGGTGGGCGCGAGCCAGCCCGCCATCTCGTCGAGACTGCTCCTGGCGCGGATCGCGGCCAGCGCCATCGCCCGGCGACGCTGCGCCGGAGAGGCGAAATGCGCACCGGTGGTGGCGAGTACGGGAACATCGAGCCGGTCGGCCAGCGCGATCAGCAGCGCGTTGCGCTCGTCATCGGTGGCGATGCCGTGATGGGTGAGCTCCACACTCACCCGATCTGCGCCGAATCGTTCGAGCAGATCCCGCAGGGCCGCTTCGGCTTTCGGCAGCCGGATATCGCCACCGCGCAGATCGTGTTCGAGCGCGGTGCGCAGGTGACCTTTCCGGCAGCCGGTGAGGATATGCCAGTGCCCGCCCGCCGCCGCGGTGAGGGCGTCCAGGTCGTATCGCAGAACACCCTTCTCCCCCGCGGCCATATGCGCCGCCGCCATCTCTCGCGACAGCCGCCGATAACCCTCCTGGCCCCTGGCGAGGACCAGCAGATGCGGACCGTCAGGGTCAGGAGATCCAGTGCGCGGCACTGAGTCCGGCGCGTTCGCGTGCCCGTTTCGCGGCTCGGCCGAACCGCCGTCAGCCGTGTCCCCACTCGGCCCATCAGTATCTGCTTCGCGCGCCTGCGTTCGCCCCGGCATGAAACGCACCCCGCCCCGAGGGACAGAACGGCGCCGGACCGCATCCCCTCGGCCCGGCGCCGCCTCCGCATCGGTTCCCAGTGACAGTTCGGCACCGAAAACCGTTGGCATACCCCATTCCCTGGCCGCCTCGGCGAACCGGACGGTCCCGTAGAACCCGTTGTGGTCGGTGAGCGCGAGCGCTTCCAGACCGAGCCGCACCGCCTCCTCCACCAGCTCCTCCGGCTGACTCGCCCCGTCGAGGAAGCTGTAGGCGGAGTGGGTGTGCAGCTCCGCGTAGGGCACCGTCGGGCCGGTCGGCCGGTCGAGCTCGGCGGCGTGGTACTCGCCGCGTTTACGTGACCAGGCCGGACTGTCGCCGCCGTCGCCCGGGTGCAAGTCTTGCGTAGGCCTGCCGCTCGGCTTGCCCGAGAGCACCCGCTCCAGCTCCGACCAGGTCGGCGGACCGTTGCTCCAGCCCATGCACCCGCTCCTCTCACGACCCCCGCATCACGCACCCTTTCCCCTTGGCGGACTACTCAATTCGCGGGCAAGCGCTCCATCGACCGCGATTCCAGCGCCGCCTCCACATGGCTCAGACCGGTGCGGATCACCGCGCCGTAGGCATCGTTGGCGAGCACATCCAGGTGCCCGCGCGCGATGGCCAATTGCATCCGCGCCATCTCGAAGTCACCGACGCGGCGATGACTGTCGGCCAGGTTCAGATACAGCGAGGGCAGGAACCCGCGCAGCCCCTCATCGAGCGGGATGCCCGGCCCGAACACCGCGGCCAGCGCCCGCTGGTCCCACAACAAGGCACCCTCCGGCAACTCCTGCACATCCGCCAGGTGATGCGCCACCACGCAGCGATGCAACGGGTCGCCGCCTTCCCCTATCTCACTCCACAGCCTGGTCAGCGCCGCGCGCGCCGCATCAGGGTCGCCACCGCCGAGCCGCACCGCGGCATAGATGTCCGCCATCCGATCGTCCGCCATGTGCATCAGTATCGCACATATGTTCGAACATTAGCGAGAGCCACTCGAACATATTTTCGAGTTTTCCGGCGACCCTGGCCCTCGAACTTACTTTGGAGTAAGTTCGAGGCAACGAGCTGCAAAGGAGCAGTGATGTCTCAGGTTTCTCCAGGTGAACGGGGCCGCAAGCGGCGCGATCTCACCGGCAGGCATGTCGTGATCACCGGTGCGTCGTCCGGGATCGGACGGGCCGCCGCACTCTCGGTCGCCGACAAGGGCGGTGTGGTGTTCCTGCTCGCGCGCCGCGCCGACGAACTGGCCGCGGTGGTCGCCGAGATCGTCGACGCGGGCGGGCATGCCTACGGCTACCCGTGCGATGTCACCGACTCCGAATCCGTGGACTCGGCCGTCAAAGCGATCCTCGACCAGCACGGCCACGTCGACATGCTGGTCAACAACGCGGGCCGGTCCATCCGCCGCGCCATCCACCGCTCCACCGATCGCCTGCACGACTTCGAACGCACCATGGCGGTCAACTACTTCGGCGCGCTGCGGATGACCCTCGCGCTGCTGCCACAGATGCGCGAACGCGGCTTCGGCCACATCGTCAACATCTCCAGCGCCGGCGTGCAGGTGGCCACCCCTCGCTTCGCCGCCTACCTCGCCAGCAAAGCGGCCCTGGACAAGTTCACCGAGGTCGCCTCGGTCGAAACCCTCGCCGACGGAGTCACGTTCACCACCATCCACATGCCGTTGGTGCGCACTCCGATGATCGCCCCCAGCGGCGACCAGGGGCCGTCCGAATCCCCCGAGTGGGCCGCGGGCACGATCGTGCGCGCCCTCACCGAACGTCCCAAACGCATCGATGTTCCCCTCGGCACCCTCGCCGAATACGGCGGCATCATCACCCCCAAACTTCGCGACCGCATCCTGCACCGCTACTACCGCGCACTGCCGGATTCCCCTGCGGCCAAGGGCGAATCGGCCGAAGACACCCCGGCCCCCGCACCGGCCCCCCGGGCAGATCCGAAAACCCCTTCCGCCGCCCGAAAAGCCACCGGCACCGCCCTGCGCCGCGCGGCCCGCTGGGTACCCGGCACACACTGGTGACCCCCGCGTAGTCACTCGGTTCGTCTCGCACCCACATGGATTCAGTGCCGCCGGGTCCGCCACGATTCACTGCAGGTCGAGGGTGAAGTGGTGGGCGGTGATGGACAGATGACGGCGCATATAGAGACGATGGGCGGCGGCTCGGGTAGGACCGACGCCGGAGTCCAGGTGGACCCCCGTGCACCGCAGACGCCGAGCTTCGGCGGTGAGCCAGTCGAGCAGGCTGTCGGCATGGCCTCGACCGCGCGCCACGGGAAGGGTGGAGACATCGTCGATGTAGAGGTGGTGGCCCCAGGCGGTGGAGTGGGATTCGCGGAACCCTGCCACCGATAGTGCCGCGGGGGAACCCGTTTCGAAGACCCCGATGAGACGGTAGCCCGCGGGGCGGAGTTCGTTATCGATGAACTCGATCAGGCGCGATGCCGTCTCCCACCGTGGGCGAAGCTCCAGTAGAGCCGGGCCCGCCAGCTCGGTTTCGTCCTCGCCGATTTCCCGGATGTCGATCATGGAGTCGACGTTAAGCCCGTCGGACGACGTGCGGGAGGGCCACCGCGCCGTAGTTCCAGTAGTCCACTGTGAAGCTTGCCCAGAAGCCGAGTCGTCCGCAGTCGATGAGTCAGCGATCCGTGGGAGGTTCGGACTGCGCGCGAGACAGCGCGGGAAGTTGTTCTATCGCAGCGGGTTCCAAGTAGGTGGCCGGTTTGAGGGCGGCACCGCAGCTGGCTTGGCGCGGGGCGGCGGCGACGGTGCGGGCGGTGACGCGCCAGCGGCGGCCGTCGCGGTGAGTGACGATGGCGGCGCCCGCCACGGTCGGGTCGTGCGTGGGGGCCGGGCCGGGCTGGACGGTGAGAGCGGTGGCATCGGCCGGGACCTGCTCGCGCACGGCCACTTCGGCGAGCTGGGAGATCGGGGGGTAGCAGCTGCGGCCGCGGAGACCGGTCAGGGAGACCTCGTCGACGTCGGCCGCCGCGAGCATCGCCTTGGCGGCAATGGCGTCGACGCGGCCGTAGGTGAGGCCGGAGGGAAGCAGGACGACCGCGGGGGCGAAGCGGTGACCACCGGTGTGCGAGGCCTCCCAGACCCGGCCCGGGTAGTCGGCGGCGAGGGCGGCGGCGATCGGGCGGCCCAGCAGGGCGCAGCACTGGTCGCGTTTGCCGTGCGCGCAGACCAGGACCACCGGATCGTCCACGCGCACACCGATTCCCGGCGCCGGACCGTCGACGAGATGCAGGTCGATGTCGAAGAGCTGGCGCAAGTCGGTGATCTCGAACCGCTCACACCAGGAGCCCTCCGGGCGCGAACTGACCAGCAACACAGTGCGGGTACCGGTGAACTCGTTGCGGCCGGGGCGGCGGATCAGCGTCGGCCGGACCTGCGCCGCCGACGTACGCGCCGCGAGTTCGGCGGTGATCTCCGGACCGAGCACTTCGTCACCGATCACATCACCGCCCCACGCACCGGGATGCTCGATACACAGCCATCCGGTGAAATGTCCCGCGGTACCGAGCAGCGGAAGATCGGCAGCGGCCGCCGTACACAGCATGCCCTCGAACGGGTTCACAGCGCTCCTCCCACGACCGAGCCTTCCGGGACCGTCCCGGACAAGCGTCGTTTCACTCTAGAACCGGGGCGGTGGGCTACTCGTAGACGCCCTCGGCGTGCCAGTGCATCGCGTCGTAGACGAGCAGGACGGCGCGGATCTCGGTGGGGTCGGCATCGAGCTGGACTTGGACGCGCACGGCCAGGGAGGTGGGCTCGGCCGTGGACCACCAGCGTTCGGTGATCGGCCAGGGGCCCGCCCAGCCCAGCAGCGCCCACTGCTTGCTGCCCCAGCGCAGACGGGTGGGGACGGCGGTGAACAGGCCGCGATCGGTGACCAGGACGGGGGCGCCGTCGGCGGCGGTCAGGTGCACGACCGGGCGGTGCAGCAGGAGCAGCGTGGGAGCGGGTTCGGGGAGACGACCCGGCCAGGGCTGGGTGGGGTCGGCGGCGGGGGTCAGCTCGTCACCGAGGGCGATCATGGTGATGCGTTCGGCGGGCCCGCGCCCGCCGCTGAGCACGCCGATGCGGACCGCTTCGCCACCGAGCAGCCCCTGCACGCGGACCAGGGCGCGGCGGGCGCGCTCGGTCTCCTCGCCCTCACCACCCCACAGACCGAGTTGCAGCGCACCGGCGGCGACCACCTCGACCGGTTCCAGGGTGAGCGCGACGATCGGGCCGGTGGGGCGGGCGCGGTGGGTGAGCCAGCCGTCGAGTTGCCAGCGGACGCGGTCGGCGGTGTCGGCGGGGGTGAGTGGGCGAGCACAGCGCCAGATCCTGGTGAGCTCCTCACCCGTCTCGGTGCGCGCGGTCACGGCGAGCCGGGTGCACGCCACCCCTGCCGCCGACAGCACCACGTGCAGCCGGGTGGACAGCTGCCTGCCCGCGAAGGCGGCCGCGTCGACCCGGTCGATGGGCGGGTCGCAGGCCAACTCGACGGTCAGTTCCGGAGCGGGGCGGCGCGCCGACGGTGGACGTTCCGGCAGGGCGCGGGCGGTGCGATGGGCGAGCACGGCGTCGGCGCCGAATCGGGAGGCCACTTCGGCGGGAGAAAGGCGCGCGAAGTCGCCGATGCGGCGCAAACCCAAGCGGCGCAGCAGGTCGACCAGCTCCGCGCGCTGTGGTGCGGCCAGGCTCGGCTCCACCGCCAGCTCCGCGACCGGGAGCCCAGCGAGGTACTCCGCGCCCTCCCCCGGCGCCACGATCGCCCCGCGCCGTGCCGCGATCACCGCTGTCGACATGGCATCGGCGATCCCGATCTGCGCCTCGGCTCCCGCCACGGCGACCGCGTCGATCAACCGCACCACCGCGGCCTCCTCGGAGCCGAAATACCGTGCGGCACCGCGTGCCCCGAGCACGATGAGCCCGGGCCGCAACACCTCGACGCCCGGCACCGTCTCGTCGACAGCGCCGACCACCGGCTCGAACAATCGCGCATCTCGATCCGGATCATCCTGCACGACAACAAGTTCCGGGCAACATCCCTGCGCATCCCGCCGTCGCATCCCCCGCCGCACACCCTCGGCCCGCGCGATCGCCGAACACGCCACCACCGAACTTCCCCGCAACACCGCGATCGGTCGCTCCGCCGACACCCCCTCCACCGCGGCCGCCGCCACCGCGGGCCAGTCCAGGCACCACACCGCGAGCACCCGCTCAACGCGCGTCACGACGACGCCACCGATCCACACGCCACGCCACGTCCGAACGAGCCACCCACCACGAATGCGGTGGGCGATCGGTAACCGCAACGGTGTGCCGAGAGCGACTCGGGAACGAACGGGAGACCCGCGGCGATCGTCCGGGCGGCCGCCGGACAGTCGGTGGGTCTCCTCATGCCCATCGGCCGGAACCTGACAACGGCCCGGCGGTCATGAGACGGCCTCGTGCAGCGCGGTGACTTCCGGTGCACCGCTGACGGTTTCGCGGGGCAGCCATTCGGTGCGGCCGACCTGGGCGCACAGGTCCATACGGCCGTGGCGGGTCTGGCCGGCCTTGGCGCTCACGCGCACGTCGAGGCAGACCGAGCGCAAGCGGCCGCGACCGGGGCCGAGGCCGCGGTACCCGGTGACGCGGGAGTCCAGGCGCAGAGTCGGGTTGGCCCATTCGCCCGCGACCACCAGGGTGGCACCGCGATTGCGGGCGCGGGCGGCGAGGACGCGGCAACGCGACGGAGGAACAGCGAGGCCGCCGAGGCCGAGGACTACCAGGTCGAGGCCATCGAGCAGGACCGCGGCCACTTCGGCGGGGTCGGGGCCGGGGTCGGTGATCACCGCCAACCGGGACAGCTCGGCACCCATCTCGGCAGCGGCCAGCAAACCGAGCCGGGGCAGGCCGACGACCGCGGCGTGGCCGCCGCTCCCGGTAACGGCGGCGAGCATTCCCGTCAGCAGGGAGTGTGCGCCGGTGTAGGCGACGACCGCGCCTTTCGGCAGCCCACCATCGGGCAACAGATCGGCGAGTGGGGGCGGAACAGGCAGCAGATCTCGGCGTAGTGGCTGCTCACGTGGCATATGCCCGGTCGCGGACTCACCACGGCCCGGGACCGCGGCCATCCGCCTGCGCAGCTCGTCGATCATGCCCGCATCGGGCGACAACGCTTCCGAACCCATCAACACCACCTACTTCCACGATGGACCCGCGAGCGGAAAACCGCCCTGCGCCGAAACGGCAGCACCGTTTCAGCTATCGATCGTATTCGAATATACGTTCGATAGCGACCAGCGTGACACCCACCCCCACCCCGTGTCCACCGCGCAGCACCCCGGAGATCCCGGCCAGTCAGCGCCATATTCGGCTACCCTCGCACCCGTGACCGAACGTGCTCGTCCCCATATCGGCCCCGACTACCTGGTCGCGGGTCGCTACCGCCTGCAGTCCAAGCTGGGCGGGGGTGGCATGGGTGCGGTCTGGCTCGCGACCGATCGGTTGCTGAACCGGGAAGTCGCGATCAAGCAGGTGCTGTCCACCGCGGGACTGAGCGCGGCCGAGGCCGAGCGAATCCGCAGCAGCATCGTGCACGAGGGCCGAGTGGCCGCCAAGCTGTCGCACATCCACGCCGTGGCCGTGCACGACGTGGTGATCGAGGCGGGCGAGCCGTGGCTCGTCATGGAGTACTTACCCTCGCGCAGCGTGGCCAAGGCGCTCGCGCTGGTCGACACGCTGCCCGCGGTCGAGGTCGCCCAGATCGGCGCGCAGGTCGCCGACGCGCTGGCCGCCGCGCACGCCGCGGGCATCGTGCACCGCGATATCAAGCCGGGCAACATCCTCGTCGCCGACCGCGGCAACAGTGTGGGCCTGGCCAAACTCAGCGACTTCGGCATCTCGCGCGGCGCCGGCGACACCCAGGGTGACGAACCCGACGGTGTGATCACCGGCACCCCCGCCTACCTGCCGCCCGAGGTCGCGCGCGGCGCCCGGCCCACCGAGGCCAGCGACGTGTTCTCCCTCGGCGCCACCCTCTACACCGCACTCGAAGGCCAGCCGCCGTTCGGTTTCGACTCCGACGAGCACGACGTCGTCGCCGCGGCCGCGATGGGCCGGATCATCCCGCCCACCCGCAGCGGCATCCTCACCCAGCCGCTGCTGCACATGCTCGAGCCCGCGCCGCAGCGCCGCCCCACCATGGCCGAGGCCCGCGACGAAATCCTCACCGCCGCCTTCGGACCCGGCACCGGCGCCTACATCCTCGGTGTGCCGCTGCGCACCGAGGACGGCACCATCCCGGCCTGGTCCACCCGTAACTCCGCCAGCGGCCTGCGTAGCCACAATTCCTCCCCCCTCCCGCGCCCGCACCGCGCGCCGGTGGGCGCCACCGCCGCCGCACCCCAGCAGCGCACCGGCAGCTTCGTCGACAACCTCCCCAACGGCGCCCCCCTCGCCATCGGCGCGGGCGTGCTGATCGGCCTGATCATCCTGATCGCGATCATCATCGCCGTGATGTAGAGCCGAGCTTCACTCGATGCGGCGTCGATGCGCCCATCGAGTCAGCGCGTTCCGGTTCGACTGTTGCGTCTTACGAAGCACATTCGACGCGTGCGTCTCCACGGTCTTCACCGAGATGAACAAGGATTCGGCGATCTCCCGATAGGTGTATCCACGCGCCAGCAAGCGCAGCACCTCCAGCTCGCGCGGGGTGAGCGAATCCAATTCGGGATCGAGCGGCGGCTCGGGGACCGGCGAGCGCCCGGTGAACGAATCGAGCACGAACCCGGCCAACCGCGGACTGAACACCGCGTCCCCACCCGCGACCCGGCGGATACCGTCGGCCAGCTCGGCACCGGAAATCGTCTTGGTGACGTACCCGCGCGCCCCCGCCCGGATCACCGCGATCACATCCTCGGCCGCGTCGGACACACTCAACGCCAAACACACCGGCCCCGTGGCGATCCCGCTCAGCACCGCCACTCCACCACCGTCGGGCATGTGGACGTCGAGCAGCACCACGTCCGGCTTCGTGGCATCGATCCCGGCGATCGCCTCGGCCACCGCCCCGGCCTCACCGACGACCTCCATGTCGGTCTCCCGGCTCAGCTCGGCCCGCACCCCCGACCGGAAAACCGCGTGATCGTCGACCAGGAACACCCGCACACTCACTACCAGACTCCTCATTCGAACCGCTCGATCGACCTGCTGTCATCGGTACCACACCGCGGCGTCCGGGCGCCGAGATCGGCCCGGGTCGGTGCGATCGCGCTCAGTGATCGGCCGGATGATCCCGCGTCGGCGCGTGGCCATCCGGGCCTGCGGTGGTCGGCGCGTCGTCGCTCGCGACCTCGTCCGGCTCGGAGGTCCCGGAGTCGGTGCGCGGCATGACGATACGCACCTCCGTGCCACGCCCGAGGGTCGAGTCGATCACGGCGGTACCGCCACGGCGCTCGATTCTGGCACAGATCGACTTGGCCACCCCGCGCCGATCGGCAGGCACCGCCGACACGTCGAAACCGGCGCCACGGTCGCGCACGAAGATGCTCACCTGGTGAGGTTCGGTCTCGGCGAACAGGTCGATCTCGGGGACCTCGGCGTGCTTGGCGGCGTTGACCAGCGCCTCACGGGTGGCGCCGAGCAGGGCGGTGAAATGCTCCTTGGGCAGGCCCGCGCCGGTGTCGCCGGGGTCCATCGCCACATCGCCGACGGTGACCGGGGTGACCTTCACACCGTGCTGGTCCTCCACCTCGCCCGCGATGGTGCGCAGCGCGGTGGCCAGGCTCGACTGGGCGGGTGCGGTGTCGTCGAAGAGCCACTTGCGCAGTTCACGCTCCTGACTGCGGGCCAGGCGAAGCACCTCCTGCGGATCCTCGGCCTGGCGCTGGATCAGCGCGAGCGTCTGCAATACCGAATCGTGCAGGTGCGAGGCGATCTCCTCGCGTTCCTCGTTGCGGATGCGGGCGCCGCGCTCGGCATTGAGCGCGCGGACCATGCGCAGCCACAGCGGCACCGTCAGCAGACCCGCGCCGACCAGGGTGACCGCCACCGCGATCAGCGCCGACCCGAGCGAACTGAGATCGATCCTGGCCAGCACCACCACACCGAGCCCGACCACGATCAGCGTCGCCCCGGCCACGATGCGCGACCAGGTGACCACCGAGGGTCGCGCGGGCAGCCCGAACAGGGCCCGCGGCCCAGGCGCGGCGACATCGTATTCGCGCCACACCAGCGCGGCGCCGACCGCCACCACCACGATCGGCGCGATCACCTTCGCCGCGGTCCCCTGGAACAACCACCCCACCGTCACCGCGAGTCCGAGCCCGAGCAGGGCGAGCCCGATCGCCTGCCTGCGCTCGTCACCGGTCGGTTTCGCCGCGTCCGCGCCACCGGGAGTGAAGATCCACAGCAGCCCGTACGCCACCAGTCCCGCGCCGACCAGCGCGGACAGCAAGACGAACGCCAGCCGCACCTTGATCACGTCGACACCGAGATGGTCGGCCAGACCACCCGCGACTCCACCCACCACCCGCCCACCACTGCGACGGACCAGGCGCGGGGTCTCCGGCATCGGCGCACCCACCGGCTCGGGGCCGGGGACGGGCAGCATGGGCCGATAGCCGCGCGGCACGCCATAACCCTGCGGATACTGGGCGTAACCCGGCGCGCTCCGATACTGCGGCGGCGGCGCGTAGTGCTGCGGCGGCCCATAGACCACCGGCTCACCCCCGAACGAGCGCTCTACGAAACCACGCGGCCGGTGCCAACCGAACCGCGGATTCGCTGCTGCGCCCGGGCCGTCGGAAGGCCCGTGGGTGGCGTTGTTCCCGGCGGCGGCGCCGGGCCCGGACGGGGTCGCGGACCCCTGGGCGGCAGTGCGGGCGGAAACAGACGGATCCATGCTCTCGATACTGGCACGCGCGACGGGGTGTCGACATCAGGAAAGTCCCTGATCTCGTCCCCGATGTCGGCGATCTGCCGCTGACCTGCGCGGCGAGCTGTCCGGTCCGGACAGAAATTACGCTCTACCTGGGTATATGTCCGATCCGGTGCCGGACCGCGACGCCGGTGCCGGACCGCCGGACCGGAAACCTGAACCCAGGGTCCTCAGCAGGTCTTTTAAGCCGATGCGCGGTCGCGCCGAAAGCCCGGCCGCACAGGCTCTTCCTACGTTGATGGCAGGCCGGAACTGCGGCCGCCGCTTCAGGGGAGGAACAAGTGAACATCATCACCACCGTGCTGGGTGCCGCCGCTATCGGACTGAGCACCCTCGGGATGACACCGATCGCATCGGCTACACCGATGGCACCACACGAGACGACCTATCACGGGCCCGCCGGCTTCGAACTCACCCTCGGCCATACCGAGGAGTCCTACCGGCTGGTCCCGCCGCTCAACGCGATGCCGACCAATCGCGAGGTGTTCCTCGACAACACCGCCTACGTCACCGCACCGCTCGGCGCGACCGGTGAGGTCACCTCCGGCTATCTCGTCGCCTGCGCGGTGGACCTGACGCTGTCGGTCGGGCTCGACGGTGGCGTCTCGGTCGGCGCGGAAGCCGGCATCGGGTTCGGCTCGTCCGGTCCGGATGTGTCCGCCGATATCGGCCCGTCGATCTCGGCCGGTGTCGATCTGAGCCTGTCGCTCGCGCCGGGCGAGATCAAGAAGATCGATGTGGGATCGATGTCGCTCGGTTCGGGCACCACCTATCTGGTGAACCGTGACTTCCATCTGATGGTGGGCAACTGCGGTGGACCGCTCAACGTCTACTCGTGGGCGACGGTCACCGCCGGCACCGGACAGGTGAAGGCGACGAACTCGATCTTCGGCGACACCATGTTCCTGTGATCCGCACGGGGCCCGGCGAGTCGCCGGGTCCCGGTCGATCCGAATAGCATGACCCTCGGTCGTTTTCATCGAACGGGGGGTTCATTGACCATCAATGACGCGCAGAGTTCTTCGCCGCGTGCGATTTTCGCGCAGCGGTTCGCCGAACTCTATGCCGTGGCGGGCAATCCGACCTTGCGCCGGGTCGCCTCGGCCACCGAGCGTCGCATGCGCGGCACCCAGGCCGGCACGCCGTCGCCGCAGCGGATCAGCGACTGGAAGGCCGGGCGCAATGTGCCCGCTCGCTTCGAATCGCTGCTGCCGGTGGTCCTCACGCTCGTCGAGCTGACCGAGAAGTCTCAACGCGACCTACCGCGCGGCCTGGCCGACCCGCACGAATGGCGACGCCTGTGGCAGGAGTCGGTCACCTGGACAGCGGCCGCCACCGACGGCGACGCCTGCCCCTACCCCGGCCTGCGCGCCTATCTCCCCGAGGAGCACACCTTGTTCTTCGGACGTGAGCAAGCCACCACCGAATTCGTCGACCTGGTGCGCGCCACCACCGGCGTCGTCGTCCTGATCGGCGCGTCGGGGGCGGGCAAGTCCTCGCTGCTGGCGGCGGGTCTGCGACCCACGATCGACCTACCCGCCGCGACCATGACACCGGGAGCGACGCCGACCGCCGGACTCGCGGCGACACTGACCGACGGCCTACGGGTCCTGATCGTCGACCAGTTCGAGGAACTGTTCACCCTGTGCCAGGACGAATCCGAACGTTCGGCATTCCTGTCCGCGCTCGCCGACCTACCCGATTCGGTGACGATCGTCCTGGCACTGCGTGCCGACTTCTACGAACAATGCCTGCACTATCCGATAGTGCGGAACAGCCTGCAGCGCAACAGCTACCTGCTCGGCGCGATGTCCATGGACGAGGTCTCGCACGCGATCACCGGCCCGGCGGCCGCCGCCGGGCTCACCCTCGAGCCAGGTCTGGAAGAGCTGGTACTCACCGAACTGCGCGGGCTCGGCGGGCGCCTCAGCGCCGACGGCTACGACCCAGGGGCGCTGCCACTGCTCTCACACGTGATGGCCGCGACCTGGCAGCAGCGCGAGGGTCGCAAACTCACCGTCGCCGGCTACCGCAAAGCGGGCGGTGTCGCCGGCTCGGTCGCCGAGACCGCCGAACTCGCCTGGAGCGAGCTCACTCCGGGGCAGCAGAGCGCCGCTCAGGAGTTGCTCGGCTCGCTCGTCACCGTCGGACAGGACGGGCGTGACACCCGGCGAACGGTAGACCGTGCCGAATTACTCGGCCGCAGCGGCGATCCCGATGCCTCAGCGGAAGCGCTCGAAGTCCTCGCGACCAGCAGACTGATCGCCCTCGACGCGGGCTCGGTGCAGTTCTCCCATGAGATCGTGCTGACCGCGTGGCCCCGGCTACGCGGCTGGATCGATACGGACCGGGTCGGGCACCTGGTCCGACAGCGGCTCGAACACGATGCGACCGAGTGGGAGTCGGCGAGACACGATTCGGCGCTGCTGTATCGCGGTACCCGACTCGACAACGCGAACGAGCACACCGGCGGCGCCCCCCTCAGTCCGCGTGTACGCGCCTTCCTCCAAGCTTCGCGGCGAGCGGCACGCAATGGCGGCCGCTGGCGGATCGTGGCGGTCGCAGTCGTGATCGCCCTGCTCGCCACCGGTGTCATCGCCGTCGACCGCAGCAGGCTCGCCGATCAGCGGGCACTGGACCGCGACTACGCCGAACTGGTGGCCGCGGCCCACCGGACCAGAAGCAGCGACCCGTCGATCTCGGCGCAATTCCTGCTGGCCGCGTATCGAATCCGGCCTGACATCGCGACGCGCACCCAGCTGTTGAACAGCCAGGACTCACCCCTGGCCGTCAGCGTGCCCGCCCACGAGCGCGGCGTCTCCACACTGGCTCATCGCGCGGCCGACGCACTACTGGTGTCGATCGACTACGCCGGCGACACCGCCTTCTGGGATCTGCGCGATCCCGCACGGCCACGCCGGCTCACCACCTCACTCGGAACGCGGACCGACCACCTCGAATTCATCCCGGGTAGCACCGACGCGGTCACCCTCGGCAATTCCGGTACCCAGCTGTGGGACCTCGCTCGCCCCGAGTCTCCCCGTCTGATCCACACCTTCGACACCCTTCGCGGCGACAAGATCACTGTCGATCCGAGCGGAACGCGACTCGCCGAACTCGACAACTCGACCCTTACCCTCTGGGATATCCGCGACCGGACACGTCCGTCGCGCACCGGCGTGCTGCCGCTGTCCCGCGGCGACCTCACCGTCCACACCACTGAATTCGGCCCCGGCGGGGCGCTACTCGTCGTCGGCACCGTCACTGTCGACACCTATAGCGCCCGTGCAGCCCCCGACACCGTGCAGTTGTGGGATACCACGACCGGACGTCCCATCGGATCGCCGATCGCCGCGGCGGGCAGCGACTCCCTCCAAGCTGTCGCCCTCAGTCCGGACGGCACCCGACTGGCCATCGGCACGCACGGCTCGAAGGGCACCAGCAGCGCACCGTCGAGCCAGTTCGAGCTGTGGGATATCACCGATCCACACCACCCGCGCGCCTTCGGTGCGCCGACCAGAGTCGATAACGATGTGCTGACCTCGATCACTTTCCACCAGGACGGAAATCTCCTCGCCACCGGCTCCGACAAGGCAGCACGACTGTGGAACATCGCCGACCCGGCCCAGCCGGTGCAAGCGGGCCCAGCCCTGTCGGTGAGCCCGGCAGCCTGCCCACAGGCTCAGGTTTCTCTGTGCAGCGGCGGGCCGACGTCGATGCTCTTTCTCCCTGGCGAACCGATACTGCTCGGCGGGGGACGCGATGGACTGCTACGCACCTGGACATTGCCCCGATCGACGGTCGACGTGATTCCCAGGATGCCCGCCGGGGTGATGTTCGATCGAACCGGTGACCGGATGGCCATGCCGACCCGGACCGGCGACGTGGTGATCTGGGATACCACCGATGTCCGCCGCCCGGCACGGCTGGCCACGATATCGGGAGCACCGGGGCTGTCGAACCCGATGCTGAGTTCAGACGGACGCACACTGAGCCTGCATGACCGGGATGGCAAGCAGCGGATCGTCTACGACCTCGACGATCCACGTCATCCGCGACCACTGCCCAGCTGGCCGACCGGCGAGGCCAACTACTCGACGGTCAAAGGCAACCGGATGCTGCTCACCTTTACCGACTCGGTCCAGATGTGGGATGTCACCGACCGCACTGTGCCCGAGCCCCTCGGGCTACCGATCACCGCACGGGTGGGGAAAATCGTCAATATCGGCTTCAGTCTCGATGGCAGCCTGGCCGAACTGGTCCTCGGCGACCTTCGTGGCGACCGGGACGATTACTACTTCAGCCAGATCTGGAATCTGGACGACCGCACGCACCCACGCTTGATCGCCGAAACCGCCGCGGAACTCACCACCGGCCTACGGTCATCCCAATTCCTGCCCGACAACCGGACCATCGCCCTCATCAAAGGCGATCACTTCGGCCTGTGGGATACCGACGCACCGGAGACCTTCACCCCGCTTATCGACGCGGTCCGCACCGAAATCGGGCCTATCAGCCGGATATCGGCATCCGCGGACAGCACCGAGCTGGCTATTTCGAGCGACGACGGCACGACCGGCCTGTGGAATCTCGACGACCGCCACACGCCGCGCAAATACATCGGCCCGCTCGGCCCCGCCGACGGCCGCGACCGGCAGGTGGTCCTCCACCCACGCGGTGAACAGCTCGTGATCGTCACCGACAACGGCCAGCTCGGTGTGTGGGACCTCGACACCGAGACCGTCGCCGCCCGGATCTGCGCGTCCACCGGCCGACTCACCGAAGCCGTCTGGCGCGGGCAGGTCGCGAACGTCGCCTACCGCTCCCCCTGTCCCTGAACCCGGGCAATTATCAGGGTTACCCCCGATGTGCGGAGGGGGCGGCTCGGCACACCATGGATGGCATGAGCAGAACGAGCTTCGCCGACCAGGTTCACCAGATGTGGCAGACGCGGCCCGTCCGGCTGCCTCGGCAAGGGCCGATCGCCGGCGTGGCGGCGGGGTTCGGGTTGCGGTACGGGGTGGATCCGGTGCTCGTGCGGGTGGCCTTCGTGGTATCGACGATCTTCGGCGGGGCCGGGATCGTGCTGTACCTGCTGGCCTGGCTGGTGCTGGGGTCGGCGGGCAACGAGATGTCGGCGGCGCAGGCCCTGTCGGCCCACGATCGAGGTTCGCATTCGCAGACCAAGACGATCGTGTTGATCGTCGCGCTGGCTATCGCCGTGTCGACCATGGGGCCGATCGGGCTGGGAATGGGCGGGTCCGGGGTGGTCAGCATGGGGCTGATGCTCGCAGGCTGGTGGATGCTGTATCTGCGTCATCCGGAGCTGCCCGCGGGATTCGACGCCTACCGCGCTCCGCTCGGCACGACGGGCTACCCGGGCGCGGGCTACCCGACCGGGGTCCCGGTGCGCGGCTACCCGTACAACCCGGAGGTGCCGCCGACGGGGATGTACACGCCCTACACCAAACTCCCCGACGCCTACGTTCCCGATCCGGCACTCGCCCGCGAGGAAACCCGCACGGCCACCGCCGAATCCGCGCCGCTGCTGCGGGTCGACGCGACCGACACGGTCGTCCTGCACAAGGACATCGACGAATCGGGCAGCGCTGCTGTGGATTCCGTCGAGACCACCCGGATCACCGTGACACCGGCCTCCAGCGAACCCGGACACGAGGATCCGGACAACCGCGAGGTCGCCGTGGACGCGTCGACTCCGCACGCCGTGTCGGATACGAGCGAGCAGGCGGCCGATTCGGTTCCACCCGTCGATCTCGACAAGCGGGCGGACAGCCCGACAACCGAGGTCGTCGAGCCGGCCGGCACCGACGAGAGCATGCGGCCCGCCGAACAACCACAGGCGAACGAAACCGGCGCCACCGCCGTCCTGCGCAAGGACGTCCCCGGAACCATCTCTCCCGCACCCGAGCCCCCGCGGATCAACGCGCAGGTGCCCAACGGCTGGGACCCGCTCGCTGTCGCCCCCCTCGCCTGGGAACTCCCGGAAGCGGCACCCCGCTACGCACCGGTCGCGCCACCGGCGCCGAAACGTCCACGCTCCCGGCTGACCCCGGTCACCATCGGCCTGGCGATCCTGGCCGCGGCGCTGGCGGGTGCGGCAGCCGCATCGGGCGTCGAATGGATGACCCCCGCACGGATCGCGGCCTTCGCCTTGGCCGTAGTCGGACTCGGCCTCGTCGTCGGCGCGTTCCTGCGGCGCGGGTACGGGCTGCTGATCCTCACCGCCCCGCTGGCCGGGTTCGTGGTGCTGGCCTCCCTGATCGGGCCGATCGACTTCAGCGAAACCGCCGTCGGCGACCGTGTCTGGGCGCCGACCTCGGTCACCGAGTTGCAGCCCCGCTACGCCCTCGACATCGGTTCGGGCACGCTGGACCTGCGCGGACTGAACCTCACCGAGTCACGCAGCGTCGAAGTCGCGGTGAACATCGGTGACGCGAAAGTGCAACTGCCCGAAGGGATGACGGTGAACACGACGTGTGACATCCGAGTGGCCGATTCCAACTCGACCTGCAAAGACGGACTGAGCGGGCCGAACACCCCCGGCGCACCGGTCCTCGACCTGCACGTCAAGATGCACCTGGGTGACGCGGTGGTGACCCGTGGCTGATCCGACCGGCACCGAGCCCGCCCGCCGACCCGCCTTCACCCTGCTGACCATCGGCCTGATCGCACTGGCCGTGAGCGTCTGGGCACTGCTGGGCGCACCCACCCCCGACGACGGCGGGATCCTGCCCATCGGCTGGGGCGTGGTGATCGCGGCCATCGTCATCGGCCTGCTGCTCACGCTGACCCCCAGCCGTAAACACCACTGACCGAAGACAACTCAGGCAACAGCAATGGCCCGTCATCACGACGGGCCATTGCTGTTGACGGGACCAGTTGAAAGACAAGGGCAATGGACGAATCCGAGAAGAGACCGCAAACCCCACTGGCGAAGGTCCTGCCGCCGGTCACCCACCGGCCGCACGCCGGCGGCTTCCTCCTGGGCAGGCTCCTGCTCACCCAGGCGGCGCCGCCGCGGCCGGCCTAGTTCACTCCCACTCGATGGTGCCCGGCGGCTTGCTCGTCACGTCGAGGACCACGCGGTTGACCTCGGCCACCTCGTTGGTGATGCGCGTCGAGATCCGTTCCAGCACGTCGTAGGGCAGCCGGGTCCAGTCCGCGGTCATCGCGTCCTCGCTCGACACCGGACGCAGCACGATCGGGTGACCGTAGGTGCGGCCGTCGCCCTGCACACCGACCGAACGCACGTCGGCCAGCAGCACGACCGGGCACTGCCAGATCTGCTTGTCCAGGCCGGCCGCGGTGAGCTCCTCGCGAGCGATGGCGTCGGCCTGGCGGAGCAGATCGAGCCGGTCGGCGGTCACCTCGCCGACGATGCGGATCGCGAGGCCGGGGCCCGGGAACGGCTGGCGGGCAACGATTTCCTCGGGCAGCCCGAGTTCGCGGCCGACCGCGCGGACCTCGTCCTTGAACAGCAGGCGCAGCGGCTCGACCAGATCGAACTCGAGGTCGTCGGGCAGGCCACCGACATTGTGGTGGCTCTTGATGTTCGCGGTGCCGGTGCCGCCGCCGGATTCGACGACGTCCGGGTACAGGGTGCCCTGGACCAGAAATTCGACCTTCGGTGCGGCGCCCGCGGCAGCGCCCTCCTCGAGCACGATGCCCGCGACCGCGTCCTCGAAGGAGCGGATGAACTCGCGGCCGATGATCTTGCGCTTCTCCTCGGGATCGGAGACGCCCTTCAGCTCGCCGAGGAACTTGTCCACCGCGTCGACGGTCACCAGCTTGGCACCGGTCGCGGCGACGAAGTCCTGCTGGACCTGCTCGCGCTCGCCGGCCCGCAGCAGACCGTGGTCGACGAACACACAGGTGAGCCGGTCGCCGATCGCGCGCTGCACCAGCGCGGCCGCCACGGCGGAGTCGACACCGCCGGACAGGCCACAGATGGCGTGCCCGTCACCGATCTGCTCGCGCACGCTCTCGATCAGCGACTCGGCGATATTGGCCGGGGTCCACTGCGCGGGGATGCCCGCGAGCTCGTGCAGGAAGCGGCTGAGCACCTGCTGGCCGTGCGGGGAGTGCAGCACCTCGGGGTGATACTGCACGCCGGCCAGGCGCCGCGCACGGTCCTCGAACGCGGCCACGGGGGCGCCCGCGGTGGTACCGGTGACCTCGAAGCCCTCGGGGGCGTCGGTCACCGCGTCACCGTGCGACATCCACACCGGCTGGATGGTCGGCAGGCCGCCGTGCAGCACACCGCCGTCGATGTTCAGCTCGGTGCGACCGTATTCGCGGGTGCCGGTTTCCGACACGGTGCCGCCGAGCGCCTGTGCCATGGCCTGGAAGCCGTAGCAGATGCCGAACACGGGCACGCCGAGATCGAACAGCCGCGCGTCGAGTTGCGGTGCGCCCTCGGCATACACACTCGACGGACCACCGGACAGGATCACGGCCAGCGGCTGCTTGTCGGCGATCTCTTCCACGGTCATCGTGTGAGGAATCACCTCGGAGAACACCCGTGACTCACGCACCCGTCGGGCGATCAGCTGGGCGTACTGCGCGCCGAAGTCGACGACGAGGACCGGTCTCTGAGTATCTGCCACCGCCACAGTTTAGTGACGGGGTGCGACGAGCAAGCAGCGGGCATCGCCGGAGGCCGGACTCGCCGTAGTGACTGTGCACGACGCGCCCCCATTCTTGGGCGTGGCGCGGCGGCTCTGGCTATCCTCGTGCTCGTGCCATTCGCCCGCGCGATCGATGCCGACATCTACTACGAGGACAGCGGTGGCACCGGTCCGGTGGTGCTGCTCGCCCACGAATTCTTCATGGATCGCACGATGTTCGCCTCGCAGCAGGCCGCGCTCGCACCCGAATTCCGGATCGTCGCCTGGGACGCGCGCGGTCACGGCCGCACCAGAGACCAGCGGTTGCCCTTCACCTACTGGACCGCGGCCAGGGACGCGCTGACAGTGCTCGACTCGATCGGCGTCGAACGCGCGATCGTCGGCGGGACGGCGCAAGGGGGCTTCACAGCATTGCGGACCGCGTTGGTCGCACCCGAACGGGTCGCCGCGCTGATCTTGATCAGCACCGAGGCGCACGGGCCGACCCTCGACCAGTCGACCGCCACCCAGCGATTCCTCGACGAGTGGCACGACCGCAGCTCCCGCGAGGAAGCCGCGGGCCGACTGGCCGACTGGCTCATCGGCGACGACACCTGGTACCGCGACATCTGGACCCGCCGCTGGGTCGGCGACGCCCACAGCGGGCTCGACGCCGCCGTCGGCTGCCTACTCGGACGCGACTCGGTACTCGACCGACTACGCGAGATCACCTGCCCGGCACTGATCATCCACGCCACGCAGAGCGGCATCGCGGGCGACCGGGCCCGCACGCTGGCGGACGGGCTCACCGCCTCCACCTTCGTGGAGATCGATGGCGCCCGTCTCGCCGTCACGATGACGCACCCGGAACCGGTCAATACCGCGATCTCCCGGTTCCTGCGGGATCGGGTCTCACTGACCCACGTTCGTCAGCGCGGGCGGCCTGTCAGCGGACGCTGAGCCCGACCTTCTGGAATTCCTTGAGGTCGGAGTAGCCGGCCTTGGCCATCGAACGGCGAAGGCCACCGACCAGGTTCAGCGAGCCGAACGGGTCGTCGGAGGGGCCGTAGAGCACGCGCTCGAGGCTCGGACGGGCCGCCGCGCCGTCGGGGCCGTCCAGCCAGGCCTCGTCGACCGGCAGGAACGAACCGCGCGGCACCGAGGGGTGCGCGGTCGCCGAGGGCCAGTACCACCCGCGACCGGGCGCCTCCGCCGACGCCGACAGCGGCACACCGAGCATCACAGCATCGGCGCCACAGGCGATGGCCTTGGCCAGCTGACCCGAGGTGGCCACGTCACCGTCGGCGATGACGTGCACGTACCGGCCGCCGGTCTCGTCGAGGTAATCGCGACGGGCCGCGGCCGCGTCGGCGATCGCGGTCGCCATCGGCACGCCGATGCCGAGCACCTCGCCGGTGGTGGTGGCGCCCGGGAACGAGCCGTAGCCGACGATGACGCCCGCCGCGCCGGTGCGCATCAGGTGCAGCGCGGTGCGGTGATCGCTCACGCCACCGGCCACGACCGGCACATCCAGCTCGGCGATGAAGGTCTTGAGGTTGAGCGGCTCCTCGCCACCCACGTGCTCGGCGGAGATGATGGTGCCCTGCACGACCAGCAGGTCGATACCGGCCTGGAGCAGCGCCGGGGTCAGCGCGCGGGCGTTCTGCGGGCTCACGCGCACCGAGGTGGTCACCCCGGCCGCCCGGACCTGCGCGACAGCGGCGGCCAGCAGGTCGGGCTGCATCGGCGCGGCGTGCAGTTCCTGCAGCAGCGAGATGGCCTTTTCGTAACCCCCCTTGTCGACCAGATCGAGCAGCTGGTCGATCTTGGCCTGCACGTCGGCGTGGCGGGCCCAGAGACCTTCACCGTTGATCACACCGAGGCCACCCTGGCGCCCGAGCTCGATCGCGAACTCGGGCGAGACCAGCGCGTCGGTGGGGTGCGCGAGCACCGGGATCTCGAAACGGTAGGCATCGAGCTGCCACGCCAGCGAGACCAGCTTCGACGAGCGCGTCCGCCGCGAGGGCACGATATCGACGTCGTCGAGCTCATAGGTCCGACGAGCGACCCGTCCCATACCGATTTCGACCATGTCACGCACAGTTGCTCCTGTGTTTTTGGAGCGCTGGCGCGCTCGAGTTCGCGGCCACCACGGGCCGCCGGTCAGGCACCGCCGCTTGCTCCTTCGTCGCCTACGCGGCGGCGCCTGGCCGGCGACCCGGCCGCGAACCGCCGCTGCGCGGCGGACCC
>NZ_JBHTUD010000039.1:0-22594 GCF_042794235.1 Nocardia sp. NPDC056541
CGCGCCGGGGCCGTAGCGCAGCGGAGGCGTCGGGGCGTGGCGCCGTGCGGCGCTGCGTCGGCGGCGCGTCAGCGCCGCCCTTGACTCTATATAGCCGAATTCAGCAACCACTCCGTCGAAGTGACGGGCGCTGCACACTCGGGATGCCGTGAACCCGGCCTGTGAACCCAGCCAGATCGGTTGCCGTTCTTGGCAATCCACCTCGGCCCGCTCGAGTAGGCTGGGCGCACCTCCAGCTCAGGGGCGGTACGGGACCTGGTCACCGTGCCGTGCCGGGAAAGGAGGTGGTGGGCATGGCAAAGCATCGCCGGGGCATGAAAGAAACCCCGGTCGATTACGGTGTGCTGTTGGTAGCAGCTTCCGTGATCGCCGGGGCTCTGTTCCTGGTCAGCCGAGTTTGGCGGGCTAGCTAATCCCATCAGGGTGGGCCGTCGCTGGTACGGCGGTCCACCCGCTCAGCATCACTCGCGTGATGGTTCGATGCTACTTGACAAACGACAAGCCGGGAACGGCCAATCTGCTTGTCGACCGAAACCCGTCGGCTACCCAGGGCAGCGATGTGAGTGGATCGCCTGCGCAGCCTTGCCGGGATCGACCACATCGGTGTCGATTGTGAGATCCGCGTTGATCGTCGGCGTTTCTGCCTGCGCAGCCAATCGTTCGGCAACGTCGCCAGTCTGCCGTTCAATGATGCGCTCCCTCGCGGTGTCGGCGTCGCATCGCAGCTGAACGACAGTCCATTCGACCTGGGGCGTCGCGGCTCGAACGGCATCGATGACCTGTGGTTGACCCGCGTGAACTACCGGGATGAGATTCGCGGCTATCAGGTCATCCAGGCCAGGCCGGTCAATTGCGTATCGTGCGCCGTATCGAGAGTTGGTCCAGACGAGTAGGCCGGCCTTTTCTAGGCGGTCGATCTCGACGTCATCGGTCATGCGATACCCCGATGTTCGACCGGGCCCGGACTTCAACCGCTCGAACAGTCGGTAGCTGCCATCTATCCGCGAAAGTGCCTGGGTCACAGTGTCTTTTCCTGTGGCTGGCGCACCGTAGAGGATGAGCCCCGACCTCACTGTCCGGAGTCCCGTCGAAACGACTCGATGAGCTGCTGAGCCTGGGTGCGAAGAGGAGGACTGTCGGGGTCGTTGTCGATCACGACATGCTCAGCCTCGGGTCGAAAGTCGAGATTCACACTCGCGCTGTAGCTGTCCCAATCGGCAAGCTTGCCGTTGTCGCGTCCTGCACCCCGCCGCTTGAGGTACATCAGCATGGTTTCGAGCGAGCAGCGAACCCATACAAACGTGCAGTCCGCGTCATAGGTCTCACCGCGGGCCGTGACCCGGTCCAGCCACGCACGGTTGTTGAACTCCCTGATGTACGGGGCGGTAGCGATGACCGAGGTCCCGACGGCAATGTTGTCGTTGATCACGCCTTCGAGCGCCTCGTACTCCCTCGGCCGCAACCGGTTGAAGTAGGTATCGGATTCACGGTCGTTGACGCTGTGCCCGAGGTCTTCGAGTGCCGGTTCGATCAGCGGACGCGCAATCGTGTCCTTGTCGAGGAACGCCCAGTTCGTAGCCCGAGCCAGCGTTCGGGCGAACTCGCTTTTGCCTGATCCGGGAAAGCCGCCTACGTAGACGACCCGTGGGCGAATCGGGCGAAGTGGGGACGACAGCGCGAGCGTGACCGATGTCGGCGTCGTCACGATGCGGCCGGACCGGTTCTGTGTCGCGATGTAACCCTCCTTGACCAGGAGGTCCATCGCGTCGGTGATCGTGCGCTGACTTGCCTGCCATTCCTTCGCGAGCTCTCGCGTTGATGGGAGTCGCTGCCCATCCCGTAGCCGCCCAGCCTCGATGTCGTTGCGGATGGCCTGCGCAATCCGGGCGGGGGCGGTGGGTTTGGGGTCGCTCGCGGGCACGGCACTCCTTCGGTAGCAGTTGCTAACGCGAGGGTATCAGTTGCCACTGACGTTCTGACCTGGGGAAAGTGCCGAATCTGAAGTTGCCGTGAATTGCCTCACGAAAGTAGTTGCTATCCATGGGTAGCAGTTGCTACCGTTAGTGACACGGGGCACAGAGACCAACCGAATCGACATCCACCGAAGCCCCCGACAACGAGGAGAAAAGATCATGGCTTTCAAGCGCGGCACCCGCTTCCCCGTCTCGCACACCGAGGCATTCCCGATGGGTCTGATCCTTCAGGGCCAGATCGAACCGCTGATCAAGTACAACCCGGACCGCAACGCAGTGCCTGAGCAGCGTCGCGACTACGACCCGAAGACCAACGAGGGCACGCAGCTTCTGATGTGGCGTGCCACGGTCACCGATCCGGATGAGGCGAAGTCCAAGCGTGCCAGCTTCGACATGATCTTCCTGGCCGATGTCGTGCCGGTTCCCTCGACCGAAGAGGTGTTGCCGGGCATGCGTCAGATCGTGCTGGAGGGTCTGCTCGCGGAGCCGAAGGTGATGGGGCAGGGCGAGTTCAAGTACCTGGGCTACCAGTTCTATGCCGGTGGCATCAAGGGCGACAACTCCGGTACCCGCAACGTCGCTGCTGAGCGCAAGGCCGCGTGATCGCCATGTCGCACATCCACATGTCAGTCAATCTCTGCGATTCGATGACGGTCGAGTACCACGCTCCTCGTACTGACGCCGACTTCGGGTTCACGCACCCGGCGAAGGTGTGGGTTCAGCTGGAAAGCGCGGCGGGACATTCGACGGTGTTCCTCGCCATGGATCATGTTCGTCAGCTCGCCGAGCAGCTTCCGGACTTGCTGATGGAACACGATGCCGCCGAGCATGTTCGCACCGAGCAGGTCGCCGCTGAGAAGTCCGCGACTGAGCCCAAGGCTGCGTGACCGTGAGTACGGCGGATCAGCAGCCCAAGAGTGTTCGGTGGGCTCGCTGGTCCGCCGTTCTCATTGTCTCGGTCATCGGCTTGGCCGCGTTCGTTCTCTCGTTCGCGGCTCTGCGCGACCTCGCGGTCATGGCCCACACACCTACTCATCTGGCGTGGCTGTTCCCGGTCATCGTGGACGGCACCATCATTCAAGCCACCATCGCCGTCCTGGCCCTGGCCGACAGCGACGAACGAACCTTCTTCACCCGCGTACTGATCGCCGGGGCAACGGTCTCGATCGGCGGAAACATCGCTCACGCACTGGTCTCCGGACACGGTGCTCTGGCCGCCATCCTCGCGGTGATCGCCCCCGCTGCCCTGCTGCTCGACACTCACGGCCTGGCCGTGCTCCTGCGCTCCCGCAACACATCACCACCCGAACCCGCCGCGCCTGTCGTCGCGGTCGAAGCAGCCGAATCACCTGTCCCCGAACCTATTTCGGCACCGAATCCGATGCCGATGAGTTCGCCGATTCCTCCGGCACCTATCCGGCCGACCACACCGCCGCCCGTGCGAGTGGTCCAACCCTTCCAACCCCCGCGCCCTGTTCCGGTCGCGGTTCCTTCAGGAGGTAATTGACATGCAATACCCGCTGCCGCATTCGGTTCTGATCCCGTTGGGCGAAAAGGCCGCCCTGCGCAAGGTCGACGCGATCGACGCGAAGTTTGTTCACCGGTTCGACACGGTGGAGGTGAAGCTGGGCGCTTCCTGCCTGCTGCTCACATTCGCAGATGCCGCTGACCTGGTGGACGAGCTGACCACCGCACTGGAAGCACGGACCTCGACCCTGCGGGTGGTGGCGTGATGCTGCATCAGCGTGAGGGCTACTGGGAGACCCGCAAGGAGCCGACCTGGACACGGGCTCAGATCTTCGACCGCAACGACAGGCGCAGTGTCGTCCAGGCCCTGGGCGTGCTGGGCGTGCTGTATGACGCGGAATTGTGCGACGGCGCACCGGGCATCCGGGTCGGCCTTGGCCACCGCGATAGCGGAATGCACCTGGAACTCGCCGTCGATGAGGCCATGGAGCTGATCGAGCTGTTGGCTGCCGCGATCGGTGACGCCAACGGTGTCGAACAGCCCTGCATCGATCTCACTTTCGAACCGTGCACATGGGCATGCTGCAAGGCGGTGCGGTGATGGCTCCCCGTCTGGCCGTGTTGGCCATCCCCGCTGCACTGGGTCTGCTGTTCCTGTCCCCGGTCATCGTTCCGGCGATCCTCGTCGGCGACGACCACGACGAAATCCCGGCCCCGGTATCGCTGGTCACCGAAGGAACCTCGGGGTGCTCGATGTTCTGCGACGACCCCGAGAAGCTGCCTGCGTGCACGTTCTCCTGCGATGACCCCGACGACGTGCCGGTCTGCTCGTTCTTCTGCGATACCCCCGAGACCGTGTCGGTGTGCACGATCTTCTGCGGCGACCCCGACGAGGTGAACTGATGGGTACCACCGTTGTTGCACTGTCGACGATCCTGGCCAGCGGGGTGATGCTGTGGTGGCGTCGCCTCGATGGGGCTACCCCCGCGGCTACGGTCTCGGCTTCGGACTCCGACCCGTTGGCGCATGTGCCGGCCGAACTGCGTGCAGCGGTCATGGTGATGACCGACTCCCGCCAGCTCGCTTTCATGTGGGTCGCGGTCGGACTCGGTAGCCCTAGCGGCTGGCCGAACGTGTTGACCATGACTCGGGTGCCTTCCGGTGCTGTCGCTGAGGTGCAGATGCTCGGCGGTCAGAAGCTCTCGGATTGGACCAACGAGGACACCCGCGACCAACTCGCCCAGTACCTCGGCGTCCGGAAAATCCTTGTTACACAAACAGATCCAGGATTCCTGACTTTGGACCTGCGGTGCTGGGACACCCTGGTCGATCCCGTACCCGTTCACCCCGACGCGTTTACCGCTACCGGTGTCGACCTCTCGGCGGTCCCGGTGGGTGTGCGCGAGGACGGTCGGGTCTGGTTGGTCCGGCTGCTCGGCACTCACATTTTGCTCGCCGGTGCCACCGGGTCGGGTAAGGGCTCGGTGCTGTGGTCGTTGGTCGCTGGTATCGGTCCTGCGATCACGGCCGGATATGTCGATGTGTGGGTGGCAGATCCCAAGGGTGGCATGGAATTTTCCCGTGGTGAGGAGCTGTGGACGCGGTTCGAATGGACCGCTGCGGGGATCCTGGGCATGCTCGCCGACGCCGTGGCGCAGATGCAGGAACGAACCGCCCAGCTCAAAGCGGCCCGTATCCGCAAGTTCACGCCGTCGCCGGACATGCCCCTGGTGTGGATCGTCATCGACGAAGGCGCGGCCCTGTCCTCGTTCGCGACCCGCGAGGAACAAGAGCAGTTCCGCCAGCACACGGGCATGCTGCAGACCCAGGGTCGTGCGGTCGGTTACTCGGTCACCGCGGCTGTGCAGGACCCCTCGAAAGAGACGATGCCGAACCGGCAACTGTTCCCGATCCGTATCGGCCTGCGTCTCGAGGAGTCTTCCCAGATCAGGATGATCCACGGTGACGAGGCCAAGGACAAGGGTGCCCGTTGCGACCAAATCCCCTTCGACACACCAGGTGTCGGCTACGTCGCTGAGGACGGCAAGGAGGGGTTCGCGAGGGTCCGGGCGTTCATGGTCACCGATGACGACATCGACACCCTCGTTGCTGTCTACGGGCCCGAAAAGCCGGACTACACCCCGCAAGCCGACTACGCCGACTTCGACCCCGACTACATCCCCGGCGAAGACGACGACCTCGGGCAGGCGGCATGAAACGCGGACTGGTCACCGAATCCCACGTCGTCATCTACTGCGACACCTGCGGAGACGTGCTCACCGACGCCGATGGGGAATCGATCTGCTTCGACTCCACCAACCAAGCCGTGTCGTTCCTGAGCGTGAAGGTGAGCGGCTGGATCTACGACGGCGACCGGATCACCTGCGACGCCTGCTCGGCAATCGCCGAATGCGAAGCCAAGGGGCACCGCTGGCCGCCGACCTGGCAACAAGCGGCCTGGCCCACGTCCGGTGTTCAACCCGCGTGCAACACCTGCGGAATCACCAAATCCGAACTGACACAGGAGAACTGACCATGGCACGCAAGAACAACACCCGCACCGACAACGGTCTCGCTGACGTCATCGACTTCCAGACCCGTAGCCGCTGCCGGTCCGAAGCCCGCGGCCTGGACCCCGTCGCTGTCGCGGTCACGATGCTGGCCGATTCCGGCTACGCGCCGGCCTGGAACGACTACGGCTCGGATGGATGGGACGACGCAGCATGACCACTGACCCTGCCAATGCCAAGCACTGGGGCTTGCTTGTCGGCGAAACCGTCCACCCTCTGCCGAAAGCTCGCGGACCGGCAGACGCCTACATCGCCGCCGCCAAGGACCGCCGAGACACCGACGTGGTCTGCCGACACAACACCACCGCCCCCTGGCGCACATTCATCGGCGACCACGAAGTACCCACTCAACTCGAATTCGATTGGAACGCAGCATGACTCGCACAACCACTACCATGACCAACGACTCCGATTTCGGCGACGCGGTCATGGATATGATCGGCAACCTCCTGGTCGCTATCGTCACCGCGGCGTTCCACCTGATTTGGTTGGCGATCCTGTTCCCGATTCTTTCGGTGCCCGCCGGCCTTTCTGTCGCGGTCGGATGGTTCTACGGCTGGCCGTTCGGGGTCGGGGTGGCTGGTGTGACTGTCGCGGGGATGGTGCTGTGGCGACTTCGGAGTCCGCAGACCTTCGAGCGCTGGCTCACCGGCCGCATCCGGTCCCGTTGGTTGGCATGGTTTCGCTACCGCCGTCGCTGGGACTCGGTCATGGACGCGTGCCGACTGACGAAGAAGATCGGTGACCGAGAGTTCACCCCTCGACTGGTCGACGTGCGGATCGGGCAATCCCTCGACATCGTGCGGGCGAAGATGCTGCCCGGTCATTCGCCCAGCGACTGGGAGAACCGCGTCGAGCACCTGGCCCACGCCTTCGGTACCCGCCACGGCCGAACCGCCATCGTCGGCGCGGGCCTGGTCGAGATCACGTTCCGCCGTTCGGACTCGCTCGCCGAACCGATCGTCGTCGAGTTCGAATCGCTGGCCGGTTTCAAGACCCTGCCGTTGCGCAAGGCCGCATGAACACCAGCACCGACAACCACCTAGCTGAGGGAGGCCACACCATGGACAACGACACCAACACCGCCGACTCCATCCCCGCGGTCTCCCTCGGCCGTACGACCGCCGCCCAGCGCCGGGCAATGCCCTCCCTGAAAGACATCGCCGCCTCGGCCGCTGAGAAAGAAGGCGTGTGCGCTCGGGTCATTCCGATGCGTGCCGTCGACGACTCCACCGGCAAGATCTCCTACATCGGCGCACCGTGCAAATGCCGCTTCGAAGCGATCTGCCCCGCCTGCGCCAAGGCCTACCGCACCCTGCGAGCCAACCAGCTCCGCGAAGGATGGTGCCTGAGTGAGGAACCGGTCGACGAGACCGTCGAGCCCACCCAGGCACAAACAGACTTGCTCACCGCTCGCGCGCACCTGTTCGACCAGTTCCGCCAGGCCCTCGAAGACGAAGACACCGAACTCGCCGACTCCATCCGGGCCCTGGTCGTCGAGATCGATGCCGAGCTGCGTGACCTCGGCGTCAAAGGCCGGTTCCCGTCGCTGGACGAGAAGCCCCGCCGTAAGGCCAAGTCCACTCGTCGGCGCCAGGACGTGCCGAACCTGCCCCGCCGCAAGGTCGAAAAGCGCACTCTCGGCCAGGTCTACAACGGGTACCAGCCCTCCACCTTCTTGACGCTGACCCTCGACGGCTACGGGCCGATCAACCGGGTGTGGGATGCCAAGCAGAACAAGTCGGTCTCCGACGGCTCACCAGTCGACCCGGACACCTACGACTACACCCGCGCTGCCCGAGATGCCATCCACTTCGCTGCCCTGGTCGATCGCTGGGTGCAGAACCTTCGCCGGGCGGTCGGCTGGGACGTGCAGTACTTCGCCAGCGTCGAACCGCAAAAGCGTGGTGCCCCACACCTGCACCTGGCTATTCGTGGGTCGGTGTCGAACAAGCTGATCAAGGCTGTCACCGCGGCGACCTACCGCCAGATCTGGTGGCCCCACTTCGACCAGCCGGTCTACCACGACGGGCAGATGCCCGAATGGGACTACGTCGCCGGCACTTTCGTCGACCCCGAAACCGGTGACCCGCTGCCCTCCTGGGATGACGCCCTGGCCGTGATGGACGAGGTAGACGACCTCGAACCCGCGCACGTGGTCCGGTTCGGTGTGCAGGCTAAGCCGATTCAGATCCTCGGCGGCACCGACAAGATGGAACGCCGCGTTCGGTACCTGACCAAGTACCTGACCAAGAGCGTCGCTGACCTGCTCGAACCCGACTCGCGTCGCGTCGCCGAACACTACGACCGCTTGCACGCGGAGATGTGCGTGACGCCGTGCTCGCCGAAATGCGGGGTGTGGTTGCGCTACGGCATCGTCCCCAAGGGCGCCAGCGAGAAGACCCAACCCGGCTACTGCAAGGGCAAAGCCCACCGCCGCGACACCCTCGGCCTGCCCGGTCGACGCGTCCTGAACTCGAAGAAGTGGACCGGCAAGACCCTGCCCGACCACAAAGCCGAACGCGCGGAATTCGTTCGGCAACAGCTCGCGGCCGTGGGCATCGTCAAACCCGACACATCGCACGTACGGGTGTATCCGGTCCCGGCAGGTGATCCGGACGCACCACCCCGCGAAAACCTCGTGATGGCTCTGGTGAACGCCCGCTCGAAATGGCGAGTCGAGTACACCGCCGCACGAATGGCACTCGCCGAGAATCCGCCCGGTGATCAGGGAGTTTCACGTGAAACTGTTGTGCCACAACAGGATTCGACAATTCAGCAAAAGGCAGCATAGGGAGGCAGACAGATGGCAATTGACATTGGTGTGGAGTATCTGACGGTCGAACAGGCCGCCGAATACCTCGGCACGGGCGTTCGGTTCATTCGCCGAATCGTGGCGGAACGGCGGGTCGTGTTCTACAAGGTCGGCAGCTATGTGCGGTTCATGCGATCGGATCTCGATGCATTTGCCCAGGCCGGTCGTGTGGATGTGGCCCCGAGTTACCAGGCGGTGGCGTGATGGGAAAGCGGGGATTCGGTAGCATCCGCAAGCTGAAATCAGGTCGCTGGCAGGCGCGCTATCGCGGCCCTGATGGTGAAATGCGCCCTGCACCACGGACATTCGAGACTAAGACGGCGGCCGCCCGATGGTTGTCCACGACCGAGGTGCAGATCCTCCAAGGTGACTGGATCGACCCGGAGCGGAGCAAGATCACCGTTCACGAATACGTCGAACGGTGGATTGATCAGCGTCCCGGACTTCGTCCCAAGACCCTGTCCCTGTACCGCTGGCTGTTGCGCGCACATGTGAAGTCGACGGCGATGGGCGGCACCCAGCTCGGCAAGCTCACCACGCCGATGGTTCGGCAATGGCGATCCGACCGGCTCGACGCCGGCACCTCGGAGATTACGACGGCGAAGGCGTACCGACTGGTCCGAGCGGCACTGAACACCGCCGTGGATGAGGACAAGATCATTCCGCGCAACCCGGTCCGCGTGAAGGGCGCCGACAAGGAGGACAGCCCAGAACGGCCGGTGCTGTCCGTCGCTCAGGTGTTCGCGCTCGCCAGTGCCGTGCCGGAGCGGTATCGGGCGGTGATCCTGCTGACCTCGTTCCTGTCGCTGCGATGGGGTGAGGCGTCAGCGCTGACTCGGGCCGACATCACCGACGGCGCGGAGAGTGTGCGAGTCGGCAAGGCGATGGTCGAGGTCGCGGGGCTCGGGCTGGTGGTGTCTCGTCCGAAGTCACGGGCGGGTGTTCGAACGCTGACCGTGCCGGAAGCCATCCGGCCCGAGATCCTGGCTCACCTCGAGAAGTTCGTCGACAACCGCCCCGATGCCTACGTGTTCACGGGATTGCGGGGGAATCCGTTGCGCCGGTCCAACTTCACCAAGAACGTGAACTGGAAGGCGGCCACCATGTCGGTCGGGCTCGCCGGCATCCACATCCACGACTTGCGACATGCCGGGAACCTGTGGGCCTCGAAATCGGGGATGTCGACCAAGGATCTGATGTCGCGGATGGGCCATGACGATATGCGGGCCGCGCTGATCTACCAGCGGGCGACTGACGACGCCGAACGTCGCATTGCCAGCGATCTTTCGCGGATGGCCAAGGACTACCGCGACGGACGTTCCAGTGCCTAAGTGGCACGTGTGTGGCACGGCGGCTCCTTGGGACCACCTCGGACAGACCGGCAGAAACAACAAAACCCCCAGGATGACCTGGGGGTTTTGTGTTTGAGCCGATGACGGGAATCGAACCCGCGCCATCTGCTTGGGAAGCAGAAGTTCTACCATTGAACTACATCGGCACTGCGCCACTGGGGGCGTTCGCGACTCTATCAGAAGTCGTGCCGTGCGATGCAAGTGTTGATCGTGCCCGTGCTGGTGGCCGGGGTGACGCGGGTACGGGTCGGGTGTCGTAGGGGTGGGGGTCCTACCTGGGCCGTAGCTGCCTACACTGGGCCGGTGCTGCTCTCCGATCGTGACATCAGGGCCGAGATCGCCGCTGGGCGTCTCGGTGTCGAACCGATGCTCGAGTCGATGGTTCAGCCGTCGAGCATCGACGTGCGCCTCGACGGGCTGTTCCGGGTGTTCGACAACAGCCGCTACACCCATATCGATCCGGCGCAGCAGCAGGACGAGCTGACCAGCCTGGTCGAGCCGAAGCCGGGTGAGCCGTTCGTGCTGCATCCGGGGGAGTTCGTGCTCGGGTCCACGCTCGAGGTGTGCTCGTTGCCCGACGATCTGGCGGGGCGGCTGGAGGGCAAGTCGAGTCTGGGGCGGCTCGGGCTGCTCACGCATTCGACGGCGGGGTTCATCGATCCGGGGTTCAGCGGGCACATCACCCTGGAGCTGTCGAATGTGGCGAATCTGCCGATCACGCTGTGGCCGGGGATGAAGATCGGGCAGCTGTGCCTGATCCGGCTGTCCAGCCCGGCCGAGCACCCGTACGGCAGCGCCAAGGCCGGGTCGAAGTATCAGGGTCAGCGGGGGCCGACGCCGTCGCGGTCGTACCTCAACTTTCCTCTCTCTCCCGATTCCCTGAGCGCGGTCGAGACCCGCTGAGGGCCCGCCGCCACGGCGATGCTCAGCACCAGCGACAGCGCGGGCAGGGTGTCGCCGCCCCCGGACGGCGGCCGCACCCAGTGACAGCCCTCGCGACTCCAGCGGCCCAGGTTGGTCGGCAGCATCACGGCGCTGCCGGTGCCGGGGATATCGATATCGAGCCCCGCGAGCTCGGCGGCCTCTTCCTCGGAGGGCCGGGCGTCGGGTACGGCGAGCACGCTCCAGCGGATCTGACGCGCCAGCACCGGACCCTCACAGCGTTGCTCGCGCAGCGCCATGAGCACCTTCTCGGCGCGTGTGGTCGGTAGATGCACCACGCACAGCCGGTCGGTGATCGGCAGCATCACAAAGCCGCCGCGCTCGCGGACGGGCAGCCGGAATTCACGCTGGTAACACCGCACCCAGTCGTCGACAGTTCTGGCTTCCACGCTTCCAGAATCGCGCACGCACGTGCGCGTGACCACTGCCCCGCACCGCCCTTTCACTGCCTCTGGCAACCGATTCCACGAACTTGTGGCGTGTCTCACTGTCACGCTCGTACTCTGGGGGGAGTTGTCCGTCGGATGAGGTGACGCCGTGGTCGGGGAGTGGACAGGGAGAGAGGCCAGAGCTCTTCGCGATGCCAAACGAATGAGCATCCGGGAGTTCGCGGCTCATCTCGGTGTGCACGAACGATTGGTGTCGAAGTGGGAGGCGGGCGGGGTGCGGGTTCGCCCGCGTCCGGTGAATCAGGCCGCGCTGGATACGTCACTGGCCCGATCCGATGATGTTGTGCGCGCACGATTCTCGACCCTGCTGGCGCCCGCGGGTGATGCCGACCTGCTCGCGTTCGTCGATGCGGGAACTGTCAAAGGTGCTGTGCCCGAGGTGTTGTCGGAGAGGGAGTTGATCATGGCGGCTGCGCACGAGGCCAGCGAACACGCGGCCGCCGCGGAGGGCACCAATGTGGGGGCCACGACGCTGGCCCAGCTCGACGCCGACGTGCGGCGCATCGCCAACGAATACGTCCACGCCGCACCGGCACCGATGATGGTGGAGATGCTGCGGGTGCGCAGGCGGGTGTATCGACTACTCGACGGGCAGCAGAAGCCGGTCGACACCAGCCACCTATATCTGCTGGCGGGGACACTGTCCGGGCTGCTGGCCAACGCGAGCACCGACCTCGGCTACCTCGACGCCGCGGGCGAACAGATCAGGGCCGCTTGGGCTTACGCGGAACTGAGCGGGCACAACGGGTTGCGCGCGTGGACGCGCGGCATGCACGCGCTGATCGAGAACTGGTCCGACCGGCCGCGCAACGCCGTCCAATTAGCGCGCAGCGGGCAGGAATTCGCCGGGCCGGGACTGGGGCGGGTGCGGCTGCTCAATATCGAGGCGAGGGTGTGGGCGCGGCTCGGCAGCGATGCCGAGACCGACCGGTGCCTGCGCGCGGCCGAGGTGGCGGCCGGTGACCGCCGCGACGAACTGCACGACGAGATCGGCGGGGTGTTCGGCTTCGGCCCGCCCAAGGCCGCCTACTACGCGGGCGCCACCTGCATCCAGCTCGGCCGCGCCGAACAGGCACTGGCCGCCACCGAACGCGCGATCACCCTCTACTCGAGCGGCCCGCCGCTGCAACGCTCCTACGGCGCCGAATCGCTGGCTCGCGTCGACAACGCGGCCGCCCACCTGATCAACGGCAGCATCGACGGCGCCGCCGACGCCCTGCGCCCGGTCCTCGACCTGCCCGAGGACAAACGCATCGCCCAGCTCGGCGAACGCCTCGTCGGCCTGCGCCGCCGCATCGCCGCCCCGACCTATCGCGACGCGGTGGAAGCGCGCGGCTTGGACGAACGCATCGAAGAATTCTGTGTGGCGACCGCGGCGCTCGGCAGCCACCCCCGACCGTAGCTGATCACGTAACGCCTGGTCACCCACGAACATGGGTAACTCGCCGGGTACGAGCCGGGTGCCCGTCAGCCGTCAACACGCGTCTCACCGGCCCAGGCCCGGCCGATAGCCGCGGGGAGGCGGAAAGAGTTTGCCCCGGATGGCAACATGGACGCGTGAGTCCTCAATCGCCGCATGTGCCCCCGCGCGTTCTCGAGCAGTCGACGAAACTGCAGAACGTGGTCTACGAGATCCGTGGGCCGGTTCACGCACAGGCAGCACGCCTGGAGGCCGAGGGCCACCGCATTCTCAAGCTCAACATCGGCAATCCCGCCCCGTTCGGGTTCGAGGCCCCCGATGTGATCATGCGCGACATCATCGCCGCGCTGCCGTATGCCCAGGGGTATTCCGAGTCCAAGGGGATCCTGTCGGCGCGGCGTGCCATCGTCACCCGGTACGAGCTGGTGCCGGGCTTCCCCGAGCTCGATGTGGACGACGTCTACCTCGGCAACGGGGTGTCCGAGCTGATCACCGTCACCATGCAGGCGCTGCTCGACAACGGCGACGAGGTGCTGATCCCGGCCCCCGATTACCCGCTGTGGACGGCCATGACCAGCCTGGCCGGCGGTACTCCGGTGCACTACCTGTGCGACGAGGAGAACGGCTGGCAGCCCGATATCGCCGATATCGAATCGAAGATCACCGACAAGACCAAGGCCCTGCTGGTGATCAACCCGAACAATCCGACGGGTGCGGTGTACTCGGCGGAGGTGTTGCAGCAGATCGTCGACCTGGCGCGCAAGCACCGGTTGCTGCTGCTGGCCGACGAGATCTACGACAAGATCCTCTACGACGACGCCAAGCACATCTCGCTGGCTTCGCTCGCTCCCGATCTGCTGTGCCTGACGTTCAACGGTCTGTCGAAGGCGTACCGGGTGGCCGGTTACCGCTCGGGCTGGCTCGCGATCACCGGGCCGAAGGACCACGCGGCCGGTTTCCTGGAGGGGATCGACCTGCTCGCGTCCTCGCGGCTGTGCCCGAACGTGCCCGCCCAGCACGCCATTCAGGTGGCGCTCGGCGGCCATCAGAGCATCGACGATCTGATCCTGCCCGGCGGGCGCTTGCTCGAGCAGCGCGATGTGGCGTGGGAGCGGCTCAACATGATCCCCGGTGTGTCGTGTGTGAAGCCGCGTGGCGCGCTGTACGCGTTCCCGCGGTTGGATCCGAACGTGCACGAGATCCACGACGACGGGAAGCTCGTGCTGGATCTGCTGTTGCAGGAGAAGATCCTGATGGTGCAGGGGACAGGCTTCAACTGGCCTGCGAACGACCATCTGCGAATCGTGACGCTGCCGTGGGCGCGGGATCTGGCCGTGGCGATCGAGCGGTTCGGTAATTTCCTGTCCAGTTACCGGCAGTAGAGTTACAAGCGATGCTCACCTGTCACGGCTTTGACCAGTGAGTTTATGGGCTCTGGGCAGGATGGTCATCCTGGTATGCCAGGAAAAACAGACTGTGAGTTCGGAATGTTGGATGTTTTGAAGATCTACTAGTGCAAAAGTCCATCTTTTGTGTACAGTAGACCTCGGCGCTTCGGCGCCCTGGCCCGGTTGTCTACCCCCCCTGGACAACCGAGAGCCTTAGGTACGCGCGCCTACCCCCCTGGGCGCCTGCCTCCGGCGGCGGAGACACCCCCCTGCTCTCCGCCGCCCACAAACCCGCCTCCCCGGGTCCAGGTCAGACCTGGACCCGGGGAGGCTTTTTTGTGCGACCAGGGGTACTGGAGTTGTCCATGTTGTCGCGAGATCTGGTGTTGCGGGCGTGTTATTGAAAACGAGGTCCTTTAAGCTCTGGTCGTGAGCGAGCATCATCACCATCACGACCATTCCGGGCCCATCGCCATCAGTGACACCGCGGCGAAGGTTGTCGTCGGGTTGTTGGCGATCATCGGGGCGGTGGTGTTGGTCGCGACGGTGATTCTGTGGCCGAGCGCGCAGCACGTCGAGATTCCGCTGCCGATGCAGACCATGTCCGGTGGGGCCGTGGAGACCGAGGCCGGAACCGTTGTCATGCAGGACATCGGTCCCTGCGGGAGTCCATCGAACGGCAAGGTGTTCGCCGACAAGCCGGAACCGCCGCGGACCTCCTCCTACACCTGTCAGCGCAGCATCATCGATATCAGGTCGGGACCCGACGAGGGCAAGAAGACGCTGTTCGAGATCGCGCCGGGGCCGGGGCAGCCCGATCTACGGACAGGTGACGACATCCGGGTGGTCCGTGCCGCGGATCCGTCCGGGGTCACCATGTACGCGTTCGAGGACTACTCGCGCGGGCTGCCGCTGACCTTGATCGTGCTCGCCTTCGTCGTGGTGATCTGTGTGGTCGCGCGGTGGCGGGGATTCCGGGCACTGGTCGGGTTGTGTTTCGCGTTCGGTGTGGTGGTGATGTTCCTGTTGCCCGCGTTGCTCGACGGGAAGTCGGCGATCCCGGTCGCGCTGGTGTCGGGGGCGCTGATTCTGTACGTGGTGCTCTACCTCGCCCACGGGGTGAATCTGCGGACAAGTTCGGCATTGCTCGGCACGCTCGCGTCGATGGTGGTGGCGGCCGTGCTGTCCTGGCTGGCGATCGAGGTCACCCATCTCACGGGGCTGTCCGAGGAACAGAACACCAACGTGGCGACCTACATTCAGCACGTGAGCATCACCGGGTTGCTGCTGGCGGGATTCATCATCGGCTCGCTCGGTGTGCTCAACGACGTGACCATCACGCAGGCCTCGGCGGCCTTCGAACTCGCCGCGCTCGATGAAGGAGCGTCGCGGCGCGAGATCTTCACCGCGGCCATGCGAGTCGGGCGCGACCACATCGCCAGTACGGTCTACACGCTCGTGCTCGCCTACGCCGGTGGGGCGCTGCCGTTGCTGCTGTTGTTCAGCATCGCGGGGCGATCGATCACCGATGTGCTGACCGGCGACGCGGTGGCCATCGAGATCACGCGATCGGCGGTGGGCGGTATCGCGTTGGCGTTGTCGGTGCCGTTGACGACCGCGATCGCGGTGATGCTGGCCCGGCCGTTCGGTGCGAAGCAGGCCACTGTGGCGCCCGCGCGGGCCCGGCACGCGCGGAACTGAGACTGTTCGGCGCCGGACCGGCTCGCGGAGCTCGGTTCGGCGAACCGGGAAGCAGGAACGGTTACTGACCGGCAGGCGGGAAGCCGGGCAGGACCACCGGGGGCAGGGTGGGCAGCACCACCGGGGGCAGCCCGGGGACGACGGTGAAGGTGTTGGGACCCTGCGACGGCGGCGCGGCGGTGGTTTCCTCGGCTTGGCGCGGGTTGACCGGTGGCGCGGCAACGGTTTCGTGCTGGGCCTCGGTCGTCGCGACCGAGGCCGTCGTCGGGCCGACGGCGGTGGGGCGCGGCGCGGTGGTGGCGGGGACGGCTTGCGAACCGTCGCTCGACGAACCGCGCTCGAGTACTTCGGGGCCGTAACCGAGGCCGAGGCCGATCGCCGCGACCACCACCAGTGAACTCACCGTGAGCACCGCCACGTTCAGTTCCCGGCGCGAATGCGCGCGGCTGGTGAGTGCGCTGAGCGGGCGACGACCACGGGTCGGCGCGGTGAGCCAGGCGGGGGTGGCGTCGTCGTGGTCGCCCATCGGGATCGGCGCCGGGGCGACGGGGGCCTGCTGGACCTGGGCGGGGCGGGCCAGCAGCGCGGCACCGCGGGCCAGCGCCGTCTCCGGTTCGGCGGGCACGATCACGGGCACGCCGATCGTGCGCTCGAGCACGCGCGCGATCAACGGAATCCGGGCGCCACCACCGAGCACCAGCACCGCCTGCACCGGATGCTGCGCGCGGATGATGACATCGCGGGTCATCCGGGCCGACGACTCGATCGCCAGCATCATCAGCGCTTCGAAATTCTCCTGCGTGAGCAGCACCAGGCCCTGCTCGCTGGGGAGGGCCACCGCGTTGCTGTTGGACAGCTGCTCCTTGGCGGCCCGGCACAGACCGTCGAGGGCGGCCAGACCCGCCGGGTCGGCCGGATGCGCGATCCGGCCCGAGGCGATCTGCTGCTCCCTGATCAGCGAATCCAGGTAGTCGCCGCTGATATCGCTGATCCGCTCGCACTGGTACACATCACTGGTGCGGGCGTTGATCACGCTCACCGTGAGACCCGAACTGCCCAGGTCGTAGACGGCCAGGGTGGATACTTCCCGCATATCGCTGGTGGCATGGGCGAAGTGCACGGCGGCAACGGCTTCGGGAACGAGCTGGTAGTTCGTGAGCTGGCGTCGCGCCATCGCCGCGCGGACCGCCCTGGCCTGCGGTTCGCTGCGGAAGGTGATGGTGGTGGCGGCGATCTCCGGCGATGCGGCCAGCGTGGCGGCGATCGCGTCGGCGGCGGACTCCTCGGCCTGCTGTTCGGGCATCGAGATCGATTGCACCTCGAACGAAGACGGCGGAACGGAATCGTGCGGGCCACCGTGCTGCGGACGAGCGAGGCGCACCGTCCCGGCCCCCACCGATATTCCCAGAACCGAACTCATCCGCTGCCCATCTCGTCCGTGCTGCACGACATGCGAGGGACTGCGATAACGCGGACCGAAATCCGCCCAGCCCCCGCTTGGCTCGTTACTCTACGGGGTGCCGAGTCCGGCGTATACCCACCCGGCCGCACGCCAGGTCGTGCTGTCCAAGCAGTTGCGACCGTCGATGATCGAACGGGACCGTACCACCGGGTCGAGGTCGGCCGGCGTCAAAGCGGTGAATTCGTTCCACTCGGTAAGGACCAGCACCACATCGGCGCGATCGCAGGCCTCCGAGACCGAGGTGGCGTAGTTCAACGTGGGGAAAACCCGGCGCGAATTCTCCACTGCCTTGGGGTCGTACACGGTGACGACGGCGCCGTGCAGCTGGATCATCCCGGCCACGTTCAAGGCGGGCGAATCGCGCACATCATCGGATTCCGGCTTGAAGGCCGCGCCGAGGACCGCCACATTCGCGCCGAGCAGGGAACCCCCACAGGCGCGGGCGGCCATGTCGACGACCTTCGTCCGGCGGCGCATGTTGATGTTGTCGACCTCGCGCAGGAACGCCACGGCGTGATCGGCGCCGAGCTCACCCGAGCGCGCCATGAAGGCGCGGATGTCCTTGGGTAAGCAGCCGCCACCGAAACCGAGTCCGGCATTGAGGAACCGGCGGCCGATGCGGGCGTCGTATCCGAGCGCGTCGGCCAGCATGGTCACGTCGGCGCCGGTGGCCTCACACACCTCCGAGACGGCGTTGATGAACGAGATCTTCGTCGCCAGAAAGGCGTTCGCCGAGACCTTCACCAATTCGGCGGTGGCCAGATCGGTGAGCAGGAAGGGGATCTCGGCGGCGATGAGGTCGGCATAGATCTCGCGGATGTGCTCCTCCACCCACGCCGAGCGTTCGCGGCCGTGATCCAGTCCGAGGACCAGGCGGTCGGGGCGCAGGGTGTCCTGCACCGCGAAACCCTCGCGCAGGAACTCGGGGTTCCAGGCGACCTCGACGTCGACCTTCGCCTGCTCGCGAGCCCGAATGCCGAGGGCCGCGGCGGTTCCCACCGGAACGGTGGACTTGCCGACGATCATCGCCGGGCGTTCCAGCATCGGGGCGAGCGTATCCACCACCGCGTGCACGTATTTCAGATCGGCGCCGTACTCGCCCTTCTTCTGCGGTGTCCCCACCCCGAGGAAGTGGACGTCGGCATGGGCCGCGGCATCGGAATAATCCGTGGTGAACCGCAAACGACCGGCGGCGAGGTTGCGTTGCAGCACTTCCTCGAGTCCGGGCTCGTAGAACGGCACCACACCATCGGCCAACTTGGCCACCTTGCCGGGATCGATGTCCACCCCGACCACGTCGTGTCCCAACTCGGCCATACACGCTGCATGCGTGGCTCCGAGGTACCCCGTTCCGAAGACTGTGCATCGCATAGTTCTGTTGGTAAGCGGTGCGCGTGGCTACGCCGCGTCAGCGAGGCAAGAGGGGGCGCAACATCTGGTGTACAGGGGGAAACGCGAGCGGAGATGATCGATGTGCGGGGCTCTCACCTGCGAAAACGCGATAGCTGCCGGGTGCACGGTTCGAATCGTGGGCCTGCACTCGTGGCGTGCCACTCCGGTTCGCGGGGATTGGCATAATCGTGCGGGATCGCCTGAATACGCCATCGCGGATGGAGCATTGACTGTGCGTCGGGTCCTGTTCGCCACGGGTGGAGCGCTGGTGGTGGTGCTGATCGCGGTGGTCGCGTTGTGGCCGGTGTACGTGCGCCCGCGCACGGACGACCCGCAGGTCGCCGACGCGATTCTCGTTCTCGGTGGGGCGCACGACGGGCGCGAACAACTCGGGCTGCGGCTGGCCGCGCAGGGGTACGCGCCTCGGGTGCTGGTCTCCAACCCCTACGAACGCAGCCCGATGGTGAATCGAATCTGCCACGGGGGCTACAGCTTCGAGGTGATCTGCTTCGATCCGAGTCCGCGCACGACCCTCGGCGAAGGCCGAGAACTGGCGCGCCTGGGGGCCGGCTGGGACCGCGTCATCGTGGTCACCTTCACCCCGCACATCTCCCGGGCCCGCTACATCCTCGGTGAATGCTGGGATGGCGAGTTGCTGTTCGTCGACCCGGAACCGCGGCTCTCGCCCGCTCGCTGGGCTTGGGACTACGCGTATCAGTCGGCGGGATTCGTGAAGGCTTGGTTCGCCGACTGCTGAACGCGTAAGGCCCCGCTCCGAAGCGGAGCGGGGCCTTACGTGGAAAACCTGTGGGGCAAGCCCTATCAGTTGGCCGGAGCGAGCTCGGGAGCCGGAGCCGCGACTGCCTTCGGCTTGTCGGCCCACACGGTGGTGCCGTCCGGAGCCTGCAGCACCTGCAGCAGCTCCCAGCCGGTGACGGCCATGGTCGGACCACCGATGGCGATCATGCCCACGATTCCGCCGACAGCGGCACCGACGGTCAGACCGGGGATGCAACCGACGGGGATGGTGACGACGCAACCGATCAGCGCGCCGACAGCGGTGCCGACGAACGTGCCGATCGCGGTGCCGATGCTGAACTTGCTGGAGAAGTCGTTGATCGCCTTCTGGTTCTCCTGCGCCGACGCGATGTCCTTGAGGACCGGCTTCGGGCTGACCACCTGCTGGCCGATGGCCACGCCGGCGGGCTTTTCCGGAGTGAGCTCCAGAACAGTGGAGTCCTTGACGACCTCGGTCTTGGTCGGGATCTCCGCGCCACCGATCGAGAAGGCGATCGGCAGGGCGATCACGACCGCACCGCTGGTGTCCTTGATCTCGGCGACCTTGGTCTTGGGTGCTTCGGGGGTCTCGCCGTCCTGCTCGACGATCGAGAAGGTGCCGTTCTTCACGGTGGCGACAACGGTCTTGTCGACCAGCTTGACCGAGTACTTGATGTCCTGCGGCGCCTCTTCGGCATGAGCGGTGCCCATGGCCACGGTCATCGCCCCGATAACCAGTGCGGCAGCCGCAGTGGTCCTACGGAAGTTCATTCAGGTTCCAATCCATCAGGTGTGGTGCGGAGTGCGATCCAGCGACACGCGAGACTCGTCAAGCGAGGCATCTCTATGAGATGTCCCCTACTTCTCCCCGAGCAGTGTGAAGACCGGCACAGCATGCAGAACAGCTGGAGCTTAATGGACCGAATCCCCTGAGGCCAGAACGAATTTCGATGGGCTTAGTAAGCCTGACCTTAGCTTCGTCGCAGTTCACGGACGGTTTACGGTGTTCAGCAGTCGCTACGGGAACCCCGCAGCAAACATTTTTGTGATATTGCTCACAGGCAAACCACAGGTCAAGTCCCAGTAAACAAGGTCAGACGGCAAATGCCGATCCTACGGTGGACAGCGGTAGTTACTGGCCGGTAACTTAGTGGCGGTTACGATACGAGCAACCGGGTGAGGTCTCCTCGCTCAGACCCTCGTGTTGCCTCGAAAGAAAGGTCGCGACATGAATGCCCTGACTATCACGTTGGGCACGATTGGAGCTGTGCTCAGCCTGTTCTGTTGGGCGTCGTTTATCGGCGGCGCATGGAACATCGGCAAGGCCATCACCATCGGCCAGACGGCCCCCGATCGTTGGCGACCGTTCTTCCCACGGTTCAAGAACATGTTCGTCGAGGTCGCGGCCCACACGCGGATGAACAAGTTCCGCACGGTCGGCTGGGCGCACTGGCTGGTGATGACCGGCTTCATCCTCGGCGCGATCCTGTGGTTCGAAGCCTACGGCCAGACCTTCGACGGCTCGTTCCACTGGCCGATCATCGGCAACTGGGCGATCTACCACCTGGTCGACGAGATCCTCGGCATCGGCACCGTGGTCGGCATCGGCGCGCTGATCATCATCCGTCAGCTGAACCACCCGCGGATTCCCGCGCGCCTGTCGCGGTTCAGCGGCTCCAAGATGGCGCCCGCCTATGTCATCGAGACGATCGTCTTGATGGAGGGCCTCGGCATGATCTTCGTCAAGGCCGGCAAGATCGCCACCTACGGCCACGGCCACGCCTCGACCGACTTCTTCACCATGCAGATCGCCAAGCTGCTGCCCGCGAGCCCGACCATGGTGTCGGTCTTCGCGTTCATCAAGCTGATGTCGGGCATGGCCTTCCTGTACCTGGTCGGCCGCAACATCACCTGGGGCGTCGCCTGGCACCGGTTCTCGGCCTTCTTCAACATCTACTTCAAGCGCGAGGCCGATGGCAGCGTCGCCCTCGGCGCGGCCGCGCCGATGATCTCCAACGGCAAGGTTCTCGACATGGAGAACGTCGACCCCGAGGTCGACACCCTGGGTGCGGGCCGCATGGAGGACTTCTCCTGGAAGGGCTGGCTCGACTTCACCACCTGCACCGAGTGCGGTCGCTGCCAGTCGCAGTGCCCCGCCTGGAACACCGGTAAGCCGCTCTCGCCGAAGCTGCTGATCATGTCGCTGCGCGACCACGGTTACGCCGCCGCCCCGTACCTGCTGGCCGGTGGCCGCAAGGACGCCGGTGGCGACGAGGTCGGTCTGGTCGACGCCGACGGCAAGCCCGACGAGGCCGCGCTGGCCAAGATCCCCGAGGCCGCGCGTGCGGAGGCGGATCGTCCGCTGGTCGGTGGCGAGGATGTCCACGGCATCATCGATCCCGAGGTGTTGTGGTCGTGCACGACCTGTGGTGCGTGTGTCGAGCAGTGCCCGGTCGATATCGAGCACGTCGATCACATCATCGATATGCGCCGCTACCAGGTGTTGATCGAGTCGGAGTTCCCCTCCGAGCTGGCCGGTTTGTTCAAGAACCTCGAGAACAAGGGCAACCCGTGGGGGCAGAACTCCAAGGACCGCCTCAACTGGATCAAGGAAGTCGATTTCGACATCCCGGTCTTCGGTAAGGACGCCGACAGCTTCGACGGCTACGAGTACCTGTTCTGGGTCGGGTGTGCTGGTGCCTACGAGGACCGGGCCAAGAAGACCACCAAGGCTGTGGCCGAGCTGCTGGCGACCGCGGGCACGAAGTTCATGGTGCTGGGTGCGGAGGAAACCTGCACCGGTGACTCGGCGCGTCGTGCGGGTAACGAGTTCTTGTTCCAGCAGCTGGCGTTGCAGAACATCGAGGTCATCAACTCGGTGTTCGA
>NZ_JBHTUD010000040.1:0-7241 GCF_042794235.1 Nocardia sp. NPDC056541
TCCTCGAGGTCGGGTCGTGCGGGGCCGGGAGTGCCGGTAGACGGCGGACTCGGAGCCTGCCTGCATTGCCCTTGTGCGCCGGGAGCGTACCTCCCGGCGCACAAACGCATCTATTGTACTCAGCCGCGCCCGGTGTAGTTCGGGGCCTCGACGGTCATCGTGATGTCGTGCGGGTGGCTCTCCTTGAGGCCCGCCGCGGTGATCTGCACGAACTGCGCGCCCTGGAGGTGCTCGATGTTCTGCGAACCGGTGTAGCCCATCGCGGCACGCAGGCCGCCGACGAGCTGGTGGATCACCTGGTTGACCGGGCCGCGGAACGGAACGCGGCCTTCGATGCCCTCGGGGACGAGCTTGTCCTCGGCGAGCACGTCGTCCTGGAAGTAGCGGTCCTTGGAGTACGACTTGGCCTGGCCGCGGCCCTGCATCGCACCGAGCGAGCCCATGCCACGGTATGCCTTGAACTGCTTGCCGTTCACCAGCACCAGGTCGCCGGGCGACTCGGCGGTGCCCGCGAGCAGCGAGCCGAGCATCACCGTGGACGCACCCGCGGCGATCGCCTTGGCGACGTCGCCGGAGTACTGCACGCCACCGTCGGCGATCACCGGCACGCCGGCGGCCTTGCACGCGGCGACGGCTTCGAGGATCGCGGTGATCTGCGGCGCGCCGACACCGGCGACCACACGAGTGGTGCAGATGGAGCCGGGGCCCACACCCACCTTCACCGCGTCGACGCCCGCCTCGACGAGCGCGGCGGCACCGGCACGCGTGGCGACATTGCCGCCGACGATCTGGATCCGGTCACCGACCTCGGCCTTGACCTTGGCGACCATCTGCAGCACCTGCGACTGGTGGCCGTGCGCGGTGTCGACGATCAGCACGTCGACCCCGGCGTCGGCCAGCGTCATGGCCCGCGACCAGGAATCCTCACCGACACCGATCGCGGCGCCCACCAGCAGGCGGCCGTCGCGGTCCTTGGTGGCGTTGGGGTACTGATCGGTCTTGACGAAGTCCTTGACCGTGATCAGCCCGCGCAGCCTGCCGTTGCCGTCGACGATCGGCAGCTTCTCGATCTTGTGGCGACGCAGCAGCCCCAGCGCGGCCTCGGCGGTGACACCCTCACGGGCGGTGATCAGCGGCGCCTTGGTCATCACCTCGTCCACGCGGCGGTCCTGATCGACCTCGAAGCGCATGTCGCGGTTCGTGATGATGCCCACCAGCGCGCCGGTCTCGTCGACCACCGGCAGACCCGAGATGCGGAAGCGGGCGCACATGGCGTCGACCTCGGCGAGGGTATCGGTGGGACGACAGGTGACCGGGTCGGTCACCATGCCCGCCTCGGAGCGCTTCACCGTCTCCACCTGGGCGGCCTGATCGGCGGCCGAGAGGTTGCGGTGCAGCACACCCATACCGCCCGCACGCGCCATGGCGATGGCCATGCGCGCCTCGGTGACGGTGTCCATGGCCGAGCTCACCAGCGGCGTGCGCAGGGTGATGTCCCTGGTCAGCTTGCTGGAAGTCTCGACCGAGCTGGGGATGAGATCCGAGGCGGCAGGCAGCAACAGCACGTCGTCGAACGTGAGGCCGAGCATGGCGATCTTGGTCGGATCGTCGCCCCCCGTAGGAGGGCGCACCGCGATTCGTTCGCCCGACACGGGATTACTCATTCGGATCGACCCCTCCTGGTCGTCATAGCTACCGACGCGGTAGACACAGTGCGTCGGTGCTCGAGCGGAAAAAGCTTTCGGATGGTCGGCTGGAACAAAGTCGCCGACGCCTGTATTCCATGGTATCCGGCGCCCGGAGACGCCTGTGAAGTGAGCCCTTCCGCAAAACTTGCCCGGTGCATCGCTGGCGCGATGCACCAAGTACTGCGTACCGTGGGGATGTGCGTGACCATCTACCACCTGGCCTGCCGCCGGATCCCTTCGCCGGAGACCCCTCCGACCCGTCCGCCGCGCTCGATGCGATCGAGCCCGGTGAGCCGTTGGATCCTCATGAGCGCCTCGCGGTCGAGGAAGATCTCGCAGACCTCGCCGTATACGAAGCCCTGCTGGCCCACCGCGGTATCCGCGGTCTGGTCGTCAGCTGTGAGGATTGTCGGCAAGATCACTACCACGACTGGGACATGCTGCGGGCGAACCTCCTACAGCTACTGGTCGACGGCACTGTCCGTCCACACGAACCCGCCTACGACCCCACCCCCGAGGCTTACGTCACGTGGGACTACTGCCGCGGCTACGCGGACGCGTCGATGAACGAGGCGTTCCACGGCGACGGGTTCGACGGGTTCGACAACTGAGCTCTCCGGCGACTCGGCACAGCTGAGTCCGTCGCGGCGCCTGCCCTCCTCCACTCTCGGTCACGCGTGCGTGGGGGGAATACGCGGGCCCACACCGGAAATGCCCCAGCACAAGACGAAGGCCCCGAACCTGTTCGGGGCCTTCATCTTTAGTTCAATTCATCGTGCTGCTACGGCGAGGGCACCGCGGGCGGCGACTGCAGGATGGTCGCCGGCGGAGGCACCTGCTGCGTGGGCGGCAAGCTCGGCAGCGGTGCGGACGTCGGGACCACCGTCGTCGGCACAGTGACGACCGGCGGTGATTCGACGATGGTGGTCGGTGGTGTGGTCGGGTCGACAGTCACCGGCGGGGTCACCGGCGGTTGTGTCGGCTCGACCGGCGGCTGCGACGGCTCGACCGGAACCAGCGGCTTGGTTTCCGGGCCAGGGCCCGGGCCCGGGGTCTGCATGATGACCGGCGGCGGCGTCGACGGATCGGTGGTACCCGCTCCTGGAGCGGTAGGCGCCACCGGCGCGGTGGTACCCGGATTCGTCGTCGGCGGGACCTGAACGGGCGAGCTGGGCTTGGTCGGCGCGGTGGTGGTCGGCGGCAGTTGCGCGCCGATCTCCGGGGCGACCTTGATCAGCTGATCTCGCAGCAGGTTCCAGCGCGCGATCAGATCGTCACGCTTGGCCGGATCGTCGACCTGGCCCGCGTTGGCCGAAGCCTGTTCCAGCCTGGCCTTCGCCTGTTCCGGATTGCCCGAGGTGAGCAGGTTCTGTGCGGCCAGCAGATCTTCGTCGGCGTACTGTACGACGGTGGACTGTGCCTGCTCGCTGAACACGACCTCCTTGACCCGCCACAGCGGATCGCCGGGAGCCGCGCTGTAAGCGAAGGCCGTGATACCGCCGAACACCAGCGCCAGTGCCGCCGCTGCCCCGAAAATCGGGCGGACCAGTCGTAGACGTCCGCGCGAGGAAGCTCCGACTCGAACCTGCCGCGCGCCGATCTCCTGATTGACGGCCGCGAACACGGTGTCGAGATCAGGGCCCGCGGGCATCGGCTCGGCCAGTAGGTCGGCCCGCCAATCCGCGAGTAACGACGCCAGCTGGAACTCTTCGGGACTGTCGGTGCGGACCGGACCATCGCTCGCGATCGCGTCGATCAGCGCATCATCGCTGCGCACCGCCGCAATGTCGACCGGTCCGGAGTCACCGGCATCCTCGGCGGCGTAGGGACCGCTGTCGTGCGATCCGCGCTGCCAAACTTTCCGGTCGCCTAGACCGCGCTCGCCATCCCTAGCCATACATTTCACCTGCCCTCGCCACTTGTGACTTCAGTTTCGCGAGTGCCCTGTGCTGGGCAACCCGTATCGCCCCCGCCGTGCTGCCCACGGCGACTGCGGTTTCCTCTGCTGACAGACCCATGACCAAACGCAGGATCAGGATTTCTCGATGCTTCTCGGGGAGCGTGGCCAGCAGAGTGTTCATCTGCCTGCTCGTCTCCGAGTCGAGAGCCCGCTGTTCCGGCCCGTGGTCGGTGGATATGACATCTGGTACTTCGGCCATCGCCTCCGCCTTGTTACGGGCGGCGTTGCGATGGGCGTCGGCGACCTTGTGCGAAGCGATTCCGTACACGAAGGCCATGAAGGGCCGACCCTGATCCTGATAGCGGGGCAGGGCGGTCATCACAGCCAAACAGACCTCTTGCGCAACATCGTCCGCGGAGAGCTGTCCGCGCTCCGCGGCTCCGATCCTGGCCCTGCAGTAGCGAACCACCAAGGGACGGACCAGTTCCAATACCCGAGCTAAAGCGGTCCTGTCGCCCTGCGCAGCCGCAGCGACGGCGAGGTCCAACTCTTCGCCCATATGCGTCATCGTCAGAGATTTTCCTGGCGTTACGAGTGGCGCGGTCGAATGTGACCGAGCTTCCACCGAAATGGCGGAACGGCACTAACAATAGCGACCCCCGGATCGGCCGCCAGCGGGCGTGGCCGCTTCTAACCGTGCTCTCAGAAAGATCATCCGGAGCGAATCAGGCACCCAGCGGGGCGATGTCCCCACCCCAGGCCCGTAGACGGGCGCCATGATCTGCGGCTTCGCCCGCCGCGGCGCGCGCCGGAGCCGGTTCGGCGACTCCCGAGCGCAGCATCGCGGTGGCCCAGCGCAGTGGGAGAAGGCCGTTTTCGCGGCAGTCCGCGTCGACTCGCACGGCCAGTTCGGCGGACCCGGAGAGGTCGCCTGTGGCGGCTGTCGCGGCCGCCACGAGCAGCGCCGATTTCACCTGGTGACGCACAGAGGGAAGCGCCCCGGCGAGTTCGACCGCCGCGACCGCGTCGCGGAGCGCTGCGTCCGCTTCACCGGCGGCGAGCGCGGTCTCGGCGCACACCCAGTGCCAGCGCACCTCGGCTCGCGGAGGTGCCGCGGCGAGCAGTGGCCGCACCCGGCCGAGCAGTGTGCGGGCCAGCGCGAGTCGACCGGTGCCGAGGGCATCGGCGGCCAGGCCCGTATACGCGTCGGCGAGCGCCTCGGCGCGCGACGCTCCGGTAGCGCCGAGTGCGATCGCCGCGGCGCGACCGTCGAACGCTGCCGCACCCGCGTGATCGCCGAGCTGGCGCAGCAGCGATCCACGGGTGCTCTCGACGAGGGATCTCAGGCCGGGATCGGTCGCGGTTCTGGCCGATATCAGCAGGTCGGCACGGGCGGCGGCATAGCGGCCCTGGCCGCCGAGCGCGACCGCGCGGTACCACCGCGACAACGGGTCCGCCGGCTCCGGCAACTCCGTAGCGGCCAGGCCGGGAGTGGGCCCGAAAGCAGTCGAAACGAGTATTTCGGAACCGATATCCGCGGGTGAGGCCATTGTCTGCACGACGAGACTCTAGCCGCCACCCGCCCCGGGCAGCGCCCATGTTATGGATCGACGAGTGGCAATCAGCAAACAATCAGCATTTCACTCGAGTGTCGATGTTGCCATCAGGTAAATCTCCGCTCCCCGATGCCACTACCGGAAAGTCTCGAATTCACATGCGTTTCGCGCAATTAACCTTCACGCCCCGTTTTCGCCATCTGCACGCAGTCCGGGCGCGGAGGCCGTTGTGATCCAGCACACCCAGCCACCCTGGCCGTCACCGGCACGAACCAGGCCCCGACCGGCGCGACCTGGGAAAATATGGGATGTCTCGGAAACGCGAAGACACCCGATCCATAGCCAACCAAACAGTATGGAGGGATCGGGTGTGAAATGTAAATAGTGAGTAGGTTAAATTTCAGCGTTGCAGATTTACTGAACTCATGCGCCGAACTATTGACGGAAATTCCCGCCTGCACCTAACGTAGCTCATCGCCACGGTTGGCGCCGCGCGAAATCGCAGCGACCTCCGAGCGGCACCGTCAGGCACCGTCGAGCCGGCCACCCCCACCGGGTGGCGCGAAGACCTGCCGCACCACTCGCTCGACAACGCTGACGAGCTCGCGCCTCAAGGAGTTCACATGCCCATGCCCACCCACCTTCCCGGACCGAACGCCGATGTCTGGGACTGGCAGATGCGCGGCTCGTGCCGCGGTCAGGACTCCGCGGTCTTCTTCCACCCCGACGGCGAACGCGGCCGCGCCCGCACAGCGCGCGAGATGCGCGCCAAGGAGATCTGCCGGGCCTGCCCCGTGCTGATGCAATGCCGCACCCATGCCCTCAAGGTCAGCGAGCCCTATGGCATCTGGGGCGGCATGTCCGAGACCGAACGCGAGATGCACGCCCGCCGCAACCGGCGACGGATGGCCGTCTGAGGTCAACCGGGCCCGCCTGGCCGGGTTGGCAAATCTGTTCCAATCCGCTGGCCGTGGCGCGCCGAATCTCTAGCAAACAGCTGGCACCCGAATAAAGGGCACCCCCGGTCGCGAGGAGGTCATAGCCTCGGGCTACATTCGTGACCGATGACACAGAATGGGTTCCGAAGCGAAGCCTTTCCACCGAGCGTGGATTCTGCGGTTACCGCACGCGCGGCCGAAGGAGTCGAGCTAGCTGCACTGCTGGAACGATGCGGTCTGTCCGACCAGCAGGCCTTTGCCGAGCTGTACGACCGAACGTCCGCGCGCGTTTTCGGCCTGGTCCTGCGGGTGCTCCACGACCCCGGGTACGCGGAGGAGACCACTCAGGAGGTCTATCTCCAGATCTGGCGTACCGCTACGAGTTTCGACCCCGCCAAGGGGTCGGCGGTGACCTGGCTGATGACGTTGGCACACCGGCGCGCGGTCGACCGGGTTCGCGCCGAGCAAGCCCACACCCAGCGCGAGGTCGCGTACGGGATACGGGTGCTCGGACACGAATTCGACGAGGTCACCGAGGAGGTGGAACGCAGACTAGAACAACAGGCCGTCCAGCGCGGACTCTCGACCCTCACCGAGACCCAGCGCGAGGCGATCTCGCTCGCCTACTACGGCGGGCGGACCTACGCGGAGGTAGCGACATACCTCGGCATCGGGTTACCGACCGTTAAGTCCCGAATTCGGGACGGATTGACACGACTGAAGAAAAGTTTGGGGGTGACGTGAGATGAACGAAGCCCAGATCGATCTCGCGCACACCGTCGCGCTCGGATTGATCGACGACGAAGACCATCACGCGATCCAGACCATCATCGATACCGAAGACTCCACCCTGTGTACGCAGTTCCTGCGAGAGGTTCGCGATACCCGCGAAGCTCTCGCCCAGCTCGCGTCCACAACCCCCACCCCACCACCCGAATCGCTGCGCGCCCGTTTACTGGCCGCCCTGGACGCCGAAGATCCCCCGGTAGCCAGCTGACCCACACCGCCCAACTCCAGACCGCCATGACCGCACTCCCACCCACCACCTGCGACCCCTAGGGAGCAGCGGCCACGAAGTGGCCGGTCGCGGCCGGGCCGCCGGTTGGCCGCCAGGGCGTAGGCGACGGCGACCATGAGGATCACCTTGGCGAGCAGGACC
>NZ_JBHTUD010000040.1:7251-18457 GCF_042794235.1 Nocardia sp. NPDC056541
CTTGGTTGCTGGGCCCTTTATGGGGCCGGTGGGGGGGGGGGGGGGGGTGGGCCGCCGGGGGGTGGTCGTGTTTGTCGCAAGCGGGGTGGGAATCCCGGCGGCCCCTCAGGGCCGCGACTCGAGCGCGCCAGCGCTCCAACAAACAAGAAGGGCCCGCCGCCGATCACATGATCAGCAGCGGGCCTTCCGTTTACCCGATCAGTGCGAGTGACCGTGGTGGCCGTGGTCGTCGTCGGCCTCGGCCGGCTTCTCCACGATGGCGCTCTCGGTGGTCAGGATCATCCGCGCGACCGAGGCGGCGTTCACCACGGCGGAGCGGGTCACCTTGACCGGGTCGACGACACCGTCGGCGAGCAGGTCGCCGTAGGTCAGGGTGGCGGCGTTGAAGCCTTCCTTGCCCTCGGAGACCTTCGCGACCACGACGGCGCCGTCGAGGCCGGCGTTGGTGGCGATCCAGTACAGCGGCGCCTCGAGGCCCTTGCGAACCACCTCGACACCGACGGCCTTGTCACCGGCGAACGAGTCACGCAGCTCGCCCAGTGCGGCAGCGGCGATCACGAGCGCCGAACCACCACCGGGGACGATGCCCTCCTCGACCGCGGCCTTGGCGGCGGCCACCGCGTCGTCGACGCGGTACTTGCGCTCCTTGAGCGCGGTCTCGGTGGCAGCGCCGACCTTGATCACCGCGACGCCACCGGCCAGCTTCGCCAGCCGCTCTTCGAGCTTCTCGCGATCCCAGTCGGAGTCCGAGGCTTCGATCTCGCGACGCAGCTGCGCGCTGCGGCCCTTGATGTCCTCGTCGGAGCCCGCGCCGTCGATCAGCACGGTCTCGTCCTTGGTGACGACGACGCGACGCGCCTGACCCAGCTGCTCGATGGTGGCCTCGCGCAGGGTGACGCCGAGATCGGGGTTGATCACGGTGCCACCGGTGACGACGGCAAGGTCGTCGAGGAACGCCTTGCGACGGTCACCGAAGAACGGCGCCTTCACGGCGACGGCCTTGATGGTCTTGCGGATCGAGTTGACCACCAGGGTCGACAGCGCTTCGCCGTCGACGTCCTCGGCCACGATCAGCACGGCCTTGCCGGACTCGGCGATCTTCTCGAGCAGCGGCAGCAGATCGGGCAGCGAGCTGATCTTGTCGCGGTGCAGCAGGACGTAGGTGTCCTCGAGCACGGCCTGCTGGGTCTCGGGATCGGTCTGGAAGTAGGGCGAGAGGTAGCCCTTGTCGAACTGCACGCCTTCGGTGATGACGAGTTCGGTGTTCGTGGTCGAGGACTCCTCGACCGTCACGACGCCGTCCTTGCCGACCGTGGTGAGCGCCTTACCGACCATCTCGCCGATCTCCTCGTCACGTGAGGAAACGGTGGCGACCTGGGCGATGGCCTTCTCGCCGGAGACGGGGGTGGCCAGCGCGAGCAGCACCTCCGACACCTTCTCGGCGGCAGCGGCGATGCCCTGGCCGAGGGTGATCGGGTTGGCGCCCGCGGCGACGTTCTTCAGGCCGCCGCGCACGAACGCCTGGGCCAGCACGGTGGCGGTGGTGGTGCCGTCGCCCGCGACATCGTTGGTCTTGGTGGCGACGCTCTTGACGAGCTGTGCGCCGAGGTTCTCGAAGGGGTCCTCGAGGTCGATCTCACGCGCGATGGTGACACCGTCGTTGGTCACGGTGGGGCCACCGAAAGCCTTGGCCAGCACCACATGCCGGCCGCGGGGGCCGAGGGTCACCTTGACGGCGTCGGCCAGCTTGTCGACACCGCGTTCCAGAGCCCGGCGAGCCTTTTCGTCGAACTCGATCTGCTTGGGCATAAGAGGATTCAGCTCCTGTTTGTGAACGCAATCCGCCCCGGGCCTGTGAAGACGCCGGGGCGGAACGCTGATGCGGCGTTGGCCTTACTTGGTGACGACGGCCAGGATGTCGCGCGCCGAGAGGATGAGGTATTCCCCACCCTGGTACTTGATCTCGGTGCCGCCGTACTTGCTGTAGATGACGACGTCGCCTTCCTTGACGTCGACCGGGATGCGGTCACCCTTATCGGTGACGCGGCCCGCTCCGACGGCAATGACGGTGCCCTCCTGCGGCTTCTCCTTGGCCGTGTCCGGGATGACCAGGCCGGAGGCCGTCGTCGTCTCGGCCTCGTTGGCCTGGACGAGGATCTTGTCCTCGAGCGGCTTGATGTTCACGCTCGCCACGTTGAGCCCTCCACTTTCAGGGGAAATTCGGTTGTCCGGAACTGGTGTCCCGGACCGGGTTTCGGTCAGCTCGCGACCCTGCGCACAGCCCCGTCGTCGCGGGTGCCGGAGCCGAAGCCCAGAAGTCGACTTGGCACTAGTACAGCTACGCAATGCCCATCTAGTACGTGCCGACTAGCACTCTATACGCGAGAGTGCCAGCACTCAAGGTCGGGTTCTGCCGACGTCGCATTTTCGACACGCCCACACTGGCCAGTGATCTTCACATCGCCTGCCACAATCTGTAACGTTCGCATAACAGGCTGTGACATAGCACAGGAAGGCGCCATCCGCTCGGAGAGCACCATCGGCTTGAAGGGAGGTGAACATGCGAACATCCCTCGGCATCTCGGCCGGGAACGAGGTGGTGTGCTCGGCATTGGTCGCGACGGGGCCCGCGGGCGAGCAGACTTTCGACTACCGGGTCGTTTCCGCAGATGAGGCACATTCCGACCTCGGCGATCTCGTGTCGTCCTCGATCGAATTGATGACCACCCAGCTGCCGGTGTCACAGGTGGCGATGGCAGGCGAACCGCTCGGGCGCTACTCCGGCGGCCACCGTCGCGCCGACTCAGCGCGATCACGTCCACCGACCAGCGTCGCCGTCGCCTACCGCAACAAAGAACAGGCACAAGCCATTCGGGCCGCCACCACGCGCCACCGTGATCTGCGGCTCGTCACCGAGGGCGCCGCCGCCCTCGCCTATCTGCGCCACACCGGACTGCTCGACCGCTACCCCACCGTCGCCGTGATCGACCTGGGCGCGACCGGACTCACCGTCACCGTGGCCGATTACACCGACAACGTGGTGCTGCACACCGAACGCACGCCGACGCTGAGCGGCAACGCGATCGACGAGCTGATCTACCACCACCTGGTCGACCTGCACTACGCCCGACGCGGCACCCGGCCCAACCGCACCACACTGACCAACCGCGGTCGCGCGGCCAAGGAACACCTGTCGCTGGCACCCGTCGTCACCATCGATCATGTAGCGGGACAGGGATTGGAGCTCACCCGTCCCGATTTCGAGGAGCTCATCGACGGCCTCCTGCGCAATATCGCGCTGTTCTCGTCGTCGGTGTTCACCCGCGCGCCGAAGTACCCCGACGCCGTCGCCGTGATCGGCGGTTGCGCCAATATCCCGTGTGTCATCGACATTCTCGAATCGCGCCTCGACGTCCCCGTGCTCACCGTGCCCGACCCGGAGGCCGTCATCGCCAAGGGCGCGGCGCTGGTCGCCGATGCCGCGGCACCGTCCGGACTGCCGGGCGGTGGGCACGCCGACGCACCGAGTGGCACCTTCGCCAAGGTCGTCGGCACCCTCGTCGGCGCGGTCGTGGTGGTCGGCCTGGTGATCGGCTACGGCGTGCAAGCAGTGTCACCCGACGCTCCCGATGTGACTCCCGCCGGCACGAGCAGCACCGTGCGTCAATCCCCGTTACCGCCGGTGCCCTCCCCGGCACCCACCCCCGCCAATCGCGAGAGCACCGAACGCACCGGCGCCACCGTGGCACCGCCCGCGACCGAAGCACCGAATGCCACCACCGGGGCGCCGAGCACGAGCGCCGCCACGCCCTCCGCGCCCACCTCGACAACGGCCCCCACCCTGCGCCCCGATCCGAACCTCCCGCAGATTCCCTACCCCGAGTCTCCGCTCGGCCCCCTGGACAGCGGCTCCTCCGGTGGCGGCAGACAGCGTCCCTCCACCCCCAACACCTCGCCCACGCAGGCCCCCGCCAACAGCACCCTCCCGATTCCGTCGGCCACCACGACCGACGAAATCCCGTTGCCTCCAGCCGATTAACGCGCGCACCGCGCCGGGTGGACCGCTGGCGGGTTCTTCAGGGTGGCGTGCGACCAGGCAGGACGGGCGCTAGCCGCGCAGGGCGCTCACCGAGACCGGCAGCCCGGGATCGGTGGCGACAGTCAGTTCCGCAGGCTGCGCGCCCGCCGCGATCACATGCGCGCCCAGCGCGGCGATCATCACACCGTTGTCCGTGCACAGCCGCGGCTTGGGCACCCGAAGCGTCAAACCCGCCGCAGCACACCGCTCTTCGGCCAGTGATCGAATGCGCGAGTTCGCGGTGGCGCCGCCGCCGAGAACGATCGTGTCGACGCCGACGTCGGTCGCCGCCCGGACAGCCTTCATCGTCAGCACATCCGCCACCGCCTCCTGAAAGGACGCGGCGATATCGGGAATCGGCAGCTGGTCGGGCGTGATGCCCTGACGCTGCGCGGCCTCGACATAGCGGGCCACCGCGGTCTTGAGACCGGAGAAGGAGAAGTCGTAGCGCGCGTCACGGGGCCCGGTCATCCCGCGAGGAAAGGCGATCGCCCGCGCGTCACCGGAGCCGGCGGCAGCGTCGAGGGCTGGCCCACCGGGATAGCCGAGACCGAGCAGCCGCGCGACCTTGTCGAACGCCTCCCCGGCGGCATCGTCGACGGTGCTGCCGAGTTCGGTGATCGGCTCACCCAGATCCGTGACCTGCAACAGGTGGGTATGCCCACCGGACACGAGCAGCGCCACCGCGGGCGGCATCGGCCCGTGCTCGAGCGTATCGACCGCCACGTGCCCACCGAGGTGGTTGAGCGCGTAGAACGGCACGTCCCACGCCGCCGCATAGGCTTTGGCCGCGGCCACCCCCACCAGCAGCGCACCGGCCAGCCCCGGCCCGATGGTGACGGCGAGCGCGTCCGGCTTGCTGATCCTCGCGGTCGCCAGCGCACGACGCATCGCGGGCACGATCGCCTCGAGATGTGCGCGCGAGGCGATCTCGGGCACCACGCCGCCGAAGCGGGCGTGCTGGTCGACGCTCGAGGCCACCTCATCGGCGAGCAGCTCGACGGAGCCATCGGAATGACGGCGCACGATGCCGACTCCCGTTTCGTCGCACGAGCTTTCGATCCCCATGACGATCACGACAACACCTCGTCCTGCCGGCCGCGCGCGGCCCATTCATCGGCCGCGGCGGTGAGTTCCGGACGGCGCATGGTGTACGCGTCGGCCCCGCTGGGGTGGTAGTAGTTCTTGCGCAGCCCGATGATGTGAAACCCGTGCTTGGCGTACATCGCGATGGCGGGCGCGTTGTCCGTGCGCACCTCGAGGAACACCGGCCCGCCGCGTTCGGCCGCCGTCGCCAGCAGCGCTTCGAGCAGCAGCGTGCCGATGCCGCCCCGGTGACAATCCGGGTCGACGCCGATCGTGTGCACCTCGGCCTCGGGATGGGCGTCGTCACCGAGCAGCGCGATGCCCGCGTAGCCGACCATCACGCCGTCGGCGGTGCGCGCGGTGATGTAGCGGTTGTGCCCGCCGGCCAGCTCGGACCGGAACGACACCGCCTGCCACGGGTCGTCCTCGGGAAACAGCAGGTGCTCGAGTTCGACGCAGCGGTCGATGTCGGGCAGCGTCATGGGAGCGATCAGGTACTCGGTCACGGCACTCACGCCCCGGTCCGGTCGAGGGTTCGGAAGCTGTTCTCCACCGCATCGGGCCTGCGCAGATACAACGGCACCAGCGCTTGCGGTGTCTCTCCCGCCAGCAACGCCGGCGCCGCGACGGTGACCAGCCCGGCAGGCGAGGGCGTCTCGCTGGGCAGCACCGGCAGATCGAAGAAGTCCACGTGCGCGGCCGACCCGGCGATCGCCGCGGCGTCACCCACCGGCACGTCGACAGCCTTGTTCACCTCGGGACCGGCGACCCGCGCCCCGTTCAGATACTTGGCCCAGTACACCTCGCGCCTGCGCGCGTCGGTGACCACCAACAGCTCGCCGGGATCTCGCTTCTCACCGATGGTGTCGGCGGCGATGGCGTCGAGACTGCACACCCCGTGCACGGGTAACCCGAGCGCGTCACCGAAGGCGGCCGCGGTGGCCATTCCCACGCGTAGCCCGGTGAACGGTCCGGGTCCGAGCCCGACGACGACCGCGTCGAGCTCGTCGCGGCGCACCCCCGCCGCGGCTAGACACTCCAGGATCTGCGGGGTGAGGACCTCGGCGTGCGCGCGGGCGTCGACCTTCACGCGGGCAGCGAGCGTCGCCACGGCGGGGCGGGTGCCGGGTTCACCGGCAGGTGACAGGTGCACCAATCCCGCTGTAACGGCGGGTGTCGCGGTGTCGACTGCTAGTACGAGCATGATTGTCTCAACAATACCGGGTGGTATCGGCGCTCGGCGCGCACCGGTGCGCGCATGATCGCGCGTTATTCGATCCATTCCCAGATCGCCGTGCGCACATCGGATTCCGGCTCCCGGGCGAGTTGCACTCGCAGGTGCCGGTCAGCGAGGTGTTCGACGACCCCCTTGCCCCATTCCACGACGACGACCGCGTGGTGCAGGTCGGTGTCGAGGTCGAGCGAGTCCAGTTCGTCGAGGTCGCCCGCGAGGCGGTAGGCGTCGACGTGCACCATCGCCACCCCGGGCGTGCCGTCCGGCCGCACTCCGGCCTTGTGCGCCCGCGCGATGATGAACGTCGGCGAGCTGACCCGGCCCGCGACACCGAGTCCGGCGGCGATTCCTCTGGTCAACGCGGTTTTACCGGCGCCGAGCGGGCCGTCGAGTACGACCAGGTCACCCGGGCGCAGGGTGGCCGCCAGTTCGCGGCCGAATGCTTCGGTGTCCTCGACAGTGTCGAGAACGCGCTGGTGTGGGTCAGCCACCGACGGCCTCCTCGCCGCGGCTGCCGATGATTCCCGCCCGCGCGAGCAGCCGGTCGAGTGCGGCCAGGCTCACCTCGGGGAACTGCAGGTGCGGCATGTGCGCCGCCTCACGCACCCGGACCAGTTCACTGCCCGGTAGTTCCGCCGCCAGTTCGCGGGAATTGCGGAACGGGATCACCACGTCGTGCGCACCACCCAGAATCAAAACCGGCAGCTCGCCCAGGACGGGCAATGCGGCTGACTCGTCGTGCAACTCAATCGCTTTCAGAAACTTCTCGATGGTGCCGACGGGCGTGCGGTCGATCATCATCGTGGTGAAGCGCGACAGCGTCGGACTCACGGGACCGTGGAACGAGCTCACGTGCAGGATCGGCGTCACCACGTGCTTGCTCGCGCTGCGGCTGAACTGCACCAGTGTCGGCGCGGTCCGCACCGCCAGCCGGAAGCCGTCGACCGCGGGATGTCGAACCAGCTGCGAGATCCCGGTCGCGGTCACCTCCGCGGCGGCGGTGCTCAGCAGCCCGACCGCGCGCACCCGCGTGGCGAACAGTTCGGGGAACTGCGCGGCCGCCGCGAGCACGGCCATTCCGCCGAGCGAATGCCCGACCAGCACCACCGGTCCTGTCGGCGCGCACTCACGGATCACCGTGGCGAGGTCGCGGCCGAGCTGGGCGACCGTGCAGCTCTCGGTACTCGGTGTGCCGGAGCGTCCGTGTCCGCGCAGATCGAAGAACACCATCCGCACCCGCGACCCCCACTGCCGCGCGAGATCGCGGCGCTGGAAGTGGAAGGACTCCATGCTGTTGCAGAAGCCGTGCACGAAAACGATCGTGACCTCGGCGGAGTCGTCGCCGAAAGTGCGGGTGGCCAGCGACACACCGTCGTCGGCGAGCACCATGCCCGGTTCGTCCTCGTCGATCAGGGCGAAGTTCTCGTCGCGGTATTCGTCGCGTTCGGCGGGCCACATCACCCGCGCGCCGATCTGGCGCAAGGTGTGGGCGATGGCGAGGCCCGCGAGCAGGCCCGCGGTCGCCAGGCCACCGCGCCGGATCACCGTGCGCCGGGTCATCGGCCGGTACCCACGTAGCGGCGGACCACCCGGCCGCGCGGCGCGCAGACGACCTCGTAATCGATCGTGTCCAGCGCCCGCGCCCAGTCGAGCGCGTGTGGCTGTCCCGCGCCGCCGCCGAACAGCACCGCGCGGTCGCCCTCCCGCACGCCGCCCGCGTTGTCGCCGAGGTCGACCATGAACTGGTCCATGCACACCCGTCCGACATTACGGTGCCGGGCCCCGCCCAACCACACCTCGAAACGTCCACTGAGCGAACGGAATACGCCGTCGGCATATCCCGCGGGCACCAGCGCGATCGTGGTGTCGCGCGGTGCGATCCACCGGTGCCCGTACGACACGCCTTCCCCTGCCGCCACCTGTTTCACCAACGCGACCTCCGCTTGGAATGTCATCGCGGGCTTCAGACCGAATTGTCCGAGCTCCGGAATGGGCGAAAGCCCGTACACCGAAATACCCGGCCGGACCATGTCGAACCGCAGATCTGGTCTGGTCAAGGTGGCCGCCGAATTCGACAGGTGAACGAGTTCGGGTTCGAGACCGTGCTCTTTGGCCAGCGCGATCGCCTCGACGAACCGATCCCGCTGCCGATCCACCATCGGATGCCCCGGCTCATCGGCGTGCGCCAGATGGGAGAAGATCGCCCGCAACCGCACCACCTGCGCGTCGACGAGCCCCCGCACAGCCCGCAGGACCTGCGGATACTCGGTCACCGACACCCCGTTGCGGTTGAGCCCCGTATCCACCTTCAACGTCACCGTCGCGGTCTGCCCCGCCGCCACCGCGGCCCGCTCCACCGCCCGCAACTGCGCCAGCGACGACACCCCGATCTCGAGATCGCCCGCCACAGCACCCGCGTAATCAGCGTCGACAGTATTGAGCCAGCACAGCACAGGAGCCGTGATCCCCGCCGCCCGCAAGGCCAGCCCCTCGCCCACGGTGGTCACGCCCAACTCCCGAGCACCCGCCCCCAACGCGGCCCGAGCCACCTCCACCGCCCCATGGTTGTACCCGTCAGCCTTGACCACCACCATCACAGCAGCCCCGTGCGCGTACTCCCGCAACACCCGCACATTGTGAGCAATGGCATCCAAGTCGACGACCGTCTCCACTTGCGCATTCACACCCCCGATCGTGCCAGGACCCGCCGAATCCGCCATACGTGGGGCGTCCTGGGACGACCACTGCTCGGCTTCGTCCCGGGCTACCAACCCTCGTCCCCACCAACCTCCCGCAAAACCCGCACCGCGCCCCGAACATGCCCCAGCAACGGCGTAGCGGAAACAGGAGCCCCCGCCGCCCGACCCTCATGAGCAGCCAGATTCGCCGCCAACGCATGTGCCCGAGCCCCCGCAGCCGCAGCCCACCCCGCCGCACACCCCGCGGCGAGCAACGCCCCGATGATCCCCGACAGCACATCCCCCGACCCCGGCGTAGCCGCCCAATCCCCACCTGCGTCATTGACCAGCGTCGGCTGCCCCGGCGAAGCGACAACTGTCGCCCGGCCCTTGAGCAGAACCGTCACACCCCACTCATCAGCCAGCCTTCGCACCGCCCCCACCCGATCCGCCCCCACCGCACCACCGGTCAGCCGAGCGAATTCCCCCGCATGCGGCGTCAGCACCGTCACCCCGGATCGCCCCCGAACCAGCCCCGGTTCCTCGGCAAGAATCGTCAACCCGTCCGCGTCCACCAACACCGGCAGATCAGTACCCAGCACCTCGGCCAACCGATCCCGGGCCCCCGGATCAGTGCCACCCCCCGGCCCGAACACCCAGGCCTGCACCCTCCCGGCCTCCGAAATCGACGAACTGGCGACAACTTCGGGAAACTTCTCCAATACCGCGGTATCGGACCCCACATACCGAACCATCCCCGAGGTCGCCACCACCGCGGCGCCCGTGCACAACACCCCCGCCCCCGGATACTTCGCACTGCCCGCGCAAACCCCCGTCACTCCCTGACTGTATTTGTCGTCAGCAGGGCCCGGCACCGGCCACCCGGCCCCCACCGCTCCCGGATCGAGCTGTACCAGCCCAGCCTCTGGAAGACGTAACCCGATCGGCACCAACACAATTCGCCCACACTGGGGCACAGCCAACGCATGTACCGGCTTGTACGCACCGAACGCCACCGTCACATCCGCCGTCACCGCGGGCCCATCCAGTGCCCCCGTATCCGGATCGACCCCACTGGGCAGATCTGCCGAGACAATCGGAACATCCAGGGCAGCAACTACTTCCGCCGCCCCGGGCCGCAAAGGCCCCCGTCCGGAAATCCCCACGATCCCATCGATCACCAGATCGACACCATCGAGCCGATCGACCACCCGGCCCCCAGCTGCCCGCAACGCAGCAAGCCCTTCCCGATGCGCCCGTTCAGGATTCAGCAGAACAGCCGACACCCGCACGCCCCGACGCCGTAGGAAGGCCCCCGCCCACAACGCATCCCCGCCGTTGTCCCCCGACCCCACCAGCAGTCCGACGGTTCGCCCGACCACGCCCCCGGTCAGCGACCGCAATTCGTCGACAACCACCCCGGCCAGTCCGAAGGCGGCCCGCCGCATCGGCATTCCCACGGGCACCCGCGTGAACAGCTCGGCTTCCGCCGCCCGCACCTCGTCGACGGTGTAGTAGCCACGTCGATCCGACATAGTCGCCTCCCAGCCGCCCGAAAACGGGCCGCCGACCGGCCCGGGGTCGCTCGCAGACTACGCTCCACACCCATGTCGATGGTTCGTCACCGCGCCGCATCCGCCCGGTTTGCCGCCGGATTAGTCGTGGCCGCCGCCCTGTTGTCCGCCGGCTGTTCCGGCGACTCGGGAAACGCCGCCACCACCACAACCCGCAAACCCCGCCCGGTCACCACCACGACCACCCAACAGCACGCGCCGACCAACCTCACGGTCGAGGTCGGCAACATGAAATACGCCCCCGCCGACGCGACCATCAAGGTCGGCGAGACGGTGACCTGGAAGTTCTCCGACAAGGTCCCGCACAACGTGCAGGGCATCGGCGACAAGGCGATGGGCCTCAACAGTCCCATCTTCGACAAGGGCGAATGGTCCTACACCTTCACCCAGCCCGGTACCTACCGCTACATGTGCACCCTGCACCCCGACATGCGCGGATCCATCACTGTGTCTTAGGAGCGCTGGCGCGCTCGAGTTCGCGGCCCCGCCGGTCCCGTCGATCAGGCACCGTTGCTTGCTCCTTCGTCGCGTACCCCAACGCGCCAGATATTTGTGT
>NZ_JBHTUD010000041.1:0-16880 GCF_042794235.1 Nocardia sp. NPDC056541
CCGTTGCTTGCTCCTTCGTCGCCTACGCAACGGCACCTGATCGACGGGACGGCCGCGAACCGCCGCTGCGCGGCGGCCCCTCCTCGAGGTCGGGGGTGCGGGGCTGGTTTCAGATCAATCTTCGGACAACCGGTAGCGGCAGGACGCGCAGCGCGAAGCCCAGTGGCACCCATGGCCAGCCGGGCACATAGGCGTTGGCCCGGCGCTTCTCGATCGCGGCGACCATGGCGTGCACGCCGGTTTCGGTGTCCACCATGAACTTCGGCTGATGCTTGACGCGATCGTTCATCTCCGAGCGGATGTAGCCGGGGTAGATCACCGAGACGTCCACGCCCGCAATCGCCTCCGCGCGAACCCCTTCGGCCAGCGCCGCGACGCCCGCTTTGGTCGCCGCGTAGGTGGTGAGCGTCTTGGGCATGCCGCGCAGGCCCGAGATCGAGGAGATCATCACCAGGTGGCCGCGGCCCTGCGCGCGGAAGATCTTCAGCGCCGCCTCGCTCTGGGCCAGGGCGGCAAGGAAATTCACCACCGCGGTCTCGCGATTGGCCTTGTGATGGCCAGTGCCCAACGGCGCGCCCTTACCCAGTCCCGCGTTGACGATCACACGGTCGACGGTGCCGAATTCCTCGGCGAACTCGTCGAAGGCGGTGAACACCGCCGCATCGTCGGTGACATCGAGCTGCTTCACCGAGACGACGCGTTCGGGATGGTCGGCGAGGATCTGCGTGCGCAGTTCGTCGAGACGCTCGGTCCGGCGAGCACACAGGCCGAGGTCGTACCCGAGCGCGGCGAACTGACGCGCCATCTCGGCGCCGAGCCCGGAGCTGGCGCCGGTGATCAGGATGGTGCCCCGGCTCACGACAGCGCCGGGGTTCGTCGGGGGGTGATTCGCGATTCCATGTGCCCACGCTAGCCACCACGCGGCACGGAGGTCGAGGATCGGCGACTACGTTCGCCTGGCCGATGCGCCACAGCACCGCGGTGACCCACTCCTTCGCGTGTGCGAGGGCTGCGATGCCGCGGTGCTGTCGGCGGAGTTCAGCGGGCTGCGACCAGTCTGGCGGCGTTGGCGGCGGCGTCGTCGCCCGCTTCGTTGGCGGCCAGCTCCGCGTGGACCCGGTCGTAGTAGCGGTTGATCTCGGCGTTGGTGGTCTCCTCGTTCCAGCCGAGCAGCGGTGCGATCAGGCGGGCGACTTCCGGCGCGGCGGCGAGGCCGCGATCGGGGACCTCGATCGAGATGCGGGTGCGGCGGGTGAGGATGTCGTCGAGGTGCAGGGCGCCCTCGTGGGTGACGGCGTAGACGATCTCGGCGGCGATGTAGTCCGAGGCGCCCGGAAGCGGGTGGCGCAGGGCGGCGTCCGCGGCGATGAGGCCGAAGATATCGGTGCTCAGGGAGCCGTAGCGGCCGAGCAGGTGTTGCACCACGTCGACGGGCAACCGCTGTGACACCGACAGGTCGGTCACCTCGGCGAGCATGTCGAAGTAGCCCGCCGCGCCGACGATGGGCAACTGCGCGGTCGCCGAGGCGGGGATCTCCCCGCCCAGGCGCGCGGCGGCGGCGTCGACGACATCGGCGGCCATCACCCGGTAGGTCGTGTACTTGCCGCCCGCGATCACGAACAGGCCCGGCGCGGGTTCGGCGACGGCGTGTTCGCGCGAGAGCTTCGCGGTCTCCTTCGTGGCACCAGTCATCAGCGGGCGAAGGCCCGCGTAGGTGCCGACGATGTCTGCCCTGGTCAGCGGCTCCCGCAGCAGCGCGTTGACGTGGTCGAGGATGTACCGCACGTCGGCGGCGGTGGCCGTCGGGTGGTTTTTGTCCAGCGCCCATTCGGTGTCGGTGGTGCCGATGATCCAGTGTTCGGCCCACGGGATGACGAACAGGACCGACTTCTCGGTGCGCATGATCATGCCGGTGTGCAGGTTCAGCCGGTCGCGCGGCACGAGGATGTGCACGCCCTTCGACATCTGGACGTGGAACGGGAAGTCCACGCCGGTCATCTTGATCATGTCGTCGGTCCAGACGCCGGTCGCGCTGATCACGGTGCGGGCCCGAATGGTGTGTGTCAGACCGGTTTCCAGGTCTTCGACACGCGCGCCGACGACCTTCTCGCCGTCGCGTTCCAGCCCGATCACCTTGGTTCGGGTCAGCACCGTGGCGCCGTTCTCGGCGGCGGTCCTGGCGATCATCATCGTGTGGCGGGCGTCGTCGACCTGCGCGTCGTAGTAGCGGATGGCGCCGGTGAGCGCGTCGTCACGTAGCGCGGGCGCGAGTTCCAGTGCGCCGGAGCGGGTCAGGTGCTTGTGCATCGGGACCGTGCGCGCGCCACCGAGGGTGTCGTAGAGGGCGATACCGGCGCCGATGTAGGCGCGCTCCCACACCCGGTGCTGGAGCGGGAACAGGAACGGCACCGGGTGCACCAGGTGCGGTGCGAGCGTATTCAGCAGTAGCCCACGTTCTTTGAGCGCCTCGCGCACCAACGCGAAGTCCATCTGTTCCAGGTAGCGCAGGCCGCCGTGGATGAGCTTGGACGAACGACTCGAGGTGCCTGCGGCGAAATCGCGTGCCTCGACCAGGGTTACCGACAGGCCGCGCGAGGCGGCGTCGAGCGCGGCGCCGGCGCCGGTCACGCCACCGCCGATGACCAGGACATCGACCTCGGCGGTGTCGAGCGTGCCGACAGCCTGCTCACGGTAGGTGGGGTCCAGTTGCACAGACACGATGATCTCCTTCTCGAAAGTATCGGGGGTGACTCAGATTTCGGCCCAGTCGAGCGTGCGCTCGACGGCTTTGAGCCAGCGGCGGTAGCCGTGTTCGCGTTGCTCCGCGGACCAGGTGGGGTACCAGCGGACGTCTTCGGACCAGTTGTCGAGCAGTTCGCCGGTGCCGCTCCAGAAACCGACGGCCAGTCCGGCGGCGTAGGCGGCGCCGAGCGCGGTGGTCTCGGCGACGACCGGTCGCGAGACCGGGACGCCGAGCAGGTCGGCCTGGATCTGCATGGCCAGCTGGTTCACCGTGACGCCGCCGTCCACCCGCAGCGTCGCCAGTCGGACCCCGGCGTCGCGCTGCATGGCTTCGACCACGTCGCGGGTCTGGTAGGCGATGGATTCCAGGGTGGCCCTGGCCAAGTGGGCGTTGTTGCTGTAGCGCGACAGGCCGACGACCGCGCCGCGGGCATCGGGTCGCCAGTACGGCGCGAACAGACCGGAGAAGGCAGGCACGAAGTACACGCCGCCGGAGTCGGCCACCTGCCCGGCGAGGTCTTCGATCTGCGCCGCGCCCGCGATGATTCCCATCTGGTCGCGCAACCACTGCACCGCCGACCCGGTGACCGCGATCGACCCCTCCAGCGCGTAGGCGGGCTTGTCGTCGCCGAACTGATACGCGACCGTGGTGATCAAGCCGTGGTTCGAGCGCACGATCTCCGTGCCGGTGTTGAGCATCAGGAAATTGCCTGTGCCATAGGTGTTCTTGGCCTCACCGGGCTGGAAACACACCTGCCCGACGCCCGCGGCCTGCTGATCGCCGAGCACGCCCGCGATGGGCACCGAGCCTTTGAACGGGCCGTCGGGCTTCGTCGTCCCGAACAGTCGCGGATTCGCCGACGGCGCGATGGCGGGCAGCATGGCGCGCGGGATGCCGAAGATCGCGAGGAGGTCGTCGTCCCAGTCGAGGGTTTCGAGATCCATCAGCATGGTGCGCGAGGCATTGGTGGGGTCGGTGACGTGCACGCCGCCGGTGAGGTTCCAGATCAGCCAGCTGTCGAGGGTGCCGAACAGGGCGTCGCCACGCTCGGCATCGGCGCGCACGCCCGCGATGTTGTCCAGGATCCACTTCAGCTTGCCGCCGGAGAAGTACGGCGCGGGCGGCAGGCCGGTCTTCTCGCGGATGAGCGCGCTGTGCCCGGCGGCGTCGAGGTCGGCGATGATGCGGTCGGTGCGGGTGTCCTGCCAGACGATGGCGTTGCCGTAGGGGCGGCCGGTGTGGCGGTTCCAGACAACGGTGGTCTCACGCTGGTTGGTGACGCCGATGGCGGCGAGGTCGTCGGCCGTGAGATCGGCGAGCGAGAGGGCGGTCTTGACGACGGTGCGGGTGCGTTCCCAGATCTCGTCCGGATTGTGTTCGACCCAGCCGGGGCGCGGCATGATCTGCGAGTGTTCGAGCTGGTGGCGGGCGACCACGGTGCCCCTATGGTCGAAAACCATGAATCGCGTCGACGTCGTGCCCTGGTCGATCGCGCCCACGTACCGGTTCATTTTCTCGCCTTCCCGGACCTCGTCGTCGAGTCCGCCGTTCGGGCACCTGCGCCCGAAGCCCACGCTAGGAACGCGCGGACGCGGGCACCACAAGCAGCGTTCGACAATGCTGAACGGTGGTAGGTTCGGGCCCATGCCCGGCCCGATCCAGTCGATCGAACGCGCCGCCGCCGTGCTGCGGCTGCTGGCGCGCGGACCGGGGCCGCTGGGTGTCGGTGAGATCGCGGCCGCGCTCGACCTGGCCAAACCCACCGCGCACGGCATCCTGCGGACGCTGCTCGGGGTCGGATTCGTCGGCCAGGACGCGCTCACCGGCAAGTACCTGCTCGGCCCCGCGATCGGCGAACTCGGAACCGATCGGCTCGACGTGAACGAGTTGCGCTCGCGGGCGATCCATCGGGCCGACGCCCTCGCCTCGCGCTCCGGGGAATCGGTACGGATCGCGGTAGCGCGGGATACCGGGATCACGGTGATCCACCACGTCTTCCGGCCCGACAACAGCGAGCAGGCCCTGGCAGTCGGCGAGGTACTGCCCGCCCATGCGACCGCACTCGGCAAGGTCCTGCTCGCCTACGACGCCGCGGCGAAAGTCGGTGTGCTCCAGGCATTCACCCGGCGGACGATCACCGAACGCGACCGACTCGACCGCGCGATCACCGAGGTGCGACGGCGGGGCTGGGCAGACGAAGTCGAGGAGTACCGCTCGGGCGAAGCGGGGATCGCCGCGCCGATTCGAGCCAGAGGTGGCCTCGTCGTCGCTGCCATCGGCATCACCGGGCCGACGGATCGGCTGTGCGACAACCGTTTACAAACCCGACAGGCCGCGATCGAGCAGGTGCGCGCCGCCGCTCTCGCGGTGCACCGCGATCTGACGGCAGCGCAATGAACTGTGCCACCACGCTTTTCGCTGCGACAGCCCCCGTGAACAGGCGCGCCGCTACCGTGACACCCCGCACCGCCGACGAAAGCAGCTGCCGATGACGCAACGCTTCGTGCTCGCGATCGATCAGGGCACCACCTCGAGCCGGTGCATCGTCTTCGATCAGCACGCCCGGCTGGCCGGAATGGCGCAGCGGACCCACCGTCAGCATTATCCCAGGTCGGGCTGGGTGGAACAGGACGCGCTCGAGATCTGGCGGACGGTGGAGCGGATCGTGCCCGCGGCGCTGCGCGATGCCGGGATCACCGTCGAGCAGGTGGCCGCGATCGGGATCGCCAATCAGCGCGAGACCACCGTTGTCTGGGATCGGCACACCGGTTTGCCGGTTCGGCTGGCCATCGTATGGCAGGACGTACGCACCGAAGAGCTGGTCGATCAGATGAGGGAATTGCCTGGAGCACACCGCATTACCGAGTTGAGCGGGCTTCCCCTTGCCACGTATTTCGCCGCACCTCGCCTGCGCTGGCTACTCGACAATGTCGACGGTCTGCGCGCCAGAGCCGAACGCGGCGACGTTCTCTTCGGGACCATGGAATCCTGGCTCATCTGGAATCTGACCGGCGGCGCCGAGCACGTCACCGACGTCACCAACGCCGGCCGCACCCTGTTGATGAATCTCGCCACCCGCCAGTGGGACGCGGAACTGCTGCGGTTCTTCGACATTCCGCCCGCCATGCTCCCCCGCATCGAACCGTCGACCGGGGATTTCGGCACCGCGAGTACCGTCGTCCCCGGCGTGCGGATCGGCGCCGCCCTCGGCGACCAGCACGCGGCCCTGTTCGGCCAGACCTGCTTCGCCCCGGGCGAAACCGAATGCACCTACGGCACCGGCGGCTTCCTCATGATGAACACCGGCACCGAACTGATCCGCTCCCGGCACGGCCTGCTCACCACCATCGGCTACCAGGTCGGCCCCGAACCGGTCTACGCCCTCGAAGGGCCGATCGCGGTCACCGGATCTCTCGTCCAGTGGCTGCGCGATATCGTCGGCCTGATCGCCACCGCACCCGAGATCGAAACTCTCGCAAGCACAGTCGACGACAACGGCGGCTGCTACCTGGTCCCCGCCTTCTCCGGCCTCTACGCCCCGCACTGGCGCAGCGACGCCCGCGGCCTGCTCATCGGCCTGACCTCCTACGTCACCAAGGGCCACCTGGCCCGCGCCGTCCTGGAGGCCACCGCCTGGCAGACCCGCGACGTGGTCGAAGCCATGAACGCCGACGCGGGTCTCCAGGCGAAGTCCCTGCGGGTAGCAGGCGGCATGGCCTCCAACAACCTGCTCATGCAGATCATCGCCGACGTCCTCGACACGCCGGTCATGCGCCCGCTGGTCACCGAAACCGTCTCCCTCGGCGCCGCCTACGCGGCGGGCCTGGCCGTCGGCTACTGGCCCGATCTCCAAGGCCTACGCCGCAATTGGAAGGTCGCCGCCCAATGGATACCGTCGCCGGACCGTCGAATACGCGAGGAAGAATACGAACGCTGGCAACGAGCCGTCCAACTCAGCGTCGGCTGGGCCCGGCCCGCCGACTGAACCGCCGAGGTAGAGACAACTCGCGCGTCAGCCGAAGAGTTCGTCGGTACGAGTGGCGGTGACCGCCTGCGTCAACCACGCGTCGAGCTGGTCGAGGTCGGTACACGCGGCGAGCTGCGCCCGCTGCGCGGCGGACAGCTCGAGCCCGCGGGCAGTCAGCACGGTGAGCACCGCGTGCGCAGCAGTCTCGGCGACCTTCGCGTCCACCTCCGCGAGCCCCTCCTCGCGCCCCTTCGCCATGTACTTGGTAGCGATGCGGCCGCGATATTGAGGCGTGCTCTCCATCAGTTCCTCCAAGCGTCGGCTCAGCATGTGGGGCACCGTATGCCGAGGTACGCAAGGGCCCCAATCAGTTACGGCGTGTTATGCGCCGACCGGCGTTGCAGGGAAACCGTGAGGGTGAACAGGAGGACACCGGCGACGGCCAGGAGCGCGCCGACCATGGCGGGGGCGGTGTAGCCGAGGCCCGCGGCGATGACGAGGCCGCCGAGCCAGGCGCCCGCGGCGTTGGCCATGTTCAAGGCGGCGTGATTGAGGGCGGCGGCGAGGGTTTGGGCGTCGGCGGCTACGTCCATGAGGCGGGTTTGGAGGCCGGGGGCCAGGGCCGCGCCCGAGGCGCCGACGAGGAAGGCGCCGATCGCGGCGGTGACGGGGTTGTGCGCCGCCAGGACGAACCCGGCCAGGATCACGACCATCGCGATCAGGGCCACGAAGATCGAGCGGTCGACGCCGCGGTCGGCGAGGATGCCGCCGCCGATATTGCCCACGATCATGCCGAGACCGAACAGCGCCAGCACGATCGGCACCGCGCCGATGGGCATGCCCGCGACATCGGTCATGGTGGTGGCGATGTAGGTGTAGACCGCGAACATGCCGCCGAAGCCGATCGCGCCCACGGACAGGGTGAGCAGCACCTGCGGGCGTCGCAGCGCCCCGAGTTCGGTTATCGGGTTGGTGATCTTCATGCTGGTCAGCGCGGGGACATAGCGCCACAGAGCGGCCACCGTGGCCACGCCGATCACGGCGACGACCACATAGGCGTCGCGCCAGCCCAGGTGCTGACCGAGCCAGGTCGCGCCGGGCACCCCGATCACATTCGCCACGCTGAGCCCGAGCATCACCGCGGCCACGGCCTTGGCTCGCTGCCCCACGGGCGCGAGCGTGGCGGCGGCCAGCGAGGCGACGCCGAAGTACGCGCCGTGCGGCAGACCGGACACGAACCGCGCGAGCACGAGCGTGCCGAAGGTCGGCGCGAGCACGGTCCCGATATTGCCGAGCGTGAACGCGATCATCAACACGATCAGCAACTTCTTGCGCGCCACCCGCGCGCACAACGCGGCGATCAGCGGCGCACCCACCACGACCCCCAGCGCGTACGCCGACACCGCGTGCCCGGCCGACGGCTCGGAGATATCGAAGGCCCGCGCGATATCGGGCAGCAACCCCATGGTCACGAACTCGGTGGTCCCGATCCCGAATCCACCCAGCGCCAACGCGAGCATCGCCGGGACATGCCAGCTGGTGCGTGGCACGTCGAGACGATCAGGGGCTGCGATGGAAGAAGTCACGCTTCCATGCAACGGGCACGACTACCCATTAGCTACCCGAAACGAGCGTGAGTTACCCCACCGTGGGAACAACCGCCGGGTACGGACGCAAAAGCGCTCGCATCGGATTCGATGCGAGCGCTTTCTCACAGCCGTGCAGGTTCGCGGTTGCGAACCGGGGCTATCTCACTTCAGAGCGCGAGCCAGGTTGACATCCAGCGCGCCGAGGAATTCCTCGGTGCTCAGGTAACCCTGGTCGCCGCCGACGAGCGCGGCGAGGTCCTTCGTCATCTGACCACCCTCGACGGTCTTGATGACCACGTCCTCGAGCGCCTGCGCGAAGCCGATCACCTCGGGGGTGTTGTCCAGCTTGCCGCGGTGTTCGAGGCCACGGGTCCAGGCGAAGATCGACGCGATCGGGTTGGTCGAGGTGGGCTTGCCCTGCTGGTGCTGACGGTAGTGCCGGGTGACCGTGCCGTGCGCGGCCTCGGCCTCACAGGTCTTGCCGTCCGGGGTGAGCAGCACCGAGGTCATCAGGCCGAGCGAGCCGAAGCCCTGGGCCACGGTGTCGGACTGCACGTCGCCGTCGTAGTTCTTGCAGGCCCAGACGTAGCCGCCCTCCCATTTCATGGAGGAGGCGACCATGTCGTCGATCAGGCGGTGCTCGTAGGTGAGGCCCGCCGCGTCGAACTCGGCCTTGAACTCGGCGTCGAAGACTTCCTGGAAGGTGTCCTTGAACATGCCGTCGTAAGCCTTGAGGATGGTGTTCTTCGTGGAGAGGTACACCGGGTAGTTCTGCTGCAGGCCGTAGTTGAACGAGGCCCGCGCGAAGTCCTCGATGGACTTCTTGAAGTTGTACATACCCATGACGACGCCGCCGTCCTCGGGCATCTTCACGACCTCGTGGATGATCGGCTCGCTGCCGTCTTCCGGGGTGAAGGTCAGCGTGACGGTGCCAGCCTCGTAGACCTTGAAGTCGGTGGCGCGGTACTGGTCGCCGAAGGCGTGACGGCCGATGATGATCGGCTTGGTCCAGCCGGGCACCAGCCGGGGCACGTTGGAGATGATGATCGGCGCGCGGAAGATGGTGCCACCCAGAATGTTACGGATGGTGCCGTTGGGCGAGCGCCACATCTTCTTGAGGCCGAACTCTTTCACCCGCGCTTCGTCGGGGGTGATGGTGGCGCATTTCACGCCGACGCCGTACTTCTTGATGGCATTGGCCGCGTCGACGGTGACCTGGTCGTCTGTCTTGTCGCGGTACTCGATGCCGAGGTCGTAGTACTCGAGATTCACGTCGAGATAGGGATGGATCAGCTTGTCCTTGATGAACTGCCAGATGATCCGGGTCATCTCGTCGCCGTCGAGTTCTACAACGGTGCCTTCAACCTTGATCTTGGACATGGATCTTCGTGTCCTCCTCGGTGGGTGCCCTTATTGCACGGCTAGGCGAACACGCTTGTGAGCGGACCCCAGCAGTTCCAACAGACAACGTATATGCCCCGCGTTGTCTGCGGGACGTGTGGTGCAAACAAGACGAGCGTACTGCTGTCCCCCACCTCACCGCGACGGGAGGCCCCACTGTGCGGGACAGCCCTCCCGGCCCGCCTGTCATCACCCGATCGGGCCTTGACCGGCTACTGAGTGGTAACAAGAGGCCCGCGCCGTAGCGCGGGCCTCGCCGAGAAGGTCAGACCGCGACGGGTATCGCGGCCGCGTGTTCGTCGCCTTCGATCAGGTTCTCCGGCTTGTCGCGGATCATCACCGCGATCACCACGGCGGCGGCGAGGAAGAAGCCGGCGCCGATATAGAACGCGACGTCGTAGCTGTAGATCGAGGCGCGTTCGATCAGGTGGTCGACGGTCGGGTTGTCGGTGACGTAGTTCTCGGCGGCCTGCACCGACAGGGTGGTCAGCAGGGCGGTGCCGACGGCGCCGCCGACCTGCTGGGCGGCGTTGAGCAGGGCACTGGCGACACCGGAGTCCTCGGCGTCGACCTGATGCAGGGCCACGGCCTGCATCCCGACGAACAGCGGGCCCATCCCGAGCGCCATCAACAGCTGCGCGGGCAGCACGCTCAGCGCGTACCCGTCGCCGTAGCTCAGTTGTGCCAGCCACAGCAGTCCCACGACGCCGAGCAGCGCGCCGACCACCATGAGCGGACGCGGCCCGAACTTGGGCATCAGCGAACTGGTGATGCCCGCCGCGATCCCGATGCCCACGGGGAACGGCAGGAACGCGATGCCGGCCTTCAGCGGCGAATAGCCCAGGGTGTTCTGGTAGTAGAAGCTCAGGAACAAGAACATGGCGAACATCGCGATCGGGATCAGCAGCGCGGCCAGCAAGGCGCCGCCGCGATTGATCTCACCCGGAATTCGCAGTGGCAGCAGCGGGTTCGCCGAGCGTGCCTCGATGAAGACGAACGCGATGAGCAAGGCGAAGCCGGCCCCGAGCAGGCCGAGGGTGCTGCCCGCCAGCCAACCGTGTTCGGCGGCGCGACTGAATCCGTAGACGATCGACACCAAGCCGAATGTCACGGTGACGGCGCCGGGCAGGTCGTAGCCGCCGGTTCTGGGCACCGGGATATCGCGCGCGATCACCGCCACCGCACCGGCTACCGCGATGAGCGCGATCGGCGTGTTCATCAGCAGCGTCCACCGCCACGACGCGAATTCGGTGAGCGCGCCGCCGACGATCAGCCCGAACGCGATGCCACCGGCGGTGATGCCGGCGAACACCGCGAACGCGCGGGCCCGTTCCTGCACATCGGTGAAGATCACCGACAACAGCGACAAGGCCGCGGGGGCGAGCAGCGCGGCGAACGCACCCTGCAGACCTCGGCCGACGAACAACTGCGGACCGGTCTGCGCGAGCCCCGCCAGCGCCGACGCGGCGGCGAAGCCGACCAGGCCGACCAGGAAGATCCGGCGCCGGCCCAGGTAGTCGGCCATCCGTCCGCCGAGCAGCAGTAGCCCGCCGAAGATGAGTGTGTACGCGGTGAGCGCCCACTGTTTGTCGCCGTCGCTGATCCCCAGGTCACGCTGGGCATAGGGCAGGGCGATCGTGATCACGGTGGCGTCGAGCACCACCATCAACTGGGCGGCGGAGAGCACGACCAGCGCCCACCACCGCATCGAACTCTGTTGGGAATCAACATGTTTCGTTTCTATCTCGGTGCTGGTCACCAGGACTCCTCGTCACTCGATCAGTGTGGACCAATCCTGGCACTGTGAGACAATTGGCGTCAAGAGAAAAATGTCTGACTGCGCCAATTGGCCTAGTTGGACAGATAAAGCGGCCGACACGGTAGGCTGGTGAAATGCTGGACTCGACCACTCCGATCAGCGCCGACCGGACGACCGAACCGGCTGCCGGCGCGCCGCTGGGCCTGCGCGAGCGCAAGAAACTCCAGACCAAGGCCGCGATCGTGGCGGTCGGACTCGAGCTGTGCGACAGCCAGGGGTTCGACGCGACGACGGTCGAGCAGATCGCCGCGGGTGCCGATGTGTCCCCACGCACCGTCAACCGGTACTTCGCGCTCAAGGAAGACATCGTGCTGGCCCCGATCGACGACTTCGGGGTCTCCGTCGCCGTCGCGCTGCGCTCCCAGCCGAACACCGGCAACGAACTCCAGGCACTGTGCGGCGCCTACCTGGAGGTGGTCCAGGCCGAGGCGGATGCGGACGGCATCCGATTCATCCGTCAGTTCCTGCAGATGCAGCGGATCATGCGCACCAGCCAGTCGGTCAACGCGCGCGCGCTGGAATACGCGGAGAAGAAGAACGTCGCGGTGTGCACCGAGCTCGCGCAGCGGATGGGCACCTCACCGGAGGACTTCACGGTGAAGCTGGTGGCCGGGATCTGGCAGATGCTGTGCCATCTCTCGGTCGCCGATACCGAACAGGCACTGCTGAGCGGGTCACCGACGGTAGCTGTTCGGGTCACGCGCGACGCCGTGCTGCGCGCCTACCACGGCTTGCGGCAGGTCTGTGGCGCACCGGTGGACGACACGCCAGGCTTCGGCACACCGTCCGGCGAGTGATCTTCGGCGGGAAATGCGGGGGAAGTTTCCGCCCGCGGGAGATCTCCGGTTAACATGACGGCAAGGTCATGAGTACCAGCGCCAAGCCCCGGCTCGCTGGTCGGCAACCCTCCAGCTGCGGTGGGGTGCTCCGGGTGATGACCGGGCTCTCGAAAGTCGAGAGCAAGCGCGCACTGCAGGAGGCCCCCATGTGTTGTTGCCAGTCGATCCGACCCAGTTGACGAGATCCCCCGGCTGACACCCATTTGGAGCACGACATGACTGACTCTTCCCTGCCCGAGAACTGGTCCTTCGAGACCAAGCAGGTCCACGCGGGCCAGGCTCCCGACGCGAGCACCAACGCGCGGGCGCTGCCGATCTACCAGACCACCTCCTACACCTTCCGCGACACCGATCACGCCGCCGCGCTGTTCGGTCTCGCCGAGCCGGGCAACATCTACACCCGGATCATGAACCCCACCCAGGACGCGGTGGAGCAGCGCGTGGCTGCGCTCGAAGGTGGCGTCGCGGCGCTGCTGCTGGCCTCCGGCCAGGCCGCGGAGACCTACGCGATCCTGAACCTGGCGAGCGCGGGCGACCACATCGTGTCCAGCCCGCACCTCTACGGCGGCACGTACAACCTGTTCCACTACTCGCTGCCCAAGCTGGGGATCACGGTCTCGTTCGTCGAGGACCCCGATGACCTCGCGCAGTGGGAAGCCGCGATCAGGCCGAACACCAAGGCGTTCTACGGCGAGACCATCGCCAACCCGAGCAGCGCGGTGTTCGACATTCCCGGCATCGCCGGTGTCGCGCACGCGAACGGCCTTCCGCTGATCGTGGACAACACCGTCGCCACCCCCTACCTGATCCAGCCGCTGGCCCACGGCGCCGACATCGTCGTGCATTCGGCGACGAAGTACCTGGGTGGGCACGGTGCGGCCGTGGCGGGCGTGATCGTCGACGGCGGCACCTTCGACTGGACGGTGCGCGACGCCGACGGCAACGCGCGCTTCCCCGGCTTCACCGAGCCCGACCCCAGCTACCACGGTGCGGTGTTCGCCGATCTGGGCGCGCCCGCGTTCGCGCTGAAGGCTCGCGTGCAGTTGCTGCGCGATCTGGGTGCCGCGGTCTCGCCGTTCAACGCGTTCCTCATCGCCCAGGGCATCGAGACGCTGAGCCTGCGGGTCGAACGGCATGTCAGCAATGCCGAGGCGGTCGCGAAGTTCGTCGCCGAGCAGCCGGGCGTCGACGCGGTGTTCTACGCGGGCCTCGAGTCCTCGCCCTGGTACGCGCGAGCCAAGGAGCTGGCGCCCAAGGGCGCGGGCGCGATCGTGGCGTTCGAGCTGGCAGGCGGCGTCGACGCGGGCAAGAAGTTCGTGGACGCGCTCAGCCTGCACAGCCATGTAGCTAACATCGGTGATGTGCGTTCACTCGTGATTCACCCGGCGTCGACCACACACTCGCAGTTGACGCCCGAAGAGCAGCTGGCGGCCGGCGTCACTCCCGGCCTGGTCAGGCTCGCGGTGGGCATCGAGGGAATCGACGACATTCTGGCCGATCTGCGGGCCGGGTTCGCGGCGGCGACGACGTGACTGTGAGCACCGAATCGCCGATCGCCCGACCAGGAACCGGGGTGGCCCTGCTGCCGCCGCCGGACGGGCGCGTCGGCCTGGTCGCCATCGGGGATGTGGCGCTGGAGAACGGCGCCGTCGTCCCCGATGTGCGGCTGGCGGTGCAACGCTGGGGCGAGCTCTCGCCCACCCTGGACAACGTGGTGCTCGTCGAACACGCGCTCACCGGCGACTCCCATGTCGTCGGTGGGCCCGACGGGGCGCCCGGCTGGTGGGAGGGCATGGTCGGGCCCGGCGCGCCGATCGACACCGACGAGTGGTGTGTGATCGCGACCAACGTGCTGGGCGGCTGCAAGGGCAGCACCGGCCCGTCCTCACTCGCCTCCGACGGAAAGCCATGGGGCGCGCGGTTTCCCGAGCTGAACATCCGTGACCAGGTGAAAGCCGAAGCGCAGTTGTTCGAGGTGCTCGGGATCGAGCGGCTCGGCGCTGTCGTCGGCGGCTCGATGGGCGGCATGCGGGTGCTCGAGTGGATCATCGGCCTGCCCGAGCGGGTCAGCGCCGCGCTCGTGCTGGCCGTGGGCGCCCGCGCCACCGCCGACCAGATCGGCACCCAGACCACCCAGATGGCCGTCATCACGGCCGATCCCGACTGGCAGGGCGGCGACTATCACGGCACCGGTCGCGCGCCGATGACCGGCATGGGGCTGGCCCGGCGGATCGCGCACCTGACCTACCGCACCGAGGGCGAACTCGACCACCGCTTCGCCAACAAGGCACAGGGCGACGAGGACCCGTGGACCGGTGGACGGTACGCGGTGCAGAGTTACCTCGAGCACCAGGCCGACAAGCTGTGTTCGCGCTTCGATCCGGCCACCTATGTACTGCTCAGCGAGGCCATGAACCGCCACGACGTGGGGCGCGGGCGCGGCGGCGTCGCCGCCGCGCTGGCCTCCACCGCGGTGCCGTGCGTGGTCGGCGGAGTCGACTCGGATCGCTTGTACCCCCTGCACACCCAGGCCGAGCTGGCCGAAGGACTGCCGGGCTGCGCGGGTCTCGAGATCGTGCACTCCCGCGACGGGCACGACGGGTTCCTCACCGAGGCGGCCGCCGTGTCGAAGCTGCTCACCGAGACGATGCGCTTGGCGCGGGAGAACCGCTGAGCCGTCAGGGCCCGGTCAGCAGAGTGACGATCGAGCGAACGTAGGCCTGAAGTCGTTCGCGCGGATACTCTTCCGGCTCGCTGACCCCCAGTCGACCGAGCATTTCGGCGATGGTGAGGGTCGAGTTCGCGAGTAGTCCGGCATCCATGCCCGACCATCGCGGCAGCACGGAGATGCCCATGCGGACAAGCGATTCCGCGCGCTCCAAGATCTCGGCGCGCGAAGCACGAAGCGCCGCGCGGTATTCGTCGGGCGCACTCGCCGGGGTGGCGAGGATCAGCCGCCAGCGGGTCGGATTCGCCAGTGCCACACCGACGAACGCTTCGACGGTCGCCGAGGCGGCGGCCAACGGATCGGCGCCGAGCAGGTCTTCGGGCAGCGTGTCGGCGATCTGATCCAGTCCGCGTTCCCGTTCGCGTTCCAGCAGCGCTTCGACGAGTTCGGCGCGGGTCTTGAACACCGTGTACAGCACAGGTTTTCCGACGCCCGCCTCCTGCGCGACGGCCTCCATGCTCAACTCGTGCAGTTCCATCCGGCCCAGGACCGTGAACGCGGCGTCGAGAAGTTGCGCGCGGCGCTGCTCCGGCGGCAGGCGCGGCGCATAGCGGCGTCGAGGTCGCTGCTCCTGCGTCGAGGTCACCGCCCACCTGCCTTTCGCTCGCCGACGATACCCGCCGACCCTGTCGGCACAAATCCTACGCAACCGTTGTATTCACGTCGAGCCATTGCTACGGTGGTGTTGTATTCAACTGTTTCTCGCACTGCAAAGGGGCATGTGCAATGGCTTTCGATGCGTCGACTCTGCGTCGCGACGACTACGGCTTCTTCGGGCCGGATTCCCCCACCTGGAAGGTGTGGGCGGCGCCGACCGCGCTGATCGGATTCCAGCGCGCGGTCACCCTCGAGCACTTCGATCCGTTCCTGACCGCCGCGGTCGCCGATTCACACGGGATCTACGACAATCCCGCCACCCGCCTCGACCACACGCTGTCCTACTTCCTGCTGGTCGCGCTCGGTGACGGCCGCACCGCCATCCAGGCATCCGAACACCTGATGAAGGTGCACGCGCCGATGACGGGCATCGAACCGATCAGCGGCAAGCGCTACAGCGCCAACAACCCCGACTCCCAGCTGTGGATCCATGTCACCGGGTGGCATTCGGTCCTCAAGGCCTACGAGATGTTCGGACCCGGCCCGCTGAGTCCCGCCGAGGAGGACCGGTACTGGGCCGAATGCGTGATCGCCGCCGAACTGCAGACCTGTAAGCCCGCGGATGTACCGCGCAATCGGGCCGAGGTGCGCGCCTACTTCGAACGCGTCCGGCCGCAGTTGTGCGTCAGCGAGCGGGCCGTGGCGGCCATGCACTTTCTGCTGTGGCCGTCGGTGAGCAAAGGCATGACGTTCGCCGCCGGTGGTCGGGTGCTGTCGCTGGCGACGATCTCGACGCTGCCTGCCTGGATGCGCGAGCTCGGCCGATTCGACATGCCCCGCGTTGTCGATGCCTCCGTGCGAGTCCCGGGGAAGGCGATCGTCTGGGCGGCCGCACGTCGCGGCAATCGTGGGCTGATCATGGCTGCCCCGTACGTCGCGAAGATGACCGGACAGATCCTGGCGGCCCACGAGCGCACCGCGCCACCGCGAACCCGGGCGACGATCAGCCCGGGCGATGCTCGCGCGCTCTACGGCAGCAACGGCACCCGCAGCCTGTGGGACAAGACCTCCGCCTGAACCCTGAACCAGAACCGGGCGCGGGGTACGGCGCGGGCGGGTGTGGGGACGCTGACGCCGGGGGTGTTTGTCTTTGGGGGCCGGTAAAAGCTTGGGCAGGCCAGCGCCGGGACGGGCCCC
>NZ_JBHTUD010000042.1:0-14884 GCF_042794235.1 Nocardia sp. NPDC056541
GTGCCTGACCGGCGGCCCCTCAGGGCCGCGGACACGCGCGCGCCAGCGCGCCAACAAACACAGCGTCAAACCGTTCGGGGACTACCGAACATCAGATCCAACCCGCCCGTCGGACCCGACGCACCACATCACAAACTGGCAGACTCGATGGCGACACTGTTCGACTAGCAGAGGTACCGATGCCGCAACGCCGTTGGATTTCCCGTTCCGTGCTGTTGATCGCGGGCGCGCTCACCGCCGCGACCCTGACCGCCTGCGGGGGTACGCCACCGGCCTCGACCGGCAGTGCGGGCACCACCACCTCGGCCGCGCCGACGACCACCGCGCCGGCCGGGACGTTGACGATCAGCCCCTCCTCCGCCGCGCAACTGTGCGACATGATCCGGCCCGAACTGTCGAACTTCCGGGTACAGGGCCCGACGCTCGGGCGGATCTCGCTCAACGCCATGGTGCACGACTGGGGCTTCCGCAACGGCGGCATCAACGGGCACGTTCTCGCCGACAAGGCGATGATCGACCGGGTGACCACCGAGAGCTGCCCCGAGGTGCGGACCGAGGCGCTCACCGCTCTCGAATTGCCTTCCCTCGCCGCGGGATTGGCGTTCTGATGCGCGGTCTCTACCCCGAGATCGAACCGTTCGAGCAGGGCCTGATCGATGTCGGCGACGGCCAGTCGGTGTACTGGGAGGTCAGCGGTGATCCCGACGGCAAGCCCGTGGTGTTCGTGCACGGCGGACCCGGCGGCGGCACCGGGCCCCTGCAACGGCGCTTCTTCGACCCGGCCGTGTACAAGATCGTGCTGTTCGATCAGCGCGGATGCGGAAAGTCCATGCCGCACATCGCCGATGGGGCTCCCCTGGACACCAACACCACGCCGAATCTGATCGCCGACATGGAGTTGCTGCGCGACCATCTGGGGATCGAGCGCTGGCAGGTGTTCGGCGGTTCGTGGGGGTCGACCCTGGGCCTGGCCTACGCGCAGGCCCACCCCGAGCGGGTGACCGAACTGGTGTTGCGTGGCATCTTCTTGTTACGGCGCAAGGAAATCGACTGGTACTACAACGGCGCCGCGGGCAACGTCTACCCCGCCGAGTGGGCGAGATTCCTCGCGCCGGTCCCCGTCGAGGAACGCGGGGACGACCTCGTGGAGGTGTATCACCGACTGCTGCACTCCCCCGATCCGCAGGTCGCGCTCGATGCCGCGGTCGCCTGGTCGACATGGGAAGGCGCGACGAGTTCCCTGCTCCCGCAACCGGATCGGGTCGCCGAAACCGCCGAAGCACGCTTCGCTCTCGCGTTCGCCCGGATCGAAAACCACTATTTTCGCCACGGTGGATTCCTCGAGGAGGGACAGTTGCTGCGAGACATAGATCGGATCGCCGACATCCCCGGCGTGATCGTGCAGGGCCGCCACGACATCGTGTGCCCCGCGGTGAGCGCATGGGATCTGCACAACGCGTGGCCGTCCTCGACGCTGCACATCGTCGAGGACGCCGGGCACACCGCGCACGAGCCCGGCATCACCGCCCAGCTGGTGGAGGCGACCGACACGTTCGGAAAGCGAGGCTGACACCATGGCGACCGAGGCCGGAGAAGCCGTCGTCGCGGCGCTACGCGAGGACATCGACCGGCTCTTCGACGCCGAACCCGATGTGCGCGCCGACGCCGACGATTCGGTCCACCAGATGCGGGTGGCCACGCGCAGGCTCCGCAGTGTCCTGCGTTCCTATCGCAAGCTGTTCGACGCCGAGGAAGCCGCCGGCACCGAAGCGGAACTGAAGTGGCTCGCCGACCTGCTCGGCGTGGCCCGCGACGCCGAAGTCCGCGCCGAACGGTTCATCGATCTGCTGACCGGTTACGACCGAGTCCCCGCCGAGGTCACCGATGCCCTGGTCGGGGCCTCCCGTGCGGCCTACATCGCTGCTCACGCGGAGGTACTGAGCGCCATGGACGGCAAGCGCTACCGCCGCCTGCGCAAAGTCCTCAAAACCTGGCGCACCGACCCCCCGCTCGCCCCCGAACTCGCCCGCGACAACGCGACCGCTGTCTTCGGCAAGGTCTTGCGCCGCGACCGCAAACGCCTGCGCACACTCGTCTTCGCCGAGCCCACCGCCACTCCGGCGGACCGCGTAGAACTGCTCCACGACATCCGCAAGGGCGCCAAGCGTTTACGCTATTCCTGCGAAGCCGCCGCGACGGTCCTCGGCCCCGACGCCACCGACCTGGGCACCCGGGCCAAGCGCCTGCAATCCGTCCTCGGCGACCACCGCGACGCCGTCGAATCCCGCGAAGCGATCCTGGTGGTAGCGGCAGGTACCCACACGCCCGCGGCAACCATCTACGAACTCCTCGCCGACACCGAGGAAGCAGCCGCGGGCCGAGCCATCGCCCACTACCCGGCGGCCGCCGCATTCATCTCCGCGGCGAACTGACAGTCGTCACTATCGACGTGGCCCGTCGTATTCGAAGCCGATAGTCCGAGTTCCCGGATCAGCGACAGCCAACCGCACCGCGACCTTCTCCCCTTCCGGCGGCTGTCCCGCACACCGCGCGAGGATCGGCGGTTCACTGACAAAGATCTCCGCGGGCCGGGACCCGTTGGCATCACGCAAAACCACGGCGGCGAACTCGGTGCCTACCCGAGGCTGGAGGACGGTGGCCTCGGTCAGGTCGACGCAGGCGCGATCGACCTTGTTGGCTACGGCATCGGTGCGGCGCATCGTCTCGGCGGCGGCCTTCACACCGTCGGTCACCCATTGCGGCACGTCGGCTCCGGCATCGTAGGCCAGGCAGATCTCGGTGGTGAACCGGTCGGCCAGCCGTCGCAGTGGCGCCGTCACGTGGGCGTACGGTGCGCCGATCGCACTGTGCGTCAGTTGTTGCGGGGTCGGGTCGTCGAGTTCGGCGAGCAGTGTGTAGCTCGCGCCGCGCAACAACCCGGTGGCTTCCGACATCAGCACCAGCGCGGCGGGGGTGTTCGCGTCGAGTCCCGCGAGCATGCGGCCCACCGGGACCTCGGCGGGCCACTCGACCCCCAATGCCGCCGCCGTGCGCCGCATCGAATCGATCGCGCTCTCCGGCGGTGGCGGCATCGTTCGCAGTACGCCGACCCCTTTGTGCTCCAGCATGATTCGCGCCGCGCACATGCCGGTGAGTAACGAGACCTGTTCGTTCCAGTCGTCGGCCTCGGTCCGGGGCTCCAACCGCAGGCGCCAGCCGTCTCCGTCGGGGATCACTTCCTGCGCGGGCAACCGCAGCGAGATCGCGCCTCGGTCCAACCCCGCCTCGATCCGCAGCCGACCGAATTCGGGCAGCGCGGTCAGCGACGGCGGCAGAATACCGGCGTCGGCGGCAGCCTGGACCTGTGCGTAGTCGAACCGCTCCCGGGAGCGCACCAGTGCGCGCTTCACCGAACAGCTCAGTGGCACAGCATCATTGTCGAGTTCTATGGTCCACAACACGGCAGGCCGGTCGACGCCGGGCAGCAGACTCGCGGTGCCCTCGGACAGCACGGTCGGATGCAGTGCGACATTACCGTCGGGCAGATAGAAGGTCTGCCCGCGCACTTCGGCCTCGGCGGCCAGCGCACTGCCCGGCACGATCACCGCACCGAGATCCGCGATCGCGTAGTGCAGGGTGAAGCCGGTGGGAGTGCGTTCGATATGCAGCGCCTGGTCCAGATCCAGCGCGCTGGGCGGGTCGATGGTCACGAACTCGATATCGGTCCGATCGACCCGAGTGCCCGCGAACGCGTCCACCGCGTCGCGGGCGTCGGAGACGGCCTCGGCCGGATAGTCCGAGGCCAGTCCGAATTCGGAACGGATGGCGCCGAAGTCGACCGGCGCCGAGACGATCCGCTGATGGAGTTCCATTCTCGCAGAGTAGCGATTTCCTACTGCAGTGCGAGCATGGTGCCGTTGAGCTGATCGAGCGGGCCGTACACCGTGAAAGTGACCCGGCCGTTGGGCACGGCGGAGGACACGGTCGCGGCCGCGTCGAGCGCCTGACCGAACGAGGCCGCCGACGGGTGCGGCAGACCGGCCACGGTCAGGCCGAATCGGGACTGGTGCACCCAGGCGGTATCACCCGGGCTGAGGTCGACCTGAACCCCACCGTTGAGCGGGGTCACCGCGACCGCGCTCGCCGAACCGGCACCAAGCGTTGCGAAAACCGCAGTGGCTCCGGCGATCAGTGCACCGGCGACAATGGAACGAACTACCCGCATGTAAATGTGACCTGCTTCCGCGATCGAATGTGTTGGGCTCGCGGAAGTGGCAGCGAGCCCTGCCGACGGCGATCACTCTATGACCTCGCTCACGTTCCCGGCGAGTTCCAGCGCATTTTCCCTGTCTCGGCACACGATCGCCGAGACATTCCGGGCAATTGTTACTGTGGCGGCGGCGCACTCGGCAGCTGCCGGGTTGTGCGGCACTCACGTCGATAAATGGGAGTTTGCGAACGTATGTCGTGGCTGATTTTCGATTACCTGTCGCCGATCCTCGGACCGGACGCGGCCAGCTATTGGGCACACCTGCTGGCGATCAACCCGGGGTAGCTCACCGCTTCGATCCGGAACATGTCGCTTCCCGTTAACCACACGGGAAGCGGCGTGTTTCCTGGGCGGCTAGCATCCCGCTGCGTGAGTAGAACTACCGCCGCCATCGCGGCCAGCGCCACCGTCTTCGCCCTGCTTCTGGCCGGCTGCAGCGATGACTCTTCCTCTGCCGGTTCCCCCGCCGCGTCCACCACGCCCGCGCCTTCCTTCCAGGTCGAAGCCAGCAAGGCGGGGATGTTCGTGGTGAGCTACCGCAACGCCTTCCCGAAGCTGGCGCAGGGGCGCGACGACGCCGCCGTGGCCGCGGTGCTGAACCATTCCTGCTCCGAGATCAAGGCGGGCAAGTCCGAGGCCGACACGATCGCCACGATCAAGAAGGCGGCCAAGAACGGCGCCACCGACGCGACCACCGAAGAGGCCACGGCCGTCTACCAGATGTCCACACTGATGTGCTGAGCCGCTGTGCGGCCGAGCGAGGCGGCGGCTCCCGGTGGGAGCCGCCGCCTTCGCGTTGCCTGGGCGGGCGAGCCGGCCTGTAAGCCGGATCCTGTCCCCGATTCGCATCGGGGGGCGACCATCCATCTGGACACACCGTTGCCGGGTGCCTCGAGCGGTCCACCCGCAGGCTCGGGCGAGCAGCCCTCGAACACCTGCGCAGCCGCACCGTTGCCGATGCGACCTTCGACCTTGCTCCGGGCGGGGTTTACCTAGCCGCCCCGGTCACCCGGGGCGCTGGTGCGCTCTTACCGCACCGTTTCACCCTTACCGCACGTGCGTGCGGCGGTTTGTTTTCTGTGGCACTGTCCCGCGGGTCACCCCGGGTTGCCGTTAACAACCGCCCTGCTCTGTGGAGTCCGGACTTTCCTCGGCACCGGGCAGCGGCACTGTTCGTGCCCGTTCCCGTTACCGCGGTCGCCCGGCCGACTCGCCCGCCGGTACAGAGTACTCGCTACGGTATTGACTCATGGAACGTGTCGACGTCAGTTTCCCTTCGGGTGACCAGCAGTGCGCCGCGTGGCTCTACCTGCCCGACGGCGCGCCTCGTCCGCGGCCGTTGGTGATCATGGGACACGGGCTCGGGGCCACCCGCGAGATGGGGTTGGATCGGTATGCGCGGCGGTTCGTCGCCGCGGGAATGGGGGTGCTCGCGTTCGACTACCGGAATTTCGGTGCCAGTGAGGGTTCGCCGCGCCAGGTGCTCAACATCGGGCGGCAGCGGCAGGACTGGAAGGCCGCAATCGCCTACGCGCGCAGCATCCGGGGCTTCGACGCCACTCGGATCGCGTTGTGGGGCACCTCGTTCGGCGGGGGACATGTGCTCGCGGTGGCGCCCGACGACGATTACCTCGCCGCGGTGGTGGCCCAGGTGCCGTTCACCAGCGGGTGGGCGTCGGGGATGGCGAAGGGCCCGATCAGCCTGACCAAGGTCGCCACCATCGCCGCCACCGACCTGCTCTTCGGGCCGCTCCGCCGCAAACCCGTCCGCATCCGCCTGGCCGGGCGCAAACGCTCCGCGGCGTTGATGAGCGCCACCGACGTGCCGGAAGGCTACGGCCGACTGGCCGAGGAGAGCGACACCTACGATCCCAAAGTGGGTGCCCGCGTGGCGTTCTCGACACTGTTCGACTCCCCCGGTCGCCGCGCCAAGTCGTTGAAGATCCCGGTCTTCTACGCGATCGCCGAGAACGACTCGATCGCCCCCGCCGGCCCGACCCGCAAGGCCGCCGAACGCACCAAACACGCTGTGGTCAAGCAGTATCCGGTCGGCCACTTCGACGTGTACTTCGACGATGTCTTCGAGCAGGTAGTACGCGACCAGACCGATTTCCTGGTGTCGGTCCTTCGCCCCTGAACTGCCCGGATACTCCGGGCCCGTGGGGCACCATGGGGTGATGGAACAGATCAGCTCGCGCACGATTTACACCAACCCGTGGATGCGGCTGCGGGAGGACACTGTTCGGCGGGCCGACGGATCGGTGGGGATCTACGGCGTCCTCGACAAGGTCGACTGGGCGCTGGTGATCCCGTTCGACGGCACGGGATTCCATCTCGTCGAGCAGTTCCGCTACCCGCTGGGCATACGGTGCTGGGAGTTCCCCGCGGGCACCCCGGCGCAGGGGACCACTCCCACACCGATCGAGCTGGCGCACAACGAATTGCGCGAGGAAACCGGGCTGCGCGCCGACCACATGACCCCGCTCGGCGCCTTGGCCACCGCACCCGCACTGACCGACCAGCGCGGCCACTGCTTCCTGGCCACCGGCCTCACCCCCGGCGAGCCGGACCGCGAACACGAGGAGCAGGACATGCGCACGGCCTGGTTCTCCCGCTCGCAGGTCGAGGCGATGATCCTGCGTGGCGAGATCATCGACGCCCACGCGGTAGCCGCCTACGGCCTGCTGCTCATGCACGAGCGCGGCCTCGGCCCCGGCTGATCGCACGACGACATCAGCGTGGCAATGACCTCCGAGGTCATGGCCTTGCCTCGAGCCGGGCCGATACGCTGGGCGGGTGACGACGACGAGCGCCCAGATCGGCCCGTTGATGCGCGAGTGGCGGCAGCGGCGCAAGCTCAGCCAGCTCGACCTGGCACTGATCCCCTCGACGACGCCACCGCCACAGCGCTGCGGGCGATGGGCGACGCACAGTCACCCGGGTGATCGACCACGACAAGGGGCGCAGCACCTGATCGGTACTGCGCCCCTTGTTTTCGTGAGTAGATCAGATGGGCTGGAAGCCCGCGCCTACGCCGCCTGCGCGGTTGAGCACATCCAGAATCACCTGAATGGGCTGGAAGTACGCGGGCGAGTGGATCGGGTTCGCGCCACCGGTGCACGGGACGTCGAAATCGACCGGGCCCAGGCCGGTGAGACGGCCCTGGTTCATGCCGACGAGGCGGTCGCCGACGACGACGGGGCCGCCGGAATCGCCCGGCTGCGAGCAGTACTGGTTGATGGAGGTGCCTTCGAGCTCACCCCACACCACGCCACAGCTGCGACCGCTGGTACGGCCGTCCGAGCACACCGTGGCGCCGGGGCCGGGCGAGGCGCCGATACCGGCGACGGTGGTCTGGCCGATGGTGCGCACCGGCAGTACCTTCGACGCATCCAGTTGCAGCACAGCGAAATCCAGGTAATCACCGTCGTCGGAGTACGCGACGGTCCCGATCACGCCTGCCTTGAGCGCCTGCTCGGCGCCGACGCGCGAACCGGTCGGCGCGCAGTGTCCGGCGGTGAGGCCGACGAGGCGACCCGCACCGTCGTGGCCGATGGCCGTGAGCGAACAACCGGAGTTGTTGTCGAAGACGATGCCCGAAGCCGCGCCGAGCACCACGCTCGGATCGGCCGTCACACTGCCCGCACCCGCGGACGCGGTGAGCACCCCCGCGATGGCCGCCGCAAACGCCGCCATCCGTAGAAACCTCATCAAGTACCTTTCCTGTGTGGCCGCGGCATTCCGCGCGCCCGAGAATATTTCGGGCGATGCGGCGTCGTCGTTACGCCGACCGTGCGCCGGGGCGACCGTACCGTGCCCGGGTGACGAGCGGCTAGCTCACAGGTACGAGGTGTCGTTGACCAGGCGCACCGAGGCGCCGCCGTCGGGATAGAACTCGGCCACGCACAGCGACGCGAGGTCGAGGTGCAGGCGGTACAGCAGCGACGGCCCCACCCCCAGCGCCAGTTGCAGCAGGGTTTTGATCGGGGTCACGTGGCTGACCACCACCACGTTCTGGCCCGGGTACAGCGCCACCAGATCGCGGCGCACCCCTTCGACGCGTTCGCGGACCTGATCGAAACTCTCGCCGCCGGGTGCGGGGATCGACGGGTCGCCGAGCCAGTCGCGGTGCAGCAACGGGTCGCGCTCGGCGGCCTCGGCGAAGGTGAGACCCTCCCAGTCGCCGAAATCGGTCTCGGTGAGGCCGTCGAGGATGCGCAACGGCACGCCGAGGGCTGATGCCGCGGCTTCGGCGGTGGACCGGGCGCGCTGCAACGGGGAGCTCACCACAGCGGCGATATCGCCTTTGGCGGCAAGCATTTTCGCGGCGCGGTCGACCTGCTCGCGACCGAGGTCGGTCAGCGGCGGGTTGCCGCGACCGGAGTAGCGGCGCTCCACCGACAGCGCGGTCTGGCCGTGGCGCAGCAGCAGCAGGCGGGTGGGCTTGCCGACGGCGCCGGTCCAGCCGGGCGAAACCTTGTTCGCGTCAACAGATTTCGGCACGTCGACTTCGTCACCGGCGGCATGTCCGGCCGCGACGGCTTCCCGCACGGTTCCGGTGAGTTCACCGTCGTCCATCGCCTCGTTCGCGAGCCGGTCGGCGTGCGAGTTCTCGGCGCGCGGAATCCAGGTGAAGCTCACCCGATCGAATCCGGCGACCAGTGCCCGTGCCTGCTCGGCGAGCGGAATCATCGAGGCGTGCTTGATCTTCCAGCGTCCCGACATCTGCTCGACGACGAGTTTGGAGTCCATCCGCACCGTGACGACGCGGGCGCCCAGCTCGGCCGAGGCCGCCAAACCCGCGATGAGACCACGGTATTCGGCCACGTTGTTGGTGGCGACGCCGATGTACTCCTTGCGTTCGGCGAGCACCCGCACGTGATCGGCGGCGAACACCACCGCGCCGTAGCCGGCCGGGCCGGGGTTGCCGCGCGAGCCACCGTCGGCTTCGACGATCACCTGGCTCATCGGCGCACCGCCGCGATCACAGCCCCGATTCCTTGGTGCGCACCATGATCGCGCTGCATTCCGGGCAGCGCAGGACCGCGTCGGGCGCGGCCTGGGCGATGCGCTGCATCTCGCCACGGTCGATCTCGATCCGGCAGGCGCCGCAGCGACGGGCCTGCAGCAGGGCCGCACCGACACCGTGCGCCGCGCGCTGCTTGTCGTAGACGGCGATCAGGTCGGCGGGGAACAGGCCGATCAGCTCGGAGCGGTCCTTCTCGCAGCGCTGCTGCGCCACTTCGAGATCGGCCATCGCCTCGTCGCGCAGACGTTCGGCGTCCTCGAGGTCCTGGTCGGCCTTGCTCAGCCGCGCACCGGCGTGGTCGTGGTCGGCGAGCATCGCCTCGCGCTGCTCCATCACGGTCAGCAGCTCGTCCTCGAGCACCGAGCGGCGACGCTCCAGGCTGCCCAGTTCGTGCTGGATCTCGGAGAGCTGCTTGGCGGCGACGGTGCCCGAGGTGAGCATGCCGCGGTCGCGGTCCTCACGCTTGCGGACGGCGTCGACTTCGCCCTCCAGCTTGCGGATGTCGCGGTCCAGATCGTCGATGCCGATCTCCACCGCCACGGCCGCGTCCTTGTAGCCGTGACGTTCGGCCGCCAGACGTGTCACTTCCTGCTGTTCCGGCAGGGCGGAACGGCGGTGGGCGATGCGCGTCAACTCGGCATCGACTCCTGCGAGCTGCAACAGCTTGGTCTGGACCGACGGTTCGACATTCAACGCGCACGAACTCCTGAACACAGTGGACGGATGGATCGATCAACCGTACCGCGCCGCGGGGTGTGATCACGCCATGACCCGAAGAGATGGCCGAAGGCGGGAACCGAACGCGTCCCGGCCGCGTCCAAGCAAGTGTGACCACATCGAACCCGAGAATTGACCTGGCACTGCCGCTGCGCCCGCACATCTTCGACTCCCACGCCGAACCGCGCCAGCTTCAGCTGACATTGGCGACCCCGTTACCCCCGGTGTGTCTCGGGCACGGGCAGGACGCGATCGAGCCGAAGGAGCAGATCCTGCGGTTCTGGGGCAAGCCGGGCGCCTACCGCCAGGAAGGTGTCGGGCGGCTGCTGTGGGAGCGGCCCAAGAGTGCCCTCGGCGCGCTCGTGGTCGATTGCAACGAGCCGCTCGCGATCGTCAAGGCGCGGTGGCCCGAATGTGGGCGATGCGCGGCGCGGGCGGATGCGCGCATCAAGAAGCTGATCGCCTACTACGTGAGCAGCCTGGTGCCGTTGTTCGTCGGCGGGGCGCTGATGATGGCCCGTCCGTCCGCGTTCGCGTGGATCCTGTGCGCGGCCGGAGTCGGGCTCGTCTTTCTCGCGGTGCTGCTCGGTCCCGCGGTGTTCGTACGCACCGACCGCTACCTCGAAGCGACCCTGGCACCGGACGCGAGCTCGGTCACCGTGCGCGCACATCCCGACTTCGCCCGATCGTGGTCCGGTCAGGCGCAGTGGTGACACCGATCAGCCGCTGACCGTCCACGGGTCGGTGCGCAGCGTGCAGACGCGGGTCCGCACCGCGGGGAGGGCGATGTTGACGAACTGTTCGGCCTGACCGCACCAGGGGAACTCGGTGGCCCAATGAGCGGCGTCGATGAGGGCGGGGCCGCCGCGCCGCAGGTGCTCGTCGACGGGGTGGTGACGCAGGTCGGAGGTGAGGTAGGCGTCGACGCCGGCGCGGATGGCCCTGTCGAGGTAGGAGTCGCCCGCGCCGCCGCAGACGGCTACCCGTTCGATGACACGTTCCGGATCGCCCGCCGCGCGCACACCCCAGACGGTGCGTGGCAGGCCGGCGCCGACGCGTGCGGTGAACTCGCGCAGGGTTTCGGGCTGTGCGAGTTCGCCGATGCGGCCGATGCCGAGCGAGGACGGCAGGGGTGCGCGTTCGGTGACGTGGTAGGCGGGCTCCTCGTAGGGGTGGGCGGCGCGCAGGGCGGCGAGAACGGCGAGACGCGAGGTCGGGGGCGCGACCACTTCGACAGCGTCCTCGGTGACGATCTCGACTGTGCCGATCGCGCCGATCGCCGGGTCGGCACCCGCGATGGGCAGGAATTGGCCGGTACCCGCGGTGTACCAGGCGGCCTCGCGGTAATCGCCGATCGCGCCCGCGCCCGCGGTGAACAGGGCCGACATCAAGGAAGCTGTGTGGGTCTGCGGCACCTGGATGACCCACTTGTCCACGGCGGCGATGGGTTTGGGATCCAAGGGGCCGGTGACAGTGAGGCCGACGGCCGCGGCCAGCGCGTCGGAGACGCCGGGGTCGGCGGAGTCGGCATTGGTGTGGGCGGAGAACAGGGCACAGCCGGATCGGATCAGCCGGTGCAGCAGCGCGCCTTTGGGCGTATCGGCGGCGACGGTGTCGACCCCGCGCAGCAGTAGCGGATGGTGGACGACCAAAGCCTGTGCGCCCCAGCCGATTGCCTCGTCGACCACAGCGGCGGTCGCGTCGACGGCGAAGACCACCTTGGTGACCTCCTGCGCGGGGTCACCGCAGACGAGCCCCACCGAGTCCCACGATTCGGCCAGTCGCGGCGGGTACGCCGCGTCGAGTACCCCGATCAGTTCGGCCAGGTCGGTCACCGCCGCCTCCTTCGTTGCGTGGGAATATTCGTCGTGGTGTCCACGCGCGCCGAGCCTGCTGTTCCGCTCTGCGCGCGTCCGCGTCGATGTGCCCGATTCACCACAGTGCCGCGTTCAGCGCATCGATCAACCCGTCGACTTCGGCTGCACCTCGCACAGCGACACGGAGGTGGTCGGGCCCCAAGCCGGGGAACGTGTCGGCCCGGCGAACGGCGACGCCGCGGTCGGCGAGACGTTTACGCAGGAGCGCGCCATCGCGGGCGCGGAGCAGGAGGAACGGTCCGGTGGCCGGGGTGTGGACGTCGAGGCCGAGCGCGGTGAGACGGTCGATCATCGCGGTGCGGTCGACAGCGATGCGGGCGGCGTAGCGCTGGGACTCCGCGACGGCGGCGGGTTCGGCCGTCGCGATGATCGCCTCGAGTTGGAGGGTACCGAGCGGCCAGTGCGGGCGGCCATGGGCCAGACGGGCCAGGACCTCGGGAGCGCCGAGGGCGTAGCCGCAGCGCAGACCGGCCAGTGCCCAGGTCTTGGTGAGGCTGCGCAACACGATGACATCGGGGGCCGACAGACCCGCCAGCGACTCCGCCTCACCGGAAACGACGTCGCCGAGCAGATGGCCGTCCGGCGCCGGATCGCCATCGACGCAGGCCCCGCCGAAGGACGACGAGCAGGAGGTGCGCTCGTCCGCGATGCCGGAGGGCGCGCGCCGACCGACGACCGCGTCGGTGAAGGCTTCGTCGACCACGATGGTCCGACCTGGGCGGCGCAGCGCCTGAATCGTCTGCGCGGAATGCAGGACCGAGGTGGGGTTGGTGGGGTTACCCAGGACAACGAGGTCTGCGTGTTCGGGGACCAGGGTGGGGTCGAGGGTGTACGGGCGTTGCAGGATCACCCTGGTGACCGGGATGTCCGCCTCGCGCAGTGCCAGTTCCGGCTCGGTGAAAGACGGGTGGATGACGGCGGCGAGGCGCGGGGCCAGGCGCGGCAGCATCGCGAAGCCCTCGGCGGCGCCTGCCAGCAACAGCACCTCGTCGGGGGAGCGACCGTGGCGGGCGGCGACGGCGACGCGGGCGGCGTGCTCGTCGTCGGCGCTCGGGTAGCGGCCGAGGTCGGCGAGGCGGGCGGCCAGGCGATCGCGCAGCCAGTCGGGTGGGGCGACGCCCTGGACGTTCACGGCGAAATCGAGCATGCCCGGGCGCGCCTCCACGTCGCCGTGGTGGCGCAACATCGCGGGGTCGACGGAGTCCTCGAGCACAACTGCACACCCTACGTGGCGGCGATTCGGCGCCACGGGCGAGAATGGCTCTCGTGGGTCCACTACATGTCTCGTTCATTTGCACAGGCAATATCTGCCGGTCACCGATGGCCGCGAAGATGTTCGAGGCGCACCTCTACCGAGCGGGTCTCGCGAACCGCGTGCGGGTGAGCAGCGCGGGCACCGGTTCGTGGCATGTCGGCGACGCGGCCGACCCGCGTACCGAGGCGACCCTGCGCCGCGCCGGCTACCCGACCGAGCACACCGCGGCGACCTTCGGTCCCGAGCACTGTGACGCCGACCTGATCATCGCCTTGGACACCGGCCACGATCGCGAACTCGCGCACCGCGGCGTCCCCACCGAGCAGCGCAGGCTGCTGCGCAGCTTCGACCCCGCGGCCGACGGCCGCGATGTGCCGGACCCGTACTACGGCGACCAGTCCGATTTCGACCTCGTCCGCGACCAGATCGAGGCCGCCATCCCCGGCCTGCTCGACTGGGTCCACGCCGAGCTCGACGCGCGCAACCCCGCCGACGTGCAGCTCTGATGCGCAAACTCACCTTTCTGCTGCGTCCCAGCTGGCTGATCCTCGCGGTGATCGTCGCCGCGTTCGCCTACCTGTGCTTCACCGTGCTGGCGCCGTGGCAGCTCGGCAAGAACAACAGCACCGAACACCGCAATCAGCTGATCGCCGACTCTGTGCAGGCCGACCCCGTGGCCGTCACCGATGTCCTCGACGGCGACTCCGGCACCCACACCGAGTGGCGCAAGGTCACCGCGACCGGCGCCTTCGTCCCCGAGTCGACCGTCCTGGTCCGCCTTCGCCACCTCGACGGCGCCCCCGGCTACGCCGTCCTCGCCGCCTTCCGCCTCGACGACGGCCGCACCCTCCTGGTCGACCGCGGCCTGGTCGCCTCCGTCGACGGCACCCGCCCACCCGCGATCGCCGACCCGCCCGCGGGCCCGCAACGCATCGAAGCCCGAGTCCGAGCCTCCGAGGGCGTGGTTCCCGACAAAACGCCCAGCACCCAGGACGGCTTCCGCCAGGTGTACACGGTCGACACCACCCAGGAATCCGCCGTCCTCGGCACCCCCCTCACCCCCGTTCCGACCGGCACCGACAAGGGCGGCTACCTCCAGCTGGCCGCCGACCAGCCAGGCGCCTTCACCCCGACCCCCCTGCCCCAACTGGACGCGGGCCCCTACCTCTCCTACGGCCTCCAATGGCTCGCCTTCGGCCTGATGGCCCCCCTCGGCCTCGGCTATTTCGTCGTAGCCGAGCTCAAAGCCCGCCGCCGAGACCGCGCCCAACCGTCTACCCCGACGAACCCCACGCCCACCGCAGACACCCCCGCCCCCGCCCAACCCACCACAGAAGCCCGCCTAGCGGACCGCTACGGCCGCAACCGCTGACAGCTGTTCGCCACCCCGCGAATCCAGCACATCGTCCGCGAACTCAACTGCCTCTCGTCTGCGCACACCGCGAAGACCGCAGCTCCACGCACCCCCAGCCACACCGTGCACCTCAGATCCACCATGACCGCCCCCCCGCACAGCCACACCGCGCACCCCAGGCCAACCATGACCGCCACCCCCACAGCCACACCGCGCACCCCAAATCCGCCATCACGCCCCACCCCCAGCCACACCGCGCACCCCAAATCCGCCATGACCGCACTCCCACCCACCACCCGCGACCCCTAGGGAGCGGCGGCCACGAAGTGGCCGGTCCGCGGCCGGGCCGCCGGTCAGGCGCCGCGGAGATGCGACGAAGGAG
>NZ_JBHTUD010000043.1:0-10166 GCF_042794235.1 Nocardia sp. NPDC056541
GGCCGCGTTTTTTTCGTCGCCCCCCCCGCCCCCGCCGTTTTCGCGGGGGGTCCGCCAGCTTTAGCATTAACCACACCCCCCACCCCCCGGCCGCTCCCCCCCGCCGCACCCCCCCCCCCCGGTTCGGTTCACCGCAGCCAGGTGCTCGCCCAGGCGGCAAGGGTCGTCGGCGTGGTGGTGAGCACCGTTCGCGGGTTCTCCGCGACGAATCCGGAACTCAAGCCCGCGGACATACCGGCGATTCCGTCGATCTGCCTTTGTCCGAGGCCCGCTGATCGCAGCGCTTCCCGGAACTCGTTGTCGGCGAGGTGGATCGGGGTGACCGCATGGCCCAACTGCCGGCCGAGAATCTCGGCGACCTCGGTGAATGTCAGATCCCGCGGACCGTGCACGGCCTGCACGACACGCCCCGACCAGGCATCCGACAGCAGTCGGGCCGCCGCCACCTCACCGATATCGCGCGGATCCACCCAGGCCATCGCATGGTCGGGCGGCCACGGTGTGGACAGCGTGCCCGCCCGGATCTCGTCGAGCTGGGTCAGCAGATTGGTGAAGAAGTAGCCGCACCGCAGGTGCACCACATTCGCCCCGGTCTTGTCGAGCAGCTCCTCGGTGCGCGCCAGCCCGTCGATTTCCCCGGCCCCACCCCGCTTCTCAGCACCCACACTGCTGACGAACACCGTCGCCTCGATCCCGTTCTCGACAACAGCACGCGCCGCCGACGCCCCCATCCGCGCGAACCCCGCCACCGGATCACCCTCCACCAGCGCAGGCGGATCCACCCAGAACAACCGATCCGCACCCACGGTGGCCCGCACCACCGCCTCCGAATCCCCCTGATCGACCCGCACGACGTCGACGAACTCCCGCATCGCGGCATCGAGCCGCCCCGGATCGCGCATCAGTACCGTCGGCCGGACCCCCGCCTGCACCAGCAACTGCACAACCCGAGCCCCCACATGCCCGACCGGCGTAGTGACAACAACCTTCTTCGCGTCCTCTCTCAGTTCCATAACCCCACGCTAAAACCCATCGCGGCCAGTTCCTGACCGCAACAGCCGACAGATTTCGCCGAATTCGCCGGCTCTCGGTTCAGCGTGAACGAACCAGGTCGAGGGACGCGTTCGGTGACCACGGCTGCCCTGCGGCGATGAGGGTGCGGGTGGCTCTGAGCTCTCTCGGTCTTGCCATGGCTACGGCACCGACGGGGTGACCGTTGTGCAGGGCGATCGCGAGGAAGTCCCGGGAGCCGAGGTCGCCGTCGATGACCAGGTCGTCGTGCGGGTGCAGCCAGCCTGCGAAGTGCATCGACAGGCCGTGCTGGTCGGTCCAGCCCCACGGGACTTCGGCGGGGGCCGCGGGGTGGCCGAGGATGGCTCTGGCGGCCGCGGCGCCGTCCGACATCGCCGTGTTCCAGTGTTGGCCGCGTTCGTATTCGCCACGGCGGGGGTTGAATGCGGTGGTGGCGTCGCCCGCGGCGAAGACGGCGGGGGCCGAGGTGCGGTAGTGCTGGTCGACGATGATGCCGTCGTTCACCGCGATGCCGGCGGATTCGGCCAGGGCGGTGTCGGGGATCGAGCCGATGGCGACCAGGGCGGCGGCCGCGGTGAACGTGCGGCCGTCGGTGGTGGTGGCGGTGACGCCTGTGGCGGTGTCGACCAGTTGTGTGGTGGTGACACTGTTCTCGACGACGACGCCGTGCTCGATGTGGATGTCGCGCACCAGGTCCGACACCGCGTTCGGCACTACCCGATCGAGCAACCCCGGCCCGGCGTTCAACAGCGTCACCTCGGCGCCGAGACCGCGCGCGGTGGCGGCGACTTCGCAGCCGATGAGCCCGCCACCGATGATGAGCAGCGAGCCGCCCCCGTCGATCGCGGTTTGCAGTGCGACGACGTCGGCCTGTCTGCGCAAGGTGTGCACGCGGGTGGACGCGGTGTCGATCGTGCGCGCGCCTGCTCCGGTGGCGAGCAGCAGGCTGTCGTAGCCGAGCACCTCGCCGGTGCTCAAACGCACTGTCGCGCTGTCGGTGTCGATCGCGCGCACCAGCGTGGCCGGGCGCAGATCGACCGCGTTGTCGGCCCAGAACTTCACCGGCTTCAGCACCGCGCGCTGGAACGGCGTAGTGCCCGCGAGCAACTCCTTGGAGACCGCCGGTCGGCGATACGGCAGGTCGGGTTCGGCCCCGACGAGCACGATCTCACCGGCGTAGCCCTCACGTCGCAGGGTCTGGGCGGCGGTGGCGCCGGCGACACCGGTGCCGACGATGACGATCCGTCCACTCATCCGCGGCTCACCTCCCGCATATCGAAATCGGCCTTGGCGGCACCACAGTCGGGGCAGGACCAGTCGTCGGGAATGTCGTCCCAGCGGGTGCCGGGTTCGATACCGTCCTCGGGCCAGCCGAGCGCCTCGTCGTATTCGAAGCCGCACTGGACACACTGGAACAGTCGATAGTCGCTCATCGGGTCGCGCCTTCCCTCGGTTCGAAGTCGACCTTCTCGCGCACACCGCAGTCGGGACAGCACCAGTCGTCGGGGATCTGCGACCAGACCGTGCCGGGCGCGAAACCCTCACGGGGAGCGCCGAATCGCTCGTCGTAGACGTAGTCGCAGATAGGGCAGAGGTAGGCCATCAGTTCACTCCGTACTTCGCCAGGACCCGCGCCCGCTTGCTGGGCTGGATGTTCACGCGGGTGATGTCGCCGTTGTAGTGGGCGAGCACGCGATGGTCCATCACCTTGCGCCACAACGGCGTCACGTAGGCCAGGCCGATCAGGCTCGCGTAGCCGCTGGGCAGCTCGGGCGCGCCGTCCATGTGGCGCAGGATCTGGTAGCGGCGGGTGGGGTTGGCGTGATGGTCGCTGTGCCGTTGCAGGTGGTAGAGGAAGATGTTGGTGACGATGTGGTCGGAGTTCCAGCTGTGCTCGGGGGTGCAGCGCTCGTAGCGGCCCGAGGCGGTCTTCTGCCGGAGCAGACCGTAGTGCTCGAGGTAGTTCACCGTCTCCAGCAGCGAGAAACCGTAGATCGCCTGGATCACCAGGAACGGCAGAATCGACGGACCGAACACCGCGACCAGCCCCACCCACAGCACGACCGACATGAGCCAGGCGTTCACCACGTCGTTCTGCAGCGAGAACGTGCTCTTGCCCAGCCGCTGCATGCGGGTACGCTCCAGCTCCCACGACGAGGTCAAGCTGCCCCACACGCTGCGCGGCAGGAAGCTCCAGAACGATTCGGCGAACCGCGCACTGGCCGGATCCTCCGGCGTCGCCACGCGCACGTGGTGGCCACGGTTGTGCTCGATGTAGAAGTGGCCGTAGAAGGTCTGGGCCAGCGTGATCTTCGACAGCCAGCGTTCGAGTTCGTCCTTCTTGTGGCCGAGTTCGTGCGCGGTGTTGATGCCGACGCCGCCCATGGCGCCGATCGTGAAGGCCAGACCGATCTTGGAGATCAGGCCGAGACCACCGTCGATGCCGAGCCAGGACAGGTTGTCCGCGGTCCACAGGTAGCAGGCGAACACCAGGCTGAACAGCTGCAACGGAATGTAGGCGTAGGTGCAGTAGCGGTAGTACTTGTCGTTCTCCAGCTGCTCCATCACCTCCTCGGGCGGGTTCTTGCCGTCGGGCCCGAAGAACCGGTCGAGGGTCGGCAGCAGCACATACAGCAGGATCGGCCCGAGCCACCACCACACGGGCGCGACGGCCTGCCAGCCGAACTGGTTGAAGGCCCACACGAACCCAGTCGCCAGCAGCGTCGCACTGGGGGCGACGAGGCCGAACAGCCACAGGTATCGCTTGGGATCTCGCCACTGCGGCGGGGCCGCCGATCCTGCGTGGTCACCGATTCGAGATGTCGTCATTGCCATTCTCCTCATCACCGAGACTTCGGACACCTTCTCGCTCGAAGTCGCCTTCGTTTACACATTAGCGCGTGTTGTTCCGATTGGATACACAATCACGCAGATTGTCAATGAACGAGCACATCGATAGGCACATGTAGGATGATCACGTGGCCGAACCACCGAACTTTCAGGCAGAAATGCGCCAACTGCTGCGCGACCGGATGATCGACGCCGCGCGCACGATGGTCGTCAGCGAGGGCTGGGGCGCGGTCAACATGTCGCGGGTGGCCAAGGAGGTCGGTATCAGCAGGCCGGTCCTCTACAAGGAGATCGGCACCAAGCAGGCGCTCGCGGAGGCCCTGATCGAGCGTGAGACCGGCATCTACCTGACCGGCATCGCCGAGACGCTGGCCCGGCATCCGGCCGACCCGCTCGCCGGCATGACCGCCGCCGCCGAGTACACGCTGCGCGCCGCGGGCGACAACACCCTGATCAAGGCGGTGCTCTCAGCTCGCCAGGACGGCGATACCGCCTTGCTGCCCGCCCTGGTGAGCGACCCGGAACCGGTACTCGGGCGGGCCGTCGCCGCCCTCAGTGCCACCGTCCGCGAGCAGTACGAATTCGCGTCCCTCACCGATGACGAGCTGACCTCGGTCGTCGAGATCATGGTCCGGTTGACGCTGAGTCATCTGTTCCAGCCGACAGGCAGCGTCGACCGCGCGGTGGCGCAGGTCGGCGCTGTCCTGTCGGGGGTCATGCCCGCGCTCTGAGCGGGCTCACAACCGCGCGTTCACCTGTCCGGCCGCGGCCGCGAACGCCCACCCGTAGCTACCGTGCGCGGCTGGGAACACCCCGCCCGCGCACACCGGATCGCCTGCGGCGCAATAGTTCGCGGTGCGGTCGGCATACGGCGGTGCGACCGGGCCGCCGATCAATCGCAGGGGGTCACCGAACAGGAGCACCGCGACGACGCGCGAGGACAGCTCCGGCGGCAGCACCCACGCTCCGGGCAACGGGACGGAGCCGAGGACACCGTGGGTGACCACCGCGCCCTGGGAGTAGCCGACGAGAACGAAACGCTGGTCGGGGCAGGCGGCGGCCTGCTCGAGCAGGTGGCCGGTCATGGCCCGGGTGCCGTCGGGCATCGAGGTCGGCACCAGCAGGTCGGCTGGGTAGTCCACGCGATGGGCGGTGGTGTCCACCGGTAGTTGCGCGCTCAGTACCGCGTAGAGCGGGTCGCCGATCGCGGCTCCCAGATAGCCGGGTTCTGCTGTGCCGCGGGCGATCACGACATCGAGGGTGGCGCAATCCTGCGCCCACGCTGTCAGTCCCGGGGACATCGCTGTCCCGATTCCCGCGGTCAGTAGCAACACCGACAGCGCTCGCGCTGTTTGCCTTGCGACGATACGAATTGCCTTCCGATAGGTCATCGTGCCCACCCACTCACGCCGTTGTGAGAAATAGAGAAAGAGCGATTCACCTCCTGCCCAACAGCATTCGGTGTGCTCAGTGGTGGAATACCCGTTGACCTGCATCGTCATGGCGCGAACTCGGCATCGGCTGCGCCACGGTTACATCTCGGATCGCCTGCGGCACAACGCCGCTGCGCTACCTCAGTGCTTCTTCGGCTTCTTCTTGTACTTGGGCTTGTCGTGATCGGGCTCCCACTCGTAGCCCGCCACACCACGTTCGCAGTAGGAATCCGCGACGAGAACGTCGCCTTGATCGCGTTCACACCAGCGCGACTTCGAGCACGAGGTGGCGCCGAGGCCGGCCACGACGGCGAGTGTGAGGACGGCGGCGCCGGTACGGGTTCGGGCGTTCATGAGCGTGTCGAGCCTTTCATCGAATGAAATGTCGCAGGTCAGGCTGTTTTCCAGGACTTGCCCCCACCTGCCGACTAACCAATGCTACGTTCCAGACATGTCGAGCACAGTGCCTGCGCCCACCGAAGATTTCACCCCCGACGCGATTGTCGTCGGCGCCGGACTCGCGGGCCTGGTGGCCGCGCACGAGTTGGTGCTCGCCGGACGCAAGGTCCTGGTGCTCGATCAGGAGAATCGCGCCAACCTCGGCGGGCAGGCATTCTGGTCGCTGGGCGGGCTGTTCGTCGTCGACAGCCCGGAGCAGCGCAGGATGGGCATCAAGGACTCCTACGAACTGGCACTGCAGGATTGGCTGGGTTCGGCCGGTTTCGACCGCGACGACGAGGACCGGATGGGCCGCGAGTGGGCGAAGGCCTACGTCCGGTTCGCCACCGACGAGAAGCGGGATTACCTGCACGCCCTGGGTCTGCGTTTCACCCCGCTGGTCGGCTGGGCCGAACGGGGCGGTGGCCTGGCAGGCGGACACGGCAACTCGGTGCCACGGTTCCACCTCACCTGGGGCACCGGGCCCGAGGTACTGCGGGTGTTCCGCGAGCCGGTGCTGGCCGGTGAGGCGAAAGGGTTGGTCCGCTTCGCCTTCCGGCACCGCGTCGACGAGCTGATCGTCGACGACGGCGCCGTGACCGGCGTGCGCGGCAGCGTTCTCGCCCCCTCCGACACCGACCGCGGTCAGGCCTCGAACCGGGATGTGGTGGGCGAGTTCACCTTCCGAGCCCCCGCGATTCTCGTGAGTTCGGGTGGCATCGGGCACGCCCACGACCTCATCCGCCGCAACTGGCCCACCGAACGGCTCGGCCCGTGCCCGGAGCACATGATCTCCGGTGTGCCCGCCTATGTCGACGGCCGGATGCTCGGGATCTCCGAGGAAGCCGGGGCGGCGCTGGTCAACCGCGATCGGATGTGGCATTACACCGAGGGCATCCACAACTGGGATCCGATCTGGCCCGATCACGCCATCCGCATCATCCCCGGCCCGTCGTCGCTGTGGTTCGACGCGAACGGAAACCGCATGCCCGCACCGTGTTTCCCCGGTTTCGACACCAACGAGACCATGCGCCAGATCCTGTCGACGGGCTACGACTACTCCTGGTTCGTCCTGAACCAGTCGATCATCGAGAAGGAGTTCGCGCTGTCGGGTTCGGAACAGAACCCCGACATCACCGGCAAGGACTTGAAGTTCACGGTGCGCAGCAGGCTCGCCAAGGGCGCGCCGGGCCCGGTGGAGGCGTTCAAGCAGCACGGCGTGGACTTCGTGGTCGCCGACTCCCTGGCCGAACTCGTCGACGGCATGAACGACATCTCCCGCGGTCCGAAGCTGGACGTGGCCGCCCTCGAGCACCAGATCGTGGGCCGCGATCGCGAGGTCGCCAACTCCTTCTCCAAGGACGCGCAGGTGACCGCGACCAACAGCGCCCGCAAGTTCCTCGGCGACAAGCTCCGCGTCGCCAAGCCGCACCGCATCCTCGATCCTGCCCACGGCCCGCTCATCGCGGTACGCCTCAATGTGCTGACCCGCAAGACCCTGGGCGGTCTGCAGACCGACCTCGATTCGCAGGTGCTGCGCCCGGACGGCTCGGTGTTCCCCGGCTTGTACGCGGCCGGTGAGGTCGCCGGGTTCGGCGGTGGCGGCGTGCACGGTTACAACGCGCTGGAGGGCACGTTCCTGGGCGGGTGCATCTTCTCCGGTCGAGCGGCCGGTCGAGCGATCGCGCGACGCGCAGCCTAGTGCGGGTGCCGGGGGGCCAGGGTGCGTGACGCTTCCTTGGCCACCTCGGCCAGCGCCCGAGCCAGCCGCGCGGTGTCGAGCGCGGTGCGCTCACCATTGACCGTGCCCGACAACGAGATCGCGGCCACTGCGACACCGCGGCCGCGGATCGGCACCGCCACGCAACCCACGCCCGGCAGCGACTCCTCGGTGTCCACGGCCACGCCCTGACGGTTGCGGATACGGGCGAGTTCGCGATGCAGTTCGGCCCGGTCGACGATCGTGCGCGCGGTTCGTGCCACGGCATTGCCCCGCAGCGCGGCCTCGGCGATGCCGGGCTCCAGCGTGGCCAGCAGCGCCTTGCCCACCGCCGTGGAGTGCGCGGGCAGCCTGCCACCGACACGGGTCGGGATGACCACCCGGCCGCGGCCCCCCGCACGATCCAGGAACAACACCTCACGCCCGTCCAGCACCGCGAGGTGCCCCACCAGCCCCGTGCGCTGACTGAGTTCGTAGAGCAGTGGCCCCACCACCTCGCGCAGTTCGTTCTGCTCGGCCGCGAGCCCGCCGAGTTCGAGCACCCGCAGCCCCAGCCGGTAGCCGCCCGGAGTGTGCGCGAGCCAGCGCAGCCGGATCATCTGGTCGAGGATGCGATGCACGGTCGAGCGCGGCAGCCCGGTGCGTTCGGCGAGCCCGAGCAGCGTCAGCGTGGGTGTGGCGGCGTCGAACGCGTCCAGGATGAGCGTCATCCGCTCGATCATCGACGTCGGCGGTGCCCCGGTCGCCCGGCCCGATCCGGTCCACAGGTTCTCGGGCGCCGGTTCGGTCACGATCTCGACCGTCATGTGATCCAACCTCCACAGTGCGTAGCGCTAACAGACTAGAGCTGTCAGCTCCGCTCACGCACTATTTCGCCGCGATCTCAGGCAGGCACCGGGCTGACCGGCGTCACAGACAGCGGGCGGCGCACGATCGGCGCGATGGTCGCCGCGATCTCGCCGATCGCTCTGGCGGGCGCGCAGTGCGGGTCGGTGTCGACGAACGGAGCGCCCTGATCGCCTGCCGCGCAGACCACCGGATCGAACGGGATCCGGCCGATGACCGGGCAATAGGTGTCGAGCAGGCCGCTCAGCGCGCGGCTCACCGCGGTGGCGCCGCCCGCGCCGAAGAGGGTCTGCCGGGTGCCGTCGGGACTGTCGTACCAGGACATGTTCTCGATGATGCCCGCCACCCGCTGACCGGTCTGCGCGGCCACGGCGCCCGCGCGTTCGGCGATGCGAGCCGCGGCGCGTTGCGGGGTGGTGACGACCAGCAGCTGCGCGGTGGGCAGCAACTGGGCCAGGGAGATGGCCGCATCGCCGGTGCCCGGTGGCATGTCGATCAGCAGAACATCCAGTTCGCCCCAGTACACGTCGTTGACGAACTGCTGCAACGCGCGGTGCAGCATCGGCCCGCGCCAGACGACGGGGGCGTTGTCGTCGACGAACATACCGATCGACACGACGCGCACACCGAATGCGGTGGGCGGCATCATCATCGACTCGACCAGGGTGGGCGCGGTGGTGATGCCGAGCATCGCGGGTACCGAGTGACCGTGAACATCGGCGTCCATGAGACCGACGCGCAATCCACGTCGGGCCAGCGCGACGGCCAGATTGACGGTGACACTCGACTTCCCGACGCCGCCTTTGCCCGAGACCACGCAGTACACGCGGGTCGGTGAATCCGGTTGCGCGAGAGCGGCGATACTGTCCGATCCGGGTCCCCGGAGCTGGATTCTCAGGCTACGGCGCTGCTCCTCGCTCATCACCCCGAAGTCGATCTCGATACCGGCGACGCCGGGCACCGCGGTGACGGCGGCGCGGATGTCGTCACTGATCTTCGTCCGCAGGGGGCATCCTGCGACGGTGAGCAGGACGCCTACCGCGACACGACCTGCTCCGTCGATGTCGATGGCCTCGACCATGTTCAATTCGGTGATGGGACGGCCGATCTCGGGGTCATTTACTCCGGCGAGCGCGGTCCTGATCTGTGGTTCGGTCGGTGATGTCATGGGTTCCTCCTCACTGGACCGAGCTGGCGTGCAGCATGTCCGCGCGTTCGACGATCTTGATCCGCTCGCGTCCTTCGGATTCGCCCAGCGCGCGTTCGTGGGCGTCCAGTCGGTACCAGCCTTCCCAGGTGGTGAAGGCAATGCCCGCGGCGGTGAGATGTTCGGTCACCGCATCGGGGTGTGGTCGCGGCGCCGGTGTCAGCCGGGCCTGATCGGCCAGCAGGCAGGCAACGGTTTCGGCGGCGTCGCCTTTGGTGTGGCCGATCAGGCCGACGGGGCCGCGTTTGATCCAGCCGGTGACATACACCCCGTCGAGGTATCGCGCCCCCTCGCGCGCGTTCGGGTCGATCAGCACGCGCCCCGCCTCGTTGGGGATGGTGCCGGTGCGGTCGTCGAACGGGATGTCGGCGACATCTTCGGAGCGATAGCCGACCGCCCGATAGACCGCCTGTACGTCCCACACCCGAAATTCGCCGGTGCCCTTGACGTTGCCGGTGCCGTCGAGCTGGGTGCGTTCGGTCTTCAGGCCGACGACCTTGCCGTCGGCGCCGAGGACCTCCGAGGGCGATTCGAAGAAGTGCAAAAACAGCTTGTGCGGGCGGTCGCCGTGGTCGCGGATGGCCCACTGCTCCAAGGTGTTGGCGACCATGTCGACCTGCTTGGAGTTACGGCGCGCGGC
>NZ_JBHTUD010000044.1:0-8447 GCF_042794235.1 Nocardia sp. NPDC056541
GCCCGGTCCCATTCCGAACCCGGAAGCTAAGGCCACCTGCGCCGATGGTACTGCACTCGACAGGGTGTGGGAGAGTAGGACACTGCCGGAACATCCTTCGCGATAGGGGACCCTTATTTGGGTCCCCTATCGGCGTTTGTGGACTCGATACGAGTTCGGTACGCCAGGCGGACGATGCCCCGTCCTTCGTCCGTGGTTGAATTCTTAGTGGCGGGGTCATTGACAACACTCCCCGCAGGTCGGGGAACCTAGAGAGGGATCGCCGTGTCGGAACACAACGACGGACGGAAGCCTTTCCGCCGGGACGGAGACGCCCCCGGTTTCGGCCGGCGAGGCGAACCGACCGATCGCCCCCGCGGCGGACACGGTGACAATCGCGGCTCGGGCCGTGGCGAAGGCGGCGGATTCCGCCGCGACGACGCAGGCCGAGGCAGCAGCGCAGGTCGTGGTGGCTCCGACCGGGGTGGATTCCGTCGCAACGACGACAATCGCGGCTCCGGTCGTCCCGAAGGCCAGCGCGGTGGCTACAACCGCGACGACCGCGGCGGCAGCTCCGATCGTGGTGGATTCAAGCGCAGCGACAGTGGCGACCGCGGTGGCTACCAGCGTCGTGACGACGCCGGTCGCAGCGGTTCCAGCGACCGTGGTGGCTACCGGGGCAACGACGACCGCCCCCGCGGTGGTTCGGATCGTGGCGGCTCCGCTGATCGCGGTGGCTACCAGCGCCGCGACGACAGCGCGAAGGGCGGCTACCCGAAGCGCGACGACGCGAGTCGTGGTGGTTACCAGCGACGTGATGACAACGATCGCGGCGGCTACCAGAAGCGTGACGACAACGATCGGGGTGGATTCAAGCGCAGCGACAGCGGTGACCGCGGTGGCTACCAGCGCCGTGACGACGCCGGTCGCGGTGGCTCCGGTGACCGGGGTGGTTTCAAGCGTCATGAAGGCGGAAGTGACCGTCCCGCAGGTGGTTTCGACCGCGGCGGTGACCGTGGTGGCTACCGTGGTGGTTCGGATCGCGGCGGCTCGTCAGATCGTGGTGGTGGCTACCAGCGCCGCGACGACAACAAGAGCGGTTACCCCAAGCGCGATGATGCCGGTCGTGGTGGTTACCAGCGCCGTGATGACAACGATCGCGGCGGCTACCAGAAGCGTGACGACAACGAACGCGGCGGATTCAAGCGCAGCGACAGCGGTGACCGCGGTGGCTACCAGCGCCGTGACGACGCCGGTCGCGGTGGCTCCGGCGACCGTGGTGGTTTCAAACGTCATGAAGGCGGAAGTGACCGTCCCGCAGGTGGTTTCGACCGCGGCGGCGACCGTGGCGGGTACCGCGGCAACAATGACGATCGCCCCCGCGGCGGTTCGGGTGGCGGCTTCCGTCGTAACGAAGGCGACGACCGTTCGCGTGGCAGCTCCGATCGCGGCAGTGACCGCGGCGGCAGCTCCGATCGTGGTGGCTTCCGTCGCAGCGAAGGCGGCAGCGACCGTCCGGGTGGTGGCTTCCGTCGTAACGACAGCGATGACCGTTCGCGTGGTGGTTCCGATCGCGGCGGCTATCAGAAGCGTGACGACAAGGGTGGTTACCCGCGTCGTGACGACAGCGGCAAGGGCGGCTACCAGCGGCGCGACGACAACGATCGTGGGCCGAGGCGCGACGACGACCGCGGTCGCGGTGGCTTCAAGCGTGATGCGCGCTCCGGTGGCAGCCAGGGCAAGTTCGTCGGCGAGGACGGCAAGCCGCTCGACGGCACCTACCGCGAGAAGCGACGTGAGCGCGACAGTGACGTGCTCGGCGTTGTCTCGGCATCGGCTGCCTCCGATATCGACGAGTCGATCACCGAGGACGACAGCACGGCCTCGGCCGGCCACTCCGCGACGGCGAGCGACAAGCCCGCAACCGACGAGTCGACAGCGTCCACTGGGCAGTCCGAAGACAACGCAAGCTCGGCCACGGCGCGGGTAGCCGAGACCGACGACAAGGCGACCATCGACACCGGTGAAGGTGACCGCCCTCGTGACGCCGACGGCGTCGAGTCCGAGAGCGGCAGCGCGCGGGTCGGTTCGGATCTCGACAGCCGGTCCGATGCCACCGATCGCGGCTCGGGCAGTGGCGACCTGAATGACGCCGCCCGTGACGATTCCGGCCTCGACGAGAGCCCCCGCGGCTTCGATCGTGACAGTGTTGCCCGAGGTGAGTCGGATCGCGACGACCGTTCTAGCGGTTCGGATCGTGACGATCGGGCCGGCGGTGACGCCGACCGTGGCGAGCGGCGTGGATTCGCGGATCGCGGTGCCCGTTCGGACCGTGACGACCGTGCGCGCAGTGGCTCGGCGTCCGGTGGTGCGTCGCGGTCGGGTGACTTCGGCGATGACCGCCGTCGCGGCGGTGAAGGCGCTCGTACAACGGGTGGGCGGCCGGACGATCGCCGTGCGGCGCGTCCCGAAGAGCCCGATCTGCCCGAGGATGTGCAGGCCTCCGATCTGGATCCGGCCGTGCGCCGTGACCTGCTGAGCCTGGACAAGAACAACGCCGATTCGGTGGCCCGGCACATGGTGATGGCCGTCGAGCTGCTCGAGGACGACCCGCGCCTGGCGCTGGCACACGCTCGGGCCGCGCGGCAGCGCGCGGGCCGCATCGCGGTGGTGCGGGAGACCGCCGGTGTGGTGGCCTACCACGCCGAGGAATGGGCGGAGGCGCTCTCGGAGCTGCGGACCGCACGACGCATGTCCGGTGGCGCCGGGCTGCTCGCGGTGATGGCGGACTGCGAGCGCGGTCTCGGCAGGCCGGAACGCGCCATCGAGCTCGGTCGCAGCGAGGAAGCACAGACGCTCACCGGTGACGAAGCCGCCGAGCTGCGGATCGTTGTGGCAGGCGCCCGGATGGATCTGGGTCAGTTCGACCAGGCCGTCGTGACGCTGCAAGCCTGCGATCTGGACCCGTCGCGCACGGGCTCCGCCGCCGCGCGCCTGTTCTACGCCTACGCCGACGCGCTGGTGGCGGCCGGCCGCACCGATGACGGCCTGCAGTGGTTCCTCAACGCCGCTGCCGCCGACCTCGACGACGAAACCGACGCCGAGGAGCGGGCAACCGAACTCACCGGCGACGCACAGTAGAACCACAAGGCCGTAGGCCGGGAACGCATCCAGGTTTCCCGGCCTGCGGCCTTTTCGCATGTCATCAGAGGTTGATGTCGGCCGGCAACGCCGGATCGGGTGTGGCACAGAGGTACTCGGTCGGCTCGAGCGGTGGACCGGCCTCCTGCGCTGCGGGCAATCGAGCGCCCTGTGTGAGCGGGGATCTACTTCGGCCGGCAACCGGCCTGGTTTCCCTGTTGTGTCGGTGCGTGCCCGCGACGCGCTGGGCGAGACGTCCGCAACTGGGGACATCGCGCACGAACACGTGGCACATGCTCGATCATGAAGGGTGCGAGCGTTATTCGGCAGCCGAGGGGAACCGAAGCTGTCGGTGCCTTCGCCTAGGGTCGCAGATGTGTCCGACCCGGCAGAGACGACGAAGTGAGGGTGGATGGACCGGCTACGCGATCGATACGAGGCATTGCTGCTCGACCTGGACGGAACGCTGTACCGCGGACCCGATGTCATCGAAGGGGCGCCCAAAGCGCTTGTGCCGGATGGTGATTCGGCACAACGTCTCGTCTACGTCACCAACAACGCCGCGCGCGGTCCCGGTGCCGTGGCGCACCACCTGGACGAGCTCGGCTACCCGGCGACCGCGGGCGATGTGGTGACCAGTGCGCAGGCCGCCGCCCGCATGTTGTCCGAACGGCTGAGCCCCGGCGACAGGGTGCTCGTCGTCGGAACCGACGATCTGGCCGCCGAGGTGAAAGCCGTCGGCCTCGAGCCCATCCGCCGATTCGGCGAGACCCCACCAGCGGCGGTCGTCCAAGGCCACTCGCCGGCAACCGCATGGCCCGACCTCGCCGAAGCCGCCTACGCCTTGCGCGTCGGCGCGCTGTGGATCGCCGCCAATACCGACCGCACCTTGCCCAACGAACGCGGCCTCGCCCCCGGCAACGGCTCGATGGTCGCGGCCCTGGCGACCGCCTCCGATCGTGAGCCCCTCGTAGCGGGCAAGCCCTACGCGCCGCTGATGGAAGACGCGATCGAGCGAGCGGGCACCCGCCGCGCCCTGGTCGTCGGCGACCGGCTCGACACCGATATCGAGGGCGCCAACGGCCTGGGTCTGGACTCGCTTCTGGTGCTGACCGGAGTCAGCACGCTCGAGGAGGTGATCGGCGCGCCCGCCGCCCGGATCCCCACCTATATCGCCGCCGGCCTCGACGCCCTCAACGACGCCACCGTGGCGGAGACCGCCGCACCGGCGGACATCGCGGAACTGTTGCGACAGTATCCCGGCCGGGCGGTACGGGTGCGCGCGGCCGATTCGGAAATCCGATAGCGTTGACGCCACGATGAGTACTGCGAGTTCACCGCCGAACGGCGCGTCACAGCCACCCCGGCCCGGGATTCCCGTGCCGGGCGCTCACCTGCTCGGCGCACCGGTGCAGCAGGAACCCGCCGATCCGCACCGGATCAAGACCGAGGTCGACGCACTACTCGCCGAACTCGGTCCGCGTCCTGTCGCGGGCCCGGCGGAGAACACCGAGGCCGGTGCCGATATCACCCGCCGTGCGCGCATCCTCGAACAGGCGCACGACGTACTGGTGGACGCGCTGGCGACAGTGGACAAGATCTGAGGTGGCCAGACGAGCGCGGGTGGACGCCGAACTGGTTCGCCGCGGGTTGGCGCGATCGCGAGAACACGCGGTCGAGCTGATCAGCGCGGGCCGCGTCCTGATTGCCGGAACCGTCGCCGTGAAACCGGCGACGGCCGTGGAGACGGGAACCCCGCTGATCGTGCGGGAAGAGCCCGACGAGGTGTCGTGGGCCTCGCGGGGCGCGCACAAACTGCTCGGCGCGCTCGAGGCCTTCGAACCCGAGGGGCTCGGCCTCGCGGGTAAGCGGTGCCTGGACGCGGGTGCGTCGACCGGTGGGTTCACCGATGTGCTGCTGAACAAGGGCGCGCGCGAGGTGGTCGCGGTCGACGTGGGCTACGGCCAGCTGATCTGGCGGCTGCAGAACGACGACCGGGTCCGAGTGTTCGACCGCACCAACGTGCGCAACATCACTCCCGAATCCATCGGTGGCACAGTCGAAGTCGTTGTCGGTGACCTGTCCTTCATCTCGCTCGGGCTCGTCCTCCCCGCACTGGCGGCCTGCGCGGCCGACGGCGCCGATCTGCTGCCGATGGTGAAGCCGCAATTCGAGGTCGGCAAAGACCGCGTCGGTTCGGGCGGTGTGGTGCGTGATCCGGCGCTGCGAACCGAAGTGGTGTGTGATGTGGCGAGCGCCGCCGCCGCGCTCGGGCTGCGCACCCTGGGTGTGGTCGCCAGCCCGCTGCCCGGTCCGTCGGGCAATGTCGAGTACTTCCTGTGGTTGCGCAAGGTCGGCCCGTTCGACTACGACGCCGAACAGGTGCGGGCGCTGGTCGCGCAGGCTGTCGAGGAGGGTCCGCAGTGAGTACGCATGCCGGCGGCAGGGAGATCCTGCTCGTCGCCCATCCCGGTCGCGCGGAGATCATCGAGACCGCGCACCGGGTGGCGAAGATCTTCGCCGAAGCGGGTATCTGCCTGCGGGTGCTGGCCGACGAGGCCGACAGCACCCGGTTCGAAGACGAAGCCGGATATCCGGTGCGGGTGGTGCCACACAGCCCGTCCGCGGCCCAGGGCTGTGAGATGGTGCTCGCCCTCGGTGGTGACGGCACGTTCTTGCGCGCGGCCGAACTCGGCAGGCCCGCGGGTGTGCCCGTGCTGGGAATCAACCTGGGCCGCATCGGTTTTCTCACCGAAGCCGAGGCCGAGAACCTCGACGAGGCGCTCTCGCAGGTGGTCGATCGCGACTACCAGGTGGAAAACCGGATGACCATCGACGTCACAGTGCGCGTGGACGACACGATCGTCGAACGCGGCTGGGCGCTCAACGAGGCCAGCCTCGAGAACGCCCAGCGGATGGGCGTGCTGGAAGTGGTGCTCGAAGTGGACGGGCGGCCGGTCTCGGCGTTCGGCTGCGACGGCATCCTCATCTCCACGCCCACCGGGTCCACCGCCTACGCGTTCTCGGCGGGTGGACCGGTGGTGTGGCCCGAACTGGAGGCGATGCTGGTGATCCCGAGCAACGCGCACGCGTTGTTCGCGCGGCCACTGGTGACCAGCCCGGAGTCGCTGATCGCGGTGGAGACCGTGGCAACCGGACACGACGCGATCGTTTTCCTCGACGGCAGGCGCACTCTCGCGTTGCCGCGTGGCGGCCGCGCCGAAGTGGTGCGCGGCGAACGTCCGGTGCGCTGGGTGCGGCTCGATTCGGCGCCCTTCGCCGACCGGATGGTGCGTAAGTTCCAACTGCCGGTCACCGGCTGGCGGGGCAGACAGCGAACGGAAGAGCACTGATGCTGACGGAGATCAGGATTGACGGACTCGGTGTCATCTCGACGGCCACCGCGCAGTTCCATGCCGGTCTGACCGTGCTCACCGGCGAGACCGGTGCGGGCAAGACCATGGTGGTCACCAGCCTGCACCTGCTCAGCGGTGCACGCGCCGACGCGGGACGGGTACGCCTGGGCGCGGCGAAGGCCGTGGTGGAGGGTCGTTTCGTCGTCGACGACGTGAACGACGCGGCTCGCACGGCGGTCGGGGAGGTGCTGGAATCGGCGGGTGCCGAGGCCGACGAGGACGGCAGCGTGATCGCGGTCCGCACGGTCAACAGCGACGGACGCTCGCGCGCGCATCTCGGTGGTCGCGGGGTGCCCGCCGCGGTGCTCGGTGAGTTCACCTCCCGGCTGCTGACCGTGCACGGCCAGAACGATCAATTGCGGTTGCAGCGGCCGGAGCAGCAACTGTCGGCACTGGACCAGTTCGCCGGCGACGGCGTCGCCGGTCTGCTGCGCAAATTCCAGGTGCATCGTCGGTCCTGGCTGGACGCGCGGACCGAACTGCTCGAACGCACCGCGCGCAGTCGGGAACTGGCGCTGGAAGCCGACCGGCTCAAGCATTCGCTCACCGAGATCGACGGCATCGCGCCCGAACCCGGTGAGGACACCCGCCTGGTCGCCGAGATCCGCAGACTCAGCGACCTCGATTCCCTGCGCGAGGCGGGTGTCGCGGCGCACGAGTCACTCTCGGGCCCGACCGACGCACCGGCCGACGGTGGCGGTGTGCTCGATCTGCTCGGTGGCGCCCGCGCCCGCCTGGATTCCGCCGACGATCCGGCCCTGGCCGCGCTGGCTCCGCGGCTCGGCGAGGCGATCGCGGTGGTGGTCGACGTGACCACCGAGCTCAGCAGCTATCTGTCGGAATTGCCGTCTGATCCCAGCGCACTGGACACGATGCTCAACCGTCAGGCCGAGCTCAAGTCGCTGACCCGCAAATACGCGCCCGACATCGACGGGGTGATCGCGTGGGCCGACGAGTCGCGCTCGCGCTTGGACTCGCTCGATGTGTCCGAGGACGCGCTGGCCAAGCTGGCCGGTGAGGTGGAGACGGCCGCGGGCAAAGTGCGCGAGGCGGCACGCAAACTCAGTGCCGCGCGCGCCAAGTCGGCGGGCAAGCTGGCGAGCGCGGTGAGCACCGAGCTCAGTGGGTTGGCGATGGGGAAGGCGCGCTTGGAAGTCCAGGTCCGCCCGCTGCAGGCCAGTGCCCAGGATTCCGCGCCGTTGGAGATCGACGGTGCGCTGTTGCACGCCGGTTCGAACGGCTGTGACGAAGTGGAGTTCCGGCTCTCGGCGCATTCGGGAGCCCAGTCGCTGCCGCTCAGCAAGAGTGCGTCCGGCGGCGAGCTCTCGCGAGTGATGCTGGCCCTGGAAGTGGTGCTCGCCGGATCCGATCACGGCGCGACCATGGTGTTCGACGAGGTCGACGCAGGTGTCGGCGGCCGGGCCGCGGTGGAGATCGGCAAGCGCCTGGCGCGCCTGGCCCGCACCCATCAGGTCATCGTCGTGACCCACCTGCCCCAGGTGGCGGCTTTCGCCGACACGCACCTGGTGGTGAACAAGTCCGACGACGGAAAAGGCAAGGTGGACAGCGGGGTTCGCACGCTGACCGACGACGAACGAGTGGTCGAACTGGCCCGCATGCTCGCCGGCCTCGATGACACGGAGACCGGCCGCGCCCACGCGGAAGAACTCCTCGAAACCGCCCGAGCCGAGCGCTTACCCGCCTGAAGCGAGCACTACCCCCAAAACGGTCGGTCACCACACCCGAAGCCGACCGACCGCACTTTCAACCACCCCGCACACCCGGCCCGTCCCCGTCTTCAACATCCCACCCAACCCAGCCACCGCACTCCCGACCTCTAGGGAGGGACGGCCACGAAGTGGCCGGTCCCGGGCCGGGGGCAGGCGGCGCGGCGGGGGGGGGGGGGAGCGC
>NZ_JBHTUD010000045.1:0-5406 GCF_042794235.1 Nocardia sp. NPDC056541
ATGACACCGGGCAGGAACGAACCGAGCCCGCCGCCTTCGACGATGTTGGAACGGCCGTAGTTGAACGTGAACGTGCAGTAGCCGGCGTCCTTGATCGGCTGGCCCATGTAGGCGTACCCGTTGTAGGCGTTCATCCAGGTGCCGTGCAACAACACCACCGGTCGCGGATGCTGCGCGGTCGGCTTGCAGTTCCAATCGTTGGTGCCGGGAGCACCCGCGTCGGGATTGAGCAGTCCGTAGCCGAACGCGGGCAGGAACGCCGTCGACGCGGGGCCGATAGCGCCCGGGTCGGAGGAGTAGCCGCCCGAGGAGCCCGAGCTGGAGCCGGAACCACCGAGGCAGTCGCCGGAGCCGTTACCCGAGCCCGCACCGCTACCGGAGGTACAGGCCGACCCCGTGCCGCCGAGCCCGCCGTCGGTACCCCAGGCCACATCGCGACCCTGGTGGATGATTTCGGCCAGCTGCTGTTCGGTGGGTTCGGACGCCGGGTCAGCCGCCGCCCCCGCCCCGGAGAGGGCGACAGCAACAACGCTGACGCCCATCAGTATTGCCGCACGCACCGAGCGTGTGCGGCCACGAGTAATGGTCATGCAAGGTCTGCCTTTCCGAATGCGAAAAAGGAATCGGCTCGTAAGCCGTCCCGAACGTATGCCGGAACAACCGGCACGGAAATCGCTTCCGGTCAGGTGTGTGCACCTCACCATTCACTGTCGCGGAACCCCATGGCCGCGCACAGGAAATATTATTCCGCGCAATGCGGACCACCTTTCGGAATATTTCCACGAGAATCAGTGCAGCAGATGGCCGCCGAAAGGAATACCGATGCCACCGAAACCCGTCGACCGGCGGATCCGGCCGAAGCAGGAGCGGGCGAAGGCGACCCGGGAACACATTCTCGACACCGCCGCCGAACTGTTCGGGCAGCGGGGAATCGACAACACCTCCACCAATGTCATCGCGGCGCAGGCGCACGTCAGTATCGGAACGCTGTACCGCTACTTTCCGGAGCGGTCGTTTCTCGTCGACGAACTCCTCGATCGGCTCATCGCCGATGTCGAGCAGGAGTTCACCCAGCGGGTATTCAGCCTGCCCGTGGCGACGTCGCCCAGGAGCAGCGACGACTTTGTCGCCATCGCCTCCGAGATACTCGATGTCTTCGCCGAGGTGCTGATCGCGAAGTCGGATCTGGTTCGCGCGCTCGTCGGCAGTGTGCAGTTCTACAGCAGCGGGTTACCCGAATTCGAGCCGCGATTGCGAATGCTGGTCAAGCTCATCGTGATCCAGTTCGTCGGGCCCGGCGACGACCGTGACAACGACATGATGTCCTGGGTTCTGGTCAACACCGGATTCGCCGCGGTCGTGCGCGCTTCGGCCGACGACGTGGCCGACGGCGACCGCGCCGCCGCCATCGCCATGACCGCGCGGATGATCGGCACCTGGCTGTACGGCGAGATGCGGGGCCGCGACTAGCACTGGGCTCACACCGGCACCTCGTCGCGGGACTGAAGGTCGGCGAGAACCAGGCGCAGTAGCTGTTCGGCCCGGATACGCTGCCAGCCCAGCATCGCGTGCGGACTGAACCTGGCTTCCTCGAACAGCGCGACCAGCTCGTGTGCGCCGTCGTCGTGCAGCACGCCGCTGTCGAAAGCCCGCTCCAGCACTTCCCTCGGCGTATCCGAGATCAACGGCGCCGCGGCACGATCCGCGGCCAACCCGGCCTCCATGGCCACATAGCAGGCGATCACCGCGGTCCGCGGATCCTGACCTGGCGCGTTCATCGCCGCCAGTCCCATCTCGGCGGCCCTGGTCAGCGAGTCGACCGTCTTCGAGACCTGCTCCTCGGTCAGTTCCACGCTGTCGACCAGCGGCGCCCGGCCTGCGACGGTGACGCCGACGAGACCGGCCACCGCGATGCCGATCAGCGCGATCGCCAGGCCCGCGGCTCCCAGCAACGCCATCCCGCTCAGACGCGACGAGTCGACCGCCGAATCGACCACCTGCACATTGACAGCGGCGGGCACACCGGGCTGTCCCGCTTGCGCCGGTGTCACCGAGGCGACCGGTGTCGGCTGACGCCGCGCGCCGGGCAAGACGAACAGCATGGTGATACCGACCGCGAACGTCAGCGCGACGGTACTGAGCGCGATCGGGGCCAGCACCGCGAACCGCGTGAACGACAGACGAACCCGGAGACCGTGTTCGACCGCGGGCATCGCCAACGGCAGCCGATGCTGACTGACGATGACGCCCGCGAGCAAGATCACCACCGATACCAGCAGCAAGACCGGCATCAACGCGACAGCGACCGGCGAAGTCCCACCGGTTTCACTGGGAACAACGGTCCCAGGTAAACGCCCGTGCAGCGCGATAATCGCCGCGACAATCAGAACGACCGCCGCTACCAGACGACCTATTGGCGCCAATATTTTTCCCACAGACCTACCGCCGAACCCCTGGATGCCACCCGAAATGCCCACATAATGACATTTCCCCCGGCCCTCGGGAACCGACCGCACAAGATTTGGTCGAATTCCCTCAGGGCCCCCGGATTCCTTGTCTCCGACAACATTTCCTACCGCGAGGCAAGAAATATTCCCGCGCGATCATCTCTGCTCGGGGCGTCCCCACACCGTCGGGTCCGGCGGTGGCCAGCCATCCGCCCCCGGCAGCGGAAGGTCTGGCACGGCACTCGATCGATCGGGGCTCGACGAATCGGCTATCCGATGCCATCCACCTCGAAGCGGACGTGGCGCCGGCGGTGTCGCCGAGCTCGGCGGCGCCACGACAGGGGGAGCCGCGACCGGCGGCGGTGCCGGGCGAGGGTGCCGGCTCGGCTCGGTGCGGCGCGACCGCGTCACCCGCACGATCACGAGGACGACGATGATCACGAGCACCGGGACCAGCAGGAGCGCGAGCCACGACAGGTAGCGCACGAGTTGCAAGTATCTCGCGGATTCCGGCGGCGGCTCGGGCGTCGGAGCCTGTGCGAGCACGGGACCCACAGCGTCGTGTACGGCGAGAAGGACAGTGCTCACCGGACCCCCTCCCGGAAAACCAAGCGCCGCAATCGGATACCCGACCAGTGTGCACCCCGTCCGGCGCCTCCGCATCGTTTCCGTGACCGGTTTCCCCGATGGCCGCCGCGGCCCGGGGTGTGTCAGTCGGCGAGAAACCGGGCGGCGTTCGCGTGCGCCCATCGATCGAACGTGGTGGCGGGGTGGCCGGTGATGTCTTCGACACTGGCGGTGGGCAGGGATTCCGGCGGCGGGGCGAAATCGAGCAGGACGTTGTCGACATACCAGGCCGAGTTGTCGCCCATGGTGGGTTGCAGCGCGGTGATGGTCTCCTCGCGGGTGGAGGTGCGGAAGGTGATCTCGCGGTCGAGGGCATCGGCGAGGTGCGCGACCAGGTTCGCGCGGGTGAGGACCTGCGGGCCCGCGAGGGAGTGCGCGCGGCCGAGGTGACCGTCCTCCAGCAGGGCGGTCGCGGCTACGGCGGCGATGTCGTTCATGGCGATGGGCGCACTGGCGGTGCCGGGGTGCGGCTCGTGAACAGCACCGGTGTCACGGATCTGCTGAGACCACGTCAGGGTGTTCTCCATGAAGTCGGCGGGCCACAGATGAGTCCAGGCCAAGCCGCTGCCCTCGACGGCGTTACACACACTGCCCCACCAGCTTTCGGGCTCGCCCGACAGATCCACGACGTGCCGCACCCCGGCTGCCCGCGCCAGCTCGAGGACCTCGGTGACATTGTCCGGCGAAGGTGCGAGATACATCCGGTCGACACCCTCGAACGCCGCGGGCAAGCCGGCCGGTCGCCCCAGATGCCCCCGCACCACCTGAACACCGGCGGGCAGCGCCGCCTTGGTGGGGTTGATGGTCAGCGCGCGAATGTCGGTCGCACCGCGCGCGATCAGCTGATCCACGACCATGCGCCCGATATTGGCCGTCGCCCCGGTAACCAGGATTGTCATCGGTTTCCCTCCGTCTCGGTTCGTTGGACCACTCGATCCTGCCAACGAAATCCGAGCGGCGCACATGGCAATTTCGGGTGGGATCGCAGGCAGGTTCCCAAGTCCGCAGCGCTGCACCGAATCTGGTTGCCCGGGGCTTTCGCCGCTGCCGAATCGGTGCTAATTTGGCACCAGACATCAAGTTACTGGCCAGTAACATACTTGTGTTGCAGGTCAGCGGGGACAGGGGGCAACACCGTGAGCACTGTGACGATCGCACTCGGCGTCATCGGCGTCATCATCACCGCGATCTGCTGGGGGTCACTGGCTCTCGGCCTGTCCCGGATGATTCGCGTTCTCCGCAGCGGTCAGCCCGACCGGTCACGGATCGGTCCCGTGCTGCCACGGATGAAGACCGTCATCGTCGAGGTTCTCGCGCACACGAGAATGAACAAGTTCCGGACTGTCGGTTGGGCCCATTGGCTCGTGATGGTCGGGTTCCTGCTCGGCATGGTGTTCTACTTCGAGTCCTACGGACAGACCTTCGACCCGGAGTTCGGCTGGCCGATCATCGGCGACACGTTCGGCTACCACCTGCTGGAGGAAATCCTCGGTCTCGCCACAGTGATCGGAATCCTGGTGCTGATCACCATCCGACAGCGCAACCACCCCCGCAGGCCCGAGCGCCTCTCCCGGTTCAGCGGGTCGAATCTCGTTGCCGCGTACGCCATCGAGACGATCGTGCTCATCCACGGCCTCGGTGACGTCCTGCTCAAGGCGGGCAAGATCGCCACTTACGGTGGTGGACACGCGTCGAGTGACCTGTTCACCATGCAGATCGCGCGGCTGATTCCTGCCGACCCACTGATGATCTCGCTCTTCGCGTTCATCAAGATGCTGGCCGGGGCGGCGTTCCTCTATCTGATCGGCCGCCACCTCACCTGGGGTGTTGCCTGGCACCGGATTTCGGCCTTCTTCAACATCTATTTCAAGCGCGAAGGCGACGGTGGCGTCGCGCTCGGCGCGGCCAAGCCCATGATGTCCGGCGGCGGCGTCCTCGACCTGGAGACCGCCGACCCCGACGTCGACACGCTCGGCGTCGGCAAGGTCGAAGACTTCACCTGGAAGGGCTTGCTCGACTTCACCACCTGCACCGAGTGCGGTCGCTGCCAGTCACAGTGCCCCGCTTGGAACACCGGAAAGCCGTTGTCCCCCAAGCTGCTCATCACTTCGCTGCGTGATCACACCTATGCCAAGGCGCCCTATCTGCTCGATGGTGCCGACAAGATTTCCGAGGCCGCGCGTGCCGAGGCGGACCGTCCGCTGGTCGGTGGCGAGGATGTCCACGGCATCATCGACCCCGAGGTGTTGTGGTCGTGCACGACCTGTGGTGCGTGTGTCGAGCAGTGCCCGGTCGATATCGAGCACGTCGATCACATCATCGATATGCGCCG
>NZ_JBHTUD010000046.1:0-4590 GCF_042794235.1 Nocardia sp. NPDC056541
ATTCCGCCCCGCCGCGGGCGTTTTTGCCCCCCGGCGGCGAGCCTGTTATCGGGTAGCCCGATCCCGGCAAGTTACCCATGTTCTTGCGAAATCACGGGTTGCGATTCGCGGGCGGGGCGGACTGTCCTGCTGTCAGACGAGCGCGGGTTGTGTTGTCGACGTCGACGACTCGTCGTCGCGGCCGGTTCGGGAGGGAATCAGGGCCGTGGCCACGAGGCCGAGCAGGACGAAGCCCGCGGCCAGGTAGGCGCCGAGGTTGACGCCGGCGGTCATGGCGGATCGACCGGCGGTGGCTACTTCCTGCGTATCCGGTTGGGCGGCAAAGCCTTCGATCGCCGCGCCCGCACTGCCGGTGATGGCGTGCGCGTATTGCTGGGCTTGCGCCGGGGGCGTACCGACCGCGGTGAGGTCGTCTTCGACATTCGAGCTCAGCGTGGTGAAGAAGATCGTCGTGAGCAGTGCGATGCCGAGGGCGGAACCCAGTTGGCGGAAGGCGCTTTGGATACCGGACGCCTGGCCGTTGTCGGCTTCGGGAATGTCGGCGAGGACGACGTTGGTCACCTGCGCCGTAGCGAAACCGACGCCGATGCCGTACACACACAGGACCAGCGCGATCGACCACCACGAGCTGTCGGTGGCGGCGAAGAAGCCCAGCGCGGCCAGGCCGACGACCTCCAGCCCCAGACCGAGGCGGACCATGTTCAGCGGCGAGGCCTTCCCTGCCATCCCGAAGCTGGCACCACTGGCGATGAAGCTGCCGATGGCGATCGGCACCAGGGCCAGACCGGATTGCAGTGCGCTGTAACCGAGGGTGAACTGCAGCCACAGCGGGAGCACGGCGACGATGCCGAACTCACCGAGGCCGATGATCAGCGTCGCGATATTGCCGTTGCGGAACGAGGCCAGCGAGAACAGGCTCAGGTCCATCAGCGCCTTGTCGGCATTGCCGCCGCGGCGCAACAGCACCTGCCGGACGACGAACCCGCCCAGCGCCAGCACACTCAGCACGAGCGCGACCAGCACCGGCGACGGCCCGCTCTCCCAGGTGAATCCGGCGATCCCCATCGGATGGACGGTGGTGATCCAGCCGTAGGTGCGGCCCTCGACCAACCCGAAGGCCAGCAGCCCGAGGCCGAGCACCGACAGGATCGAGCCGAGCACATCGAGTCGACCGGCGACCTTCGGCGACGGCGCGATGCACGCCAGCACACCGACCACGATCAGCACAGCCAGGGGCACATTGATGCCGAACGCCCAGCGCCACGACACATGCTCGGCCAGCCAGCCACCGAGCAGCGGACCGAGCGCGGCGGCCGCACCGATCGTGGAGCCCCATACCGCGAAGGCCTGACCACGGGCTTTGCCGGTGAAGGTGGCGTTGAGCAGGGCGAGCGAGGTCGGCAGGATCATCGCCGCGCCCGCGCCCTGCAGGAATCGGGCGATGACGAGCAGTCCGCCGTCCGGTGCCAGCCCGGCCAGGATGCTGGTCGCGCCGAACACCACCACACCGGTGACGAACACCCGGCGCGCCCCGACCATGTCCGCTACCCGGCCGACCACCAGCAGCAGCGCCGCGAAGACGATCGCGTAGGACTCCTGAATCCATTGCGCCTCGGTGGAACCTGTGTCCAGGTCTTCGATGATCGACGGGATGATCACGTTCACGATCGTGGTGTCGACCACGATCAGCGCCACGCCGAGGGCAATGGCGATCAAGCCGAGCCATCGACGAAGGGACGACTCTTGACTCATCGCACACTCCTATTTCCATGGTGGAATATTTCCATGGTAAAAGTATATTGAGGGCAATAGGATGTCAAACGATGCGAAAGGAACCTATGAGCCAGTCGGACGCTCGCGCCCAGTACGAACGAATCCACGAAGGAATGCGGGCCTACGGCGCGAGTTACCGGGAACTCGCCCGCCGATTCGCGACCTGGCTCGGGTTGCACTCGACCGATGCCGAGGCCCTGATCGAGATCCTCACCGCCGAGGAACGCGGGACCACACTGTCACCGGCACGGCTCAGCGAACGGATCTCGCTGTCCAACAGCGCCACCACCGCACTGCTGAACCGGCTGGAACAGGCCGGTCATATCGTGCGCAGCCGAGAACACGACGACCGTCGCGTGATCACACTGCGCAGCACACCCAGCATCCACACTCTCGCCAACGATTTCTTCGGCCCACTCGGCACGAAGGTGGAAGAGTCGGTGATGGGGAAATACTCCCCCGAGGAGCTGCGACGGTTCGAGTCGTTCCTGGCCGACGTGCACGCCACCATGACCGCCCACCTGACTGAACCCGCACCATCGCGACCACTGATGTCGTGAGAACATCGGCGACTCACCGGGAACCGGCTCACCGAGTTGCCGCGTCATCGACGCACCGCGCCCCCTGGATCTGGCCGAAAGACGCGGAAAGTCGGATCAGAAGGGGCCGATGCCTTTCAGGGGATTGCCGCCGTGGAGGAACCAGAAGGTGAGGATGGCGGCGGCGACAGCCAGGACGACGACCCCGAAGGAACCGTAGGAGGGGCGGGTGGCCCAGCCTCGGGTGCGGTCGAAGGACCAGCGGCCGGGGCCGGTGAGGATGATCGCCAGGGCGGAACCGGCCAGGACGGAGTCGAGTTCGACGCCGGTGGGGGTGCCCGCGTTGTACTGGAAGCCGGGGACCATGCCCTGCTTCCACATCCACGCGTTCAGGATCGTGGCCAGGACAGCGCCCGCGGCGAGCGGGGTGGCCAGGCCGATCACCAGGAGGATGCCGCCGCCGAGTTCACCGGCGATCACCAGCGCGGTCGACAGTGACGGGTAGTCCCAGCCGCCGCTTTCCATCATGGTCTTGGTGCCGTCGAGGCCGGGTCCGTGGAACCAGCCGGTCAGCTTCTGCAGACCGTGGTAGATGAAGGTGTAGCCGACCACCAGGCGCAGCACGAACAGGCCGAGGTCCAGGGTGCCGCGGCGAGCCTCGCGGTTGCGGCGCTGCAAGCGGACGGTGCCCGCCGAGGCCGCCGACGCGGGCGGGATCGTCGCGTACCCGTAATCTTCGTCGCCGCCGCCACGACCGGTTTGCGCGGTGCTCGCACCGGGAACCTCATCACCGGGGTCGAGACCGAGATCCTCGTCGGTGCGGGGGATGTCCTTCGGATCCGGCTTGCGCATCTGCGTCGTCGGCGAATCGAACGGGCTGGTCACCGGGCGACCCGCCGCCGACGCGCCCTGCCCGGCCGGTGCCGAACCTTCGGCCTTCGGAGTGTCATTCGACTTGTCGGTCACCGACTCACCTTATGACGTGCCGTCCCGGTGTGCCGCCCTTCCTCGCAACGGGCGTGTCAGCCCCGCTCGACTTCCGGTCGCGTCCGGGCAGCCGCATTCGGACGCGACGGGCGTGTCAGGCCCGCACCGCTGCCGGTAACGTCTGACCTATGAGTTCGGGAATCGCGGGCCGCGTGGCAGTCGGGGTGGCACTGAGCGCCGTTTTGCTAGCCGGGTGCGCCCGTTTCGACGAGTCGGCGTCGAGTCCGTTCACCACCGAACCGCAACTGGGTGGGTCCGGCGCGGAACCGAAGAAGCCGCAGGAGGACCCCTCGCAGCCGCCGCGACCGACCGGACCGTGTATCGATCCCGATCCCAATGTCATCGCCACCTGCATGGAATCGGGGGCCGGGCTGATCGCGGTGGGCGAGGGTGCCTTCGTCGCGGAGCGAAAGACGGGGCGGATCCTGCAGGTGAAACCGGTCGACGCGAGCACACCGCAGGAGACGCCGGTGGAGATCGCCAGCGTGCCCGTCGACGGGTCGGCCGACGGCGGCATCTCCGATATCGTGCTCTCCCCCACCTTCGGTGAGGACGGGCTGATGTACGCCTACATCACCACCGGCAGCGACAATCGGGTCGTGCGGCTGTCCAAGGGCGGGGCGGCCAAGCCGATCCTCACCGGGATTCCCAAGGGCGCCGACGGAAATCGCGGCGCACTGGAATGGTCGACGCCGACGCAGCTGATGATCCTCACCGGTGATGCCGGAAACCCCGGCGCCGCGGCCGATCCCGGCTCGCTCGGCGGCAAGCTGCTTCGCCTGGACTCGCCGTCGGCGGGTGCGAACAACCCACAGGTGGTGGCGTCGGGCATCGGTTCGGCCGGCGACATCTGCCGCGACGGCAAGGAAGGCATGTGGGTCACCGACCGCACCGCCGCCGAGGATCGGCTCCAGCACCTGAGCCCCGACGGCACCCTCAGCGTCTCCTGGACCTGGCCCGACCGTCCCGGCGTCGGCGGCTGCACGGCCACCGGTGACGGCGTCGGCATCGCACTCAGCGAGGGCAAGGCGCTGGCCGCCGTCGCCGCGGACCCCACGACGTTCGCCGTCACCACCGCCCCCACCCTGATCGCGCAGGACAAGTACGGCAGGTTCCTCGGCGCCACCGCCAGCGCCGACGGCAGCATCTGGGTCACCACCACCAACAAGACCGACGGCGAGCCAGGCGAATTCGACGACCGCGTCGTCCGCATCCCACCCCCGCAGGGTGGAGCAGGCGGCCCGGACTAGGAGAGGAAGCGGCCGCCCGGACTGCGAAAGCAGTCCGGGCG
>NZ_JBHTUD010000047.1:0-3294 GCF_042794235.1 Nocardia sp. NPDC056541
GGCAGATGCTCTCCCAGCTGAGCTAATCCTCCATATATTACACTTACGTGTAATAGCTTGGCGGCGTCCTACTCTCACAGGGGGAAACCCCCGACTACCATCGGCGCTGAAGAGCTTAACTTCCGTGTTCGGTATGGGAACGGGTGTGACCTCTTCGCTATCGCCACCAAACACATTGAGAGTGTTCTCTCAAAACTAGATAACAGTAAGCATACATTCAAATTGGTTAAGTCCTCGATCGATTAGTATCTGTCAGCTCCATGTGTCGCCACACTTCCACCTCAGACCTATCAACCTGATCATCTTTCAGGGATCTTACTTCCTTGCGGAATGGGAAATCTCATCTTGAGGGGGGCTTCATGCTTAGATGCTTTCAGCACTTATCCCGTCCGCACATAGCTACCCAGCGATGCCCTTGGCAGAACAACTGGTACACCAGCGGTGCGTCCATCCCGGTCCTCTCGTACTAAGGACAGCTCCTCTCAAATTTCCTGCGCCCGCGACGGATAGGGACCGAACTGTCTCACGACGTTCTGAACCCAGCTCGCGTACCGCTTTAATGGGCGAACAGCCCAACCCTTGGGACCGACTACAGCCCCAGGATGCGATGAGCCGACATCGAGGTGCCAAACCTCCCCGTCGATGTGGACTCTTGGGGGAGATAAGCCTGTTATCCCCGGGGTAGCTTTTATCCGTTGAGCGATGGCCCTTCCATGCGGAACCACCGGATCACTAAGCCCGACTTTCGTCCCTGCTCGACTTGTAGGTCTCGCAGTCAAGCTCCCTTGTGCCTTTACACTCTGCGAATGATTTCCAACCATTCTGAGGGAACCTTTGGGCGCCTCCGTTACATTTTAGGAGGCGACCGCCCCAGTCAAACTGCCCACCTGACACTGTCTCCCTGCCCGATAAGGGCCGCGGGTTAGAATTTCAATACAGCCAGGGTAGTATCCCACCAACGCCTCCACCGAAGCTAGCGCTCCGGTTTCCAAGGCTCCTACCTATCCTGTACAAGCTGTACCAACATTCAATATCAGGCTGCAGTAAAGCTCCACGGGGTCTTTCCGTCCTGTCGCGGGTAACCTGCATCTTCACAGGTACTATAATTTCACCGAGTCTCTCGTTGAGACAGTGCCCAGATCGTTGCGCCTTTCGTGCGGGTCGGAACTTACCCGACAAGGAATTTCGCTACCTTAGGACCGTTATAGTTACGGCCGCCGTTTACTGGGGCTTCAATTCGCACCTTCGCTTACGCTAAGCGCTCCTCTTAACCTTCCAGCACCGGGCAGGCGTCAGCCCCTATACTTCGCCTTACGGCTTCGCAGAGACCTGTGTTTTTGCTAAACAGTCGCCTGGGCCTATTCACTGCGGCTCTCTCGGGCTTGCACCCTAACAGAGCACCCCTTCTCCCGAAGTTACGGGGTCATTTTGCCGAGTTCCTTAACGAGAGTTCTCTCGATCACCTTAGGATTCTCTCCTCGCCTACCTGTGTCGGTTTGCGGTACGGGCACCTCTCACCTCGCTAGAGGCTTTTCTTGGCAGTGTGGAATCAGGAACTTCGCTACTATAATTCGCTCGCCATCACAGCTCAGCCTTCACGGGAAACGGATTTGCCTATTTCCCAGCCTAACTGCTTGGACGCGGATATCCAATACCGCGCTTACCCTATCCTCCTGCGTCCCCCCATTGCTCAAATGGTGAGGAGGTGGTACAGGAATATCAACCTGTTGTCCATCGCCTACGCCTTTCGGCCTCGGCTTAGGTCCCGACTAACCCTGAGCGGACGAGCCTTCCTCAGGAAACCTTAGGCATTCGGTGGAGGGGATTCTCACCCCTCTTTCGCTACTCATACCGGCATTCTCACTTCTAAGCGCTCCACCAGTCCTTCCGGTCTGGCTTCACAGCCCTTAGAACGCTCTCCTACCACTGTTCGAAGAACAGTCCGCAGCTTCGGTGATACGTTTAGCCCCGGTACATTTTCGGCGCAGAGTCACTCGACCAGTGAGCTATTACGCACTCTTTAAATGGTGGCTGCTTCTAAGCCAACATCCTGGTTGTCTAAGCAACTCCACATCCTTTTCCACTTAACGTATACTTTGGGACCTTAGCTGGCGGTCTGGGCTGTTTCCCTTTCGACTACGGATCTTATCACTCGCAGTCTGACTCCCAAGGATAAGTCATCGGCATTCGGAGTTTGACTGAATTCGGTAACCCGGTAGGGGCCCCTAGTCCAATCAGTGCTCTACCTCCAAGACTCTTACCTTGAGGCTAGCCCTAAAGCTATTTCGGAGAGAACCAGCTATCTCCAGGTTCGATTGGCATTTCACCCCTACCCACACCTCATCCCCGCACTTTTCAACGTGCGTGGGTTCGGGCCTCCATTCAGTGTTACCTGAACTTCACCCTGGACATGGGTAGATCACCTGGTTTCGGGTCTACGACCACGTACTAAACGCCCTATTCAGACTCGCTTTCGCTGCGGCTCCGCCTCTTCAGCTTAACCTCGCACGGGATCGTAACTCGCCGGTTCATTCTACAAAAGGCACGCCATCACCCGTTAACGGGCTCTGACTACTTGTAGGCACACGGTTTCAGGATCTCTTTCACTCCCCTTCCGGGGTGCTTTTCACCTTTCCCTCACGGTACTGGTTCACTATCGGTCACTAGGGAGTATTTAGCCTTGGGAGATGGTCCTCCCGGATTCCGACGGAATTTCACGTGTTCCGCCGTACTCAGGATCCACTCAGGAGAGAACGAAGTTTCGACTACGGGGTTGTTACCCTCTACGACGGACCTTTCCAGGTCGCTTCGTCTACCTCGTTCCTTTGTAACTCCGTATAGAATGTCCTACAACCCCAAGAGGCAAGCCTCTTGGTTTGGGCTATGTTCCGTTTCGCTCGCCGCTACTCAGGAAATCGCATTTGCTTTCTCTTCCTCCAGGTACTTAGATGTTTCAGTTCCCTGGGTCTGCCTTCTCATATCCTATGTATTCAGATATGGATACCACTCCATTACGAGTAGTGGGTTTCCCCATTCGGAAATCTCCGGATCAAAGCTTGCTTACAGCTCCCCGAAGCATATCGGTGTTCGTCCCGTCCTTCATCGGCTCCTAGTGCCAAGGCATCCACCGTGCGCCCTTAAAAACTTGGCCACAGATGCTCGCGTCCACTGTGCAGTTCTCAAACAACGACCAACCACCCATCACCCCGGGAAGAATCCCGAGTGCACTGGGGCCGGCAACTGAAGGAAACTCATTCCCTCAGACACCCAACAGCGTGCCCGACACCCTCGCCT
>NZ_JBHTUD010000048.1:0-1902 GCF_042794235.1 Nocardia sp. NPDC056541
GCTATATAGAGTCAAGGGCGGCGCTGACGCGCCGCCGACGCAGCGCCGCACGGCGCCACGCCCCGACGCCTCCGCTGCGCTACGGCCCCGGCGCGTCGGCCCGTCGCAGCGCCTCTCCGGCGACGAAGCACACGCCGCCTTCCTCTATCTGGCTGCTTCTTGCAACAACCGAGCAGTGTGGGCGCGACGGGAGCCGTACCCGATTGACCTCCCGCAGCCGAGGACGAAGCCGCCGGCACTCTGCCCAGTCGACTGGCTGTGGTCCCGATCGGGCAGGCGGAGACGACGACGGATCGGTACGTTGCGGGGTTGGTCCGAAGCCCCCTCGGGCGGGTCAGATGCCGCGGGCCGCTTCTGCTGGTCCGGTCCGCAGTCGAGGTACCAGATACCGGGCATGTCCCAGCGTAGGGCGGGGTTCGAAGGACCATTCGTGGTCGGGAACCATCGCGCGGCCAGGACCGGGGTACCTCATCGGGGTTGCGTGTGTGGCTCCACTCACCACCGCGCTCGAGGAGTTCGTGCAGTGGTCGCCCAGGCACCTTCCTGCTGTGGCGGTCTGATCGATCCAGGGCTAGCACGACTGCGGCGGGCATCAAGGGCGCCTACGGCGTCACTACGTGATTGCTGAAGCAACCCTTGACACCCACCACAGCCGTGCTCGAGACGCCCTCAATCAGACCACCCCAGCAGGAAGGCACCCCATCATGAGCTACGCACTGCACGAACTCCCCGACCTCTCCAGCCTCGGCGGCGAGTGGACCACCGTCACCGTCGCCGACTGCGCCTTTGGCACCCCGGTCAAGGTCGGCCGGGCGATGTTCCCCGACCACGAATGGCCCTTCGAACCCCACAACTGCCGCTGCTGGGACATGCCCGGCGCCTGGTACCTCGACGAACACGTCCTGCTCTGCATGGGCTGCGGCGTCGACGGCACCTAACCCGCCCGAGGGGGCTTCGGCCCCCTTCCCACCCTTCCGGGCACCGACAACGACGTCGGCAGCGGATCGCCAACGACGTCGACCCCAGCCCGGACACCCTGCCGCCCGCGTGGCGACGCCTTCCCCACGCGGGACGGCAGGGCACCAATCCGCCGGCTACTACTCCTCGGCGTTGTCGACCGTGTCCGGAGCGGCTAGATGCTGTTCCCAGATCGCCGCGGGATCGTTGGTCGGTTCCGTCTCCAGCGCCGGTTCGTACTGCGGCACTGGCCGAACTACTACGTGCTGAGTCTGTGTCATGCCTGGTTAGACGTTGCCGAACAGCAAATGGTTCCATCGAGTTTCATAGCGACCTGTCGGCCGCTTGGCCCTGTTCTGGGTTGGCCTGCATTGTGATCCCGCGCCCCTCACACCTCAAGGGCGCCGATGGCGTCAGCTTCGCTGATTGCTGAGCAACCCTTGACCTGTGAGCCTCTGCGCGTGAAAGGCAGGCCCTATGGGGCAGGCGGGTAGCCAGCCCTCTTTATGCACAGGCCAACCCAGACCAGGGCCATCCGTGGACCGAAACGCGCGATAAGCGATCAGCCTTCATCCATTAGACGCCAGGCATCCGAGTGCGGCGCGGGTTCTGACTCAATGTTCCAAAAGACCGCCCAATAGATTCTGCCGTGAAACCGAACCTGATCACGAGCGTTGTAAGGGGTGTCAGGATTCCACTCAGGAACACTCGATGCCGTCATGCCACGGGACAGTACCGAGGCCGCGTCGCGCTGGGTACGTTCCCTCCAAGCATCGACCAGGAGGCACGCCGGACCGTGCCACACTCGTGCCACGAACCAGGGTCACCAGGGGTCAATCTGGGTACACCACGCCCTACCGCGAGCCCAGGTCAGACTGTTATTCCTGCCTATTCGCCTGCTTCCCAAGCAGATGGCGCGGGTTCGATTCCCGTCATCGGCTCAAC
>NZ_JBHTUD010000050.1:0-1339 GCF_042794235.1 Nocardia sp. NPDC056541
GCGGAGATGCGACGAAGGAGCGATTCCGCGGCGCCTAACCGGCGGCCCCTCAGGGCCGCGGACACGCGCGCGCCAGCGCGCCAATAAACACAGCGTCAAACCGTCCTGGGACTACCGAACAACTGTCCACAGAACCACCCCACCCGGCACACCCGAGTACATCCGCAGAAAACCAGCGAGGCGCGGATTCCGAAGAATCCGCGCCTCACTGATAGTTCGTCTTCAGCTGTCAGTTCTTACGCCCCGGCGACTTCGCACCGGACTTGAACCCGAGACCGCCCGGCTTGGCAGTCGGCGGCGCCACCGAGGTGCCGTTGCCGTTGCCATTGGAAGGCTCGGCCTGAGTAGCCGGTTCCGCCGCAGCAGTTTCGGTTTCGGCCGCAGCCGGCTCCTCAACCGGAGCCGCCTCAACCGGAGCCACAGCCGGAGCCGCCTCAACCGGAGCCGCAGCACCGGGCGCCTTCGGCCCTGGACGCTTCAACCCGGACTTCATAGCCAGCCCCTTGGCGGGAACCGACGGCTTCGATTCGGCAGGAGCCGAAACCGCAGGCGCGGCAGGAGCTTCAGCGGGAGCCGCCTCCGCTGCCGACGCTTCAGCTGCCGGAGCCGCCGGGGCGGCCGCCTTGGCACCAGGCGCCTTAGCCTTGCCCTTCATGCCAAGCCCCTTGACCGGCGCGGCGGGCGCCGCAGCGGGAGCGGCTTCGGCGGGAGCAGCCTCGGCGGCAGAAGCCTCCGCAGCAGGAGCAGCCGCAGCCTTCGCCCCCGGCGCCTTCACCCCACCCTTCATCCCGAGCCCGCCAGGAGCCTTGGCAGCACCCTTCATCCCCAGCCCCTTGACCGGAGCCGCAGGGGCCGCGGTCTCAGCGGCCGCAGCCGCGTCTGCCGGAGCTGCGTCAGCCGCAGGAGCCTTGGCACCAGGGGCCTTGGCGCCACCCTTCATACCGAGCCCGCCACCGGGAGCCTTCGCTCCACCCTTCATGCCCAGACCCTTGGCCGGAGCAGCTGCGGCCGGAGCAGCAGGCGCTTCAGCGGATGCCTTCGCACCCGGCGCCTTGGCAGCGCCCTTCATCCCGAGTCCACCGCCGGGAGCCTTGGCAGCACCCTTCATACCCAGGCCGCCACCGGCGGGAGCGGCCTTCGGCGCGGCGGTGGTCGCGGTCGCGACCTCGGCCACCGGCTCCGGTTCCACCTCGGGTTCCGGTTCAGCCTTGGGCTCCTGGACGACGACCAGGTTCGCCGACAGTGCCGCGGAATCGATACGGGTGATCGAGTCCAGCATCAACTGCGAGACATCGACAACCTCGACACCCTCGCCCTGACCCTGCTCCTGACGCGCGGT
>NZ_JBHTUD010000051.1:0-1257 GCF_042794235.1 Nocardia sp. NPDC056541
TCAACCTAAGTGGGTTCGGGCCTCCACGACGTCTTACCGTCGCTTCACCCTGGCCATGGGTAGATCACTCCGCTTCGGGTCCATAATGTGCGACTATGTTCGCCCTATTCAGACTCGCTTTCGCTACGGCTACCCCTCGACGGGTTAACCTCGCCACACACCGATGACTCGCAGGCTCATTCTTCAAAAGGCACGCCATCACCCCACGTACAAGTACGAAGGCTTTGACGGATTGTAAGCGCACGGTTTCAGGTACTATTTCACTCCCCTCCCGGGGTACTTTTCACCTTTCCCTCACGGTACTAGTCCGCTATCGGTCACCAGGGAGTATTCAGGCTTACCGGGTGGTCCCGGCAGATTCACAGCAGATTTCACGGGCCCGCTGCTACTCGGGTATCTCCTACGAGAGCCGTTGAGTTTTCGTCTACGGGATTATCACCCTCTACGACAGGCCGTTCCAGACCACTTCGACTAACACAACGGTTTCTTACTCTCGCTTGATCCGGCAGAATCAAGAAAGAAGACCCCACAACACCGCATACACAACCCCTGCCGGGTATCACATGTACACGGTTTAGCCTCATCCGCTTTCGCTCGCCACTACTCACGGAATCACTGTTGTTTTCTCTTCCTGTGGGTACTGAGATGTTTCACTTCCCCACGTTCCCTCCACACACCCTATATATTCAGATGCGGGTAACACGACATCACTCGTGCTGGGTTTCCCCATTCGGAAATCCTCGGATCTCAGCTCGGTTGACAGCTCCCCGAGGCTTATCGCAGCCTCCTACGTCCTTCATCGGCTCCTGGTGCCAAGGCATCCACCGTACGCTCTTAAACACTTACTAACAAAGATGCTCGCGTCCACTGTGCAGTTCTCAAACAACACACCCACTCGAACCCGATTCCGAGACTCACTCGACCCGAAGGCCGGCAGTATCTCGAAGATCCGAGCGGATCGTTATCTTGCCAGAAAGACACTCGCGTGTTCTTTCAGGACCCAATAGTGTGTCGGTATACCCATCGCGAACGATCACAGAGGACCATCCGTATGCGATGAAAGTTGTCAGTGTTCCACCCATGAGCGTCCGCAGACCTACGAATGAGGTCTAAACGGTCTCTGACACAACCTCATCCACCTGTGTGGAGAGTTCGTGTAGATGTGCTCCTTAGAAAGGAGGTGATCCAGCCGCACCTTCCGGTACGGCTACCTTGTTACGACTTCGTCCCAATCGCCGATCCCACCTTCGACGGCTC